>JAAZAN010000019.1 GCA_012514315.1 Chloroflexota bacterium
GTCCATTCGGCCAGCTTCGTTGTTAGAGAAGCTGTTGCGCAGTACCTGGCCGGTCTTGAGCGAGAAGACTTCCGCGAGGCGATGGCTCAGGCAGGCGCTGACCCAGACTTTCTGAAGGACGTTGCGGCCATAGAGGAGGACTATCGGCAGTGCGATGCCGAGACAGCGAGGATGATGCCGGAATGGTGAACTACAGATGGTCGGTATGCTGGGCTGATCTGGGCATCACTTTAGGTTCCGAGCAGGCGGGACGGCGTCCCGTGCTGATCATATCGTCAGATGAGGTGAACCAGAGCCTTCCGATTGTCACCGTTGTTCCGCTGACATCCTCCAAGCCCGGGCGCCGCGTCTACCCAACGGAGGCGCTCATAACTGCCGCATGTAGCGGCTTGACCTGCGACTCCATTGCCATGGCTCACCAGATCCGCACCATTGCCAAGGTCAGGCTCGGAGAGGCGTGTGGGAGGGTGGATGATGCGTCTACTCGAGAGATGATACTCAAGGCCGTGCAGCGTCACCTGGGGTTCGATGTGCTGTAGTTGTGGTTGTCGGTGCGGGCGATAGGGCGACGCTTCACCTCGACTTTCAATGTGATATACTACTCATGAGTAGACTACTCGTGAGTAGTATATTCTTGATCGAAATGTGCGAATGCTGTTCTGGGAGGCTGGCGCAGTGTTTGTGGGCAGGGAACGTGAACTGAGTGCTCTGAGCGCCCTGTGGGCCGAGGACGGCTTCCAGTTTGTCGTGGTGTACGGCAGACGCCGTGTCGGAAAGACGGCACTGCTCGCTGAGTTCTGCAGGGACAAGCAACACGTATTTCACGTAGCGACTGAGCAGGGTGGCAGAGCAGCGCTCGAGTCGTTCTCCAGGGACCTACTTGACGTGATGCCACAGGCCCGAGACGCCTTGGACACGTTCGCGTCCTGGGAGAAGGCTTTTGACTACATGTCTTCTCAGGCCGGTGAGCAGCGGGTTGTTGTAGTCATTGACGAGTACCCTTACATGGCTACGGCCTACTCGGCTATCTCGTCCATATTGCAGAAGGCTATCGACACGAGGATGGCCTCATCGAACATCTTTCTGGTGCTGTGCGGATCATCAATGAGTTTCATGGAGAACCAGGTGCTGGGCTACAAGAGTCCACTGTATGGCCGGCGTACGGCGCAGCTCAAAGTCGAACCCTTCGACTACGCTGATAGTGCCCTGTTCTTCCCCGGCCTGGGCCCTGAGGACCGCATCGTCGCCTATGGCGCGACGGGCGGCATCCCTCAGTATCTGCTGCGCGTGGCACAGCATGGAGATCTCAAAGCTGGCCTCATCAAGAACTACTTCGATCCCATGGGTCATCTGTTTGAGGAGCCTGCGAACTTGCTCAAGCAGGAACTGCGTGAGCCTGCAGTGTACAATAGCATAGTCGCTGCCATTGCGGCGGGGGCCGGTCGCCTGAATGAGATCGCAACCAAGACCGGTGAGGACAGCAAGAAGTGCGCCAAGTATCTAAAGACCCTTCTGGATCTCAGGATCGTGAAGAGGGAGACTCCCGTCGGTGAGAAAGCGGGACGCAAGAGCACATACTCGCTGTCAGACAACATGTTCAGGTTTTGGTACCGATTCGTGTTCGAGAACATTTCCGCCATAGAGGCGGGCCTAGGCGATGCCGTCTTTGACAGACGTGTGTTGCCTGCCATTCCGGAATACATGGGCCGAGTGTTTGAGGACGTGTGCATGCAGTACATGATCCGGCGCAACAGGAGCATGTCGCTGCCCATCATGTTCGACCAAATCGGCAGGTGGTGGGGGAACAATCAAGTTCTTAAGAAGCAGGAGGAGATCGACTTCATCGCCAGATCAGGGCAATCCGCGATATTCGGGGAGTGCAAATGGAGAAACGAGCGGATGGGAAGTGACTCCCTGGCTAGGCTGATCAACGCATCGCTTGTTCCCGAGCAGTACCATGACCGTCACTACATGCTGTTCTCCAAGTCGGGCTTTACCACGGGCTTGGTTGAGGAGTCCAGGAGGAGGGGAGACGTTGAGCTGGTCGGCATTGATCAGCTGTTCGAGGTGTGAGGCACCAACAGCAAACCAACGGAGTGACATCTTGATATCACCGCCTACTGCAGTGGCCTTACCCGCGACCCTATTGTCATGGCTCACCAGATCCGTACCACTGCGATCTGCTAGCCCCTTCTCACTGCTTTACCCCGATTCAGAGAGATAGGGCGGGGCTTTACGTCGATTCTGCGCGTAAA
>JAAZAN010000164.1 GCA_012514315.1 Chloroflexota bacterium
AAGAAGTCAATCTGGGCTTTGATTCCTTCAGTCTGCTTCTGACTGTCAAGGGAATGAAGCTTCTAGGCTATAGCCCAGAAGGTGACAGACCTTGTGAGCAGGGCCGACCAGTGTTATGGACACGAGGAACTGCGGCCGCGCAGTTGTGCTGGAATTCTGATGGCACCATCAAGATCCAGCGTGATGGAGCCGATGGCGGTGTGCTTTTCGTGCCACTAGCGGCACCTTTGACGTCTCCGGGACGTTGGGATGTCAGTGAGCAACTGAGGGCAACCGTTGCTGGGTCACTCTCGGCGAGGCTCAACGGAGATCGAGGTGCAGCACGCGGTCAATCTCCTCTCAGGAAAGACCTGGTCGTTCTGCTGTATCCCGGCGATGCCCGCGAGCGTGCATCGCTTCCGAACCTAGTTCGTCACAAGACCATGACACTGGGCAATGACCTACACAAACCCGAGTCGTTGGCATTCCTGCCTGTTTCCTCGTACGAGCTCGATACCCTTGAACGGATTGGACGGGCGCTTCAATGGGCCTTGCTCCGCCCGCAGATTCTGGACTATCCTCCAAAGGTCACTCTGGCAGAAAACGCTAAAGATCTCCTGACTGTTGCCGATTGGGTAGAGCCAGCCTCCGAGCGCGGGCGAGCTTCAGTGCTACGAGTGCCGCGCGATGATGAGAAGCGCCGGCTAGACGACGCGCTTCGGGCGAAGCTTGGCCGCTTGCGTGTCATTGGCAAAAAGATGCAGCCGCAAATTGATTGGCTCACCAGTTTCAAGGCCGAACTCGACGCCAGCTACGTTCATTTTGACGCGTTCCTGCAATGTCCGGTCTGTTTGACGCTCAACGGTCCCGCGGCTCTTCACGCCAGCCGAGGTGAGCATTTTGTGTGCGAGTGCGACGAGTGCCACAGCATATGGGGAACCAGAGCTTGCGGTGAGTGCGGAGCTCGATATCCGTTCGTGACGCCGAGTGGCACCTGGGACTATTCAGCGGCGTTTGACGCCGGCTGGGTCGACGCGGTGTATGGTCTGAACGTTCTCGCAGTTCCTTGTTGGATCCCTGGGTGCGGGAACATGTACATCTGCCCCCATTGCGGAGTCTGTGGAAATGCCGGCAGGGTTGATTGCAAGTCGTGCACTCGTTGCGCGCCGGTGTGAGTCTTTGGATGGATGACTAGTCGCTGGTTCAGCCAAGGAGGACATATGCCTGTAAAGCTGTTCGTGAGCAGGGATTCCGGAGGTCGCCAATGGGCTCCCGATCATGCCCACGAGGCGCAAGCGACGCAGGAGATAGCTCAGCGCCTGTGGGGCAAACTTCATCATGTCGATACTCTGTTTCTGATGCTCGCAAATCTGCACGAACCAAGCGCAGACCTTGTGCTTTTCACCGAGCGCGGACTAGGAGTAATCGAACTTAAGCATCATTCAGGTCAGATTACGCTGGATCGGGACGGATCATGGTGTGCGGACGGAAGACCAATTACGAGCGGAATACGAGATAACCCACATCAGCAAGTGCAAGCGTATGCGGAAGCGCTTCGCCTGAAAACCCTGCCCTACCTCCTCCCAAAAGACTTGCGCAGAGATGCATCCCGTTGGGACGACTTCAAGTGCCAAACGGCCGTCTGTTTCACCAACCCTGCTGCTAACATCCAAGAGCTGAGAGAGACCTTATCGCACGGTTCAGGTGTGCGGCGCAAGCAATGGGAGAGAGACTTCTCGCTTCTAACTCCAGAGGAAGTGCCGAGCTGGGTTTTGGCGATCCGTCACGGCATCGATCAAGGAAAAGCTAAGAAATTCGAGCCATATCGCCTCGATCCCAACACCATCTTGAACCTGGTTGGAGTCGTGCTTAATGCGACCGAATGGACTGAAATACTCGATCTGATGCCCGATGGCGAACCGTGGGGGTATCTTCTCGCCAGCGGGAATGACCGTCCGACGCCCATCGGACTAATCAGGGACACTATCAGTATTGGCCGAGATCCTGAGAACACAGTAGTGGTTCCGGAGTTAGGCAGCGTGAGCCGCAAACACGCTCAAATAACGCGCGAACTCAACCGCGTCAACCTTCAGGACCTGAGCAAGAATGGAACATACGTGAACGGGGCCAAGATCGTTCGTACTGGTCGTTTGCAACATAACGATATCATCTTATTGGGTGATCCCCATGCTATCGGGCGTAACTATCAGCTTCAGTTTAAGCTAAGGTCCAAGGAGGATCTAACCATGAAGGCAACTGGGTCGGAGTGAGGACTAGGTCGTGTCGGGCAAGGCTACCCCTGACCATGCGGTAGAAATCAAAATCAGAAGAACTGGCGAAACCGGCGAATTCTTCGTGCCATTGTTGGGTCCCATACAGACCGGTCCATAGATGCTGTCAATGAAGAGCTTCCGGAGCTGATTCCCGCAATGCAACGCTTCCACAGTGATCTGATCGATTACTGCGTCTCAGATGCAGCCAAAACAAGGTGGACCGACGACCGCTGATTCAACACCTGAAATGTCGAGGTTTTGAGTTATGAACCCAGTTCAGCACCGGCACGACCACACGGCCGGGACCTCACTCCCCTGCAACCTATAGATT
>JAAZAN010000165.1 GCA_012514315.1 Chloroflexota bacterium
GAACAGGTGTCGATCCAGCAGAAGAGCCAGGCCATCATCCAGGCCATCCACGAACTGGGCGTCACCGAGTCGCTGCGCATCTGGCACGAGATCGTGGCACAGAAGCCGGCGCGGGCATAGGACGCGCAGCGGCAGCTACCAGCCCGCAGGTCGAGTCCCTCCAGATACCCGATCGAGTGACCCACCAGGGCGCTGCGCGCCTCGCAGGATGGCTGGTATGAAGACCCGGGTACGCAGCGCTATACTGCGCTGGACGGGTTCATAGGTGGCATCGGCGCGGGCCTCGGTGACGATCGCCACCGCGGTGTAGCGACCCAACGACACACCTGCCGTCTCCCAGAGCCGCTCCACCGCCCCGTCACCGCCAGCCGGTGCATTGACCGGCGCCCTCAATGTCATCAGGGGCGCGCCGTCGGGCGCGAAGATGGTGAGCGTGGCCTCCAAGATCCGGTCGGGCAATCCACACCAGCCGCGGAAGACCTGGCTGACCAGTTGGTTGCCATCAATGCCGGCGTCGCCGATGTCAGCGGCGGTCAGCATCGGGCCAATGTGCGAAAGACGAGCTCTAACCCGCGCTTGATGACAGAGCTAGCGGATCTCGATGCGCAATGAGAGGTCCGTCTCGACTTCAGACAGCCGTTTGTTGTAGATGTCCAGTATCTCCATCAGGACCTTGAACAGATCCGTATTCTCCTGCGTGGCAAGTTCGATGATGTTCATCGCAACGAAGTCCTCAATGGAGATGATTGTGAGCGCATCCTCAACACCTTCATCGTGCGCAAGGACTCGCGCCCTGTTCTCCTGGTCGCGGGGCGTCAACAGAACGGGCCACAATCCCATCTTAGTGTTCTTCCCACATTTCCGGAGAACATCGCGAGACGGCGCTGACGTTACGTGATAGACGATCTTGGAGATGGTGAAATCGCCCAGGCGCTCGGTCTGTTGGTCGGCGGCGTGCGCAGGATGATTTGGCACAGACACTCCCGGGAACCGCTTGGCCAGCTTCGCACCCACAAGCTGCTGCTCGACTATACCGCCCGAGCGTCCTTGGGCGCTCTGAATGATCACATGCACCCAAGTCGTAGGCGCCGACCGACGGTCCAGGTCAAGCTTCAGGTTCTGACGGTGCAGCCACTTATCTGCACGATTCCTAAGCTTCCCAATGAGCTCCTGCAGTAACTCATGTCGGTCATCGATTGGCAGCATCGCGAGCCTGTGACCCCACTCGAGCTGCTCGAACAGCCGTTGTCCATCTTGATGTCCCTGGCGGGTAGTGACCTCCTTCAGGTACTTGCGTGGGACGCCGTAGCGCTCTAGCGTAACCCCCAGACCCGAACGCGCTCCGGTGACCTCACCGCCCTGCGAGATAACTGTCGCGCGCTGGGTAGGGCACTCGCGCATCAGATGGTCCAGCACCACAATGCCTACGGCGACCGTATTCCTGGATATCTTCCCGTGGCGAGTACAGGACTCAAGCCAGGCGGCAAGGACCTCTCGACTCCGCTGTCGAATCAGCTCAGCCTCAGATCGTGTCATCGTACGCCCCCCTACTCTCGAGCGCACGGATTATCCTGGCGCTTACCATGCCGGTGTCGTCCATCTCGTGCTCCCAGATACGGACCACCACCCACCCGTCTTGCCGGAGTTGTTCATTGTATCGCTGGGCACGCTCCACATTGCGCTTGATCTTGGTCTCCCAGTACTCACGGTTTGTCTCTGGCAGCTTCCTCCGACAGTGGGGACAACCGTGCCAAAAACAACCATCGACGAACACGGCAACACGCTGGTTGATGAAAGCAGCATCGGGCTTGCCGAGAATGCCTTCCACGTTCTTCTTCCATCCTCTGAGGTGGCAGCCAGCCAACAGAGCCCAGAGGCGTCGCTCGAGCCTGTTACCTTTCCCCTTAACGGACTGCATAGTACGCCGGCGATCTTCAGGACTCAGGTTATCGGTCATTCTCTAGCAGGAAGAGTTGAGTGGTAGGAACCGCGCGCTTGTACACCAAAGCACCGCGGCCGACCATCGGCCCGAGCACGTGCTCGGCGATCCAGGCGATAGCCGGCACGCACACTGCATCGCCGAATCCGGTGAGCGCTTGCACGCCACTCGCGCGGATCGGATAGACATCAGGCACGCCTTGCAGCCGGGCATACTCTCTCGGAGACATAACCCGCATCTTAATCTCTCCACGCCCCGCCTTGACCAGGGATTGCTTCCCGCTACCGCCGACTGCCGTACGAAGACAGCCCGACAGATCGTCATGCCTCACTTCAGCCCGCTGCTGTCCTTGCCGCCGCCGACGGTAGAAAGTCCTATAGGTGAGGCGCGCACTCTGCGCTAACCGCTGCACACGTTCACGATGCGAATCAGTCATCATCGCGAGATGGCGAGCCACCTCGTCATCCGTCCACCATCTATCATCGGTGTCCGCCAGCGGCTCAATGAGCTCAGACAAGCCGCCCTTCCTGAGAGGAGGCGGCTCGGGCATCTCGTTGTAGAACCAGCGCAGATCTTTGTTGGCGATCAGGCTTCTTCGAAGGCGGTCTGACAAGAGCGCCTTGGATCGTGTGAGGATCATCTCAACGCCTGTGCAGTTGACCGGGAGCCTGGTACCGACCAGGAATACACGCAGTCTGCTCTGAGGCGTGAATCGAAGCGCATCCAGCAAGAATACGTCGCAGGCGTAGCCCAAGCTATTTAGGGCCTGGACAGTAATTCGGAAATCCTTCCCCTTATTGGAGTACAACCAGCCAGGCACATTCTCCACAAGGATGAGCGGAGGCGCTGAGCTACCCTGTGCAGAAAGAATGCGTGTGAACCCCCAGAAGGCGCTCGAATGGCCGCCATCGATAACACCGCCCATATTACCAGCGACCGAGAGGTCGATACAGGGGAACGAACATGTGGCCAGAGTGGCGCACGGAATGATATCGGGGTCAAGGTCAAAGATATCGCCGATCACGTAGTGCCGCGCGGCATCCGGGAAGAAGTCCTCGTACATCTCGTACTTCTTCCCGGAGATGTCGTTGGCAAAAACCACCTGCCAACCGTGCTCTTGCAGGCCCATCCTGACCAATCCAATGCCTGCAAAGTACTCCGCAACCGTCAAGCTGAGATATGAATAATCCATTTTCCTATCGCCACACTGTCCACCACACCACTAATCCCATTATATACCAGGTATCGCCTTAGGAAAATGGCCTTACGCGCTGATTTACTCGGCCTCACCACACGCAGACATGAGACCGCGCCTCCAGAGGCTGAGATCAGAGGGCGGCAATCTCTCACTTGCCGATACTCAACGGCCTAAGCCTGACAGCGGTCCCAATGGCGGTGCAGGACGGTTCGCCGTGGCAGTAACAGGGAACCCGACCTCCCTACGTCAGGGGCGCGCCGATGGACTCCAGCACCCGGCGGACGTGCGCACGCTGTCCGGCATCCAGGTTCACCATAGGCGCGCGGCTGGGACCGCCGTGGAAGCCCGTGAGCTCCGCCGCCGGCTTGA
>JAAZAN010000166.1 GCA_012514315.1 Chloroflexota bacterium
AGGTCTCCGGTCGGAGTGGTATGTAAACCAAAGCAGGCCACTTGGCAGCCATTTCTTGGGCGATCAAGAACGCTTCGTCCTGCGTCGGGTCACTTCGCTGGTCAGCATTGTCAATGAAAATGACGATCTGTTGTTTTCTCCCTTTGCTCAGGTGTTCCAATGAACGCTTGCAATGCTCGCCCGAATCCGCGAGGAACCGTTCGAGTAACTCCAGCTCTTTCTCTTTGAATCGGGGTGGGTCTGAATTCGCAAGCTCACCATGTATCGACTGGCGAAATTCCTTTAGTTCAAGGTTGTAGACACCTCGAACGAAGCTGCCCTGTTCGATCTTCACATCGTATTTCGTGGTAAGCTGTCGGCTGATTTCGTTAACTACGAACGTCTTGAGGTCAGTTGCCAGAGTTGCGCTTGTTCCAAGATCAATGCGAATGGAAATTGCTTTGCCGAATATGTCTGGTGCCACGATACCAACGAGATGGCGTATGAACATTGACTTCCCGACACCGACGTTGCCCAGCAACAGTATCGGACGTCGGCTCATGCTGTCGGCGTACAATTCCTGTGACACCCCAGCGCGGGTAGTCGCGGACACAAGTGCCGGGCGGCCTGGTGAACTGCTGTCAAACAAAGCAGAGTACCTTGCCCGAAGGATGGCTTTGCTTGCCAGCGAGTGCTGCGACAATGCCCCACTATGACAGTAGCACTTGGTAAGAAAGTCCTTTTCCAGTTCCGCGGATTCAGGGATGTCGTCGATAACCAATTCCGTGATGTGCTTCAATTCGGACTGAAACACGTTCCGGCCTTTTGTGCCGGGGTAGTCGGTGATCGAAGCCGAAAGGGGCGGAGGTAGTTCGGGTTGATGGGAGCCGACAAGACGCTGCTGCAGTTTCTTGTCTTCAAGTGCCCCGCGAGACAGAGCGTTCCAGAGATCAGGAAAATAGTCTAACATGTGGTGCAGTGATGGAAAGACAACCGCCTTGCCATCGAGAGGGGGGACTCCGTCATTCCTGTTTGCTACGAATGCGAGAAGCTGGTGACCGTTACATATGGTCGCGATAGGCACGCCGCGAGATTGGCAATAAGATGCAGCTTGGTTAATCGCAGCCTTCAAGTCGGCGTTCCCTCGACATACTGATTTCAGCGTGTATGTAATCGAGACTTTCACATCGGGGATTTCCCACGTGTCACCCTCCCGCTTGGCCTCAAGAATCATCATCCGTCTTGGGGCAAAGAACGTGTAGTCAGTGTATTCGTCTCGCTCCGTTCGCTGATGTTCCTCGCAAACGATATCTCGTTTGTTCCACCCGAGGCAATCCATCAAGAGTGTGTCAATCAAGTGAAGTCGAGTGGTTGCCTCATTTCTCTTCCCCAGGTTGTCGCTGTAGAAGTGCACAAGGTTTTTCAGGTTTTCTTGGCAGTCATCATAGGTGGAGTTGTAGGTCTCGGCCATGCAACTGTACCTGCATCGGTGCTAGATTGACGATTCGCTCCCAAGACCTAAGTATATAGCGTCAATGCTTGATGGACTATCTTTGGGGCAAAGCTTGCTTTGCAATTAGTGCAATAGCTTCGTGGCACTACGACACCGGTCGTTGCTGCACCAATGCACGCCGGTAAACGGACAGGTTGCACTGCCCCGGTCCCGGTGTTGTAAGGCGTCGACTATTCCAATACGGCTATGCCGTACGATCTACTGCATCAGAATGGGGCTTCTGGGGGGGGAAGCCTCGGGCACAAGAATGGAAAGTATCCCCGACAGGATTCGAACCTGTAACCTTCGGCTCCGGAGGCCGACGCTCTATCCAATTGAGCTACGGGGACGTGGGTGTAAGTGCTTTATTGGCAATAGTTTACCAACCGGGGGAGCTCGGGGCAAGAGGCTCGACAACGCCGATTCCCCAAATTTTCCCCAAATGCATCTCGTAGTGTAGTCGCCGAGAATGAAAATGGGAAGTGGCGACAGGGTGCTCGCTATCTGGCGGGATGGGTAACGTCTAGGCCCTAAGCGGGGGTGCGGTGACGCCTTAACCGGCACTGCGGCCGTTGCCAAGCAGCCCGGCCATGATCTGCTGCATCCAAATTCTCGGTCTCCGCAGGGCTCGTGCCGTGGGGTGATCCGGGCGAATACGTCCACACCATCCAGGGGACGGCGATTGTCCAGCAATATCTCGGCGACGAAGACGAAGCAGGCGAAATCGCCCTCAAACTCGTTAGCGTCACCGAAGCGATGAATCAGGGGGAGGGATTGCACGAGGTCTGCGATGCCGATTCGGCAGACCTCGAAGCTGTCTATGTCACCTTGTTCG
>JAAZAN010000167.1 GCA_012514315.1 Chloroflexota bacterium
AGGACGCAGTATGCTTCCTCGTAGCCATTCTCGTGACGCTCTACCTCTTCGCCGGGGTCTTGATCGGCGACCGACACGGTCAGCGTGTCCGATCCGACGGTGGCAGGGTGCACGAATCTCTTGACACGAGTCTCCTGACCAGTATCCCCCGACCTCGAAGGTCGGCACCGCTACGGACCTAGACCAGATAGGGGTTCTTCCAGGTCGTATTGTCCTTCGTGCATGCTTGAGCGAGGCGGCCAGATGCAGCCGAGCCGCAGCATCACGGTCGGTTGAAGCGATGGATGCGTCCGCGCTATTGCGTGAGCGAACGGGACGTGCGCAGGCCTCGGCACATCCCTGGTCCAGCTGTCCTGCTCCGGGCAGCATTCGCCTTCGCCTGCGCCCACACCACAAGACGGCGACCGGTATCCAGACTTGTGGGGCGCCGCCTAGGAAAGGTCCGTACACCCCGGCTCGAACGGCCAGCAATCGAGCTGAGTGTTGCCCTGCCGCTTACACTACGGCGGGTTCCCGGTCAGCCCTATCTCCTCTGCTCGGAACTGGTCGTACGGGAGTGACCCAGGTCCCTCGAGGCGTTGGCTGCTGCTTCCTTCACCGCCTCTATCAGGAGGGGCAGACGATCAGGGCCAAATCGTGGCAGGATACCGCTCACGCTGATCGATGCTACTACCCTATCCGTGTGATCAAAGACCGGAGCGCCAACCGCGGCGACACCGATTGTCGCATCCTCCCAGCTCACCACATATCCCTCTTGCCGAAGGTGCTCCACTGCCGCGATCAAGTGTTTCAGGTCGATGATAGTATAGGGAGTGTACCTCGCCAGGCCCCGACGACGTACCAGCTCTGCGAGCTCGTCATCCGTCTTATCGGCAAGAAGAGCCAACGGGGCCGCCCCAACGTGTAGAGGCTGTCGGCCTCCGAGGTGAAGGATAAACACGCGGACCTCGTGCTTTCCATCCACCCGATCCAGGCAGAGCGCTTCATCGTCGTCGTTGATGCACATGAACGCTGTATCACCCGTTCTGCGGGCCAACTCGACGATGTGTGGTCGCGTGGCTCTAAACACGTCGACCTGGGCCATACAGGCTTGTCCCAACGCGATGACCTTGCCGCCCAGTTGGTAACCAACCCCGTGGGGCGCCCGAACGACGTAGTGAGCCGATATCAGGGTGTTCAGTAGCCTGTGGCATGTCGTCTTGCTGACTCCGGTAGCAGCAGCAAGTTCACTCAGGGTAGCCACCGGCTTTTCGAGGAAGGCCTCCATAATACAGAGTGCTCTGGAAACCGATCGTACCGCATCGTCAGTCACCGACCCTCCTTCTGTGGGCACACATTGCCCAGAACTACTACGAACGATTAGGTGTCGCGAGGCGTGACAAGGATGCGCATGGCTACCGCCATACTCCCATAGTATGGGCTGTGAAAGCGGCCACTATGGCCCTGGCTATTCTGGGTATTGACCTGATTCGCTCTGTGTCAGGTTTCCTGCCCGTGGTCTGAGACTGAGACGACGGAACGGCTGCTTGCGCTGATCAATGATAGAGCCTGGACATACTTTGGCGATTCCGGCCCGTTCAAGCAACGCCACTATGGCGACGATAGCGAGGAGCAACTGAGGCTGCTCGTCCGATTCCCTCTGCGTAGCTCTTACGATCGCTAGCAGATGGCCGGATGCCGCTCAGGACGAACTCGCCGGTGGATTTAGGGCGCAAATACCACCTTCACAGACGTCAAGGCGTCACAAGCGACCTCGAAGGCCCGCTGAGCCTGTTCTAGGGGGAACTCGTGACTGACGAGCGGCGCCAGATCCACCGTTCCGTCGGCGACGAGCTGTATGGCTTCATCGGTAACGTCGTCCGCACCCATAGGGTAAAGACTGCGCTGTCCGCGCACAAAACGCTCGAGGTTGAACTTGGGAGTCTGGCGATAGTGTGCGATGAGCAGAATACGACCGTCATGCTTGGTAAGCGCGAAGGCTCTGTCCAATGTAGCCTGAGTACCGGCGCATTCCACAAAGACGTCCACCCCGGTCCCATGCGTCTGGTCCATGATTCGTGCTGCCAGGTCCTCTTCGAGCGGGTCCACAGTCTTACAGCCGATCTTGGCGGCCAGTTCGCGCCTGACCTTGGATGGCTCGCAGACGGTGACATCCTTAATGCCCCGCGCGTGACAGAGCAGGAGGGCTGCAAGGCCGATGGGGCCAGCCCCGGTGATGAGGACGCTATCGTCAGGGGTTATCGTCGGGCGCGCAAACGCCTTGAGCGCAACAGTAAACGGCTCGAGGACCGCGGCGCAGTTGTAACTCACGTGACTCGGTACCTTGACCAGTCGCTCGTCCGCATCTGGGATGCACACGTACTCAGAGAAGGCACCCAAGCGGCCCTGCGGTTGCGCCACGAGTGCTCGAACGCTGGGCCGATCAACAAAGCGCGGGGGAAGGTCGCCGGTCAGCGCCCACCAGACCACACCAAGCGTTCCCTTGTCGCCTACCTGGAACCGCCGAACATCACTTCCCACCTCTACAACATCGCCACAATACTCGTGGCCGGAGTTCATCGGATGGGGTATCACGCGTCCATAGTCAGTGGCCAGGTAGCGGTGCACGTCAGAGCCGCAGATGCCTGAAGCGCGCACGCGTACTAGGACATCTCGGGGTCCGATCTTCGGAATGTCGACATCCTCCACCCGGACATCGCGCTCGCCGTAGATGATGACGGTCTTCATCTGCCCGTCCCTTTCACGAAGGGTGTGTGA
>JAAZAN010000168.1 GCA_012514315.1 Chloroflexota bacterium
CGTGACGGCCCCCGGGTTGCCCATATGGCCGAGCACATCGCCCCGCCATTGATCGGGGTTGAAGATGATGATATGGGGCAGGTCAGACATGGTATTCCTCCCGATAAGAGATAGCAGTTGAGCAGACTGGAGCACAAGAAAGGCGGGGGCGCCGGAGCAAGTTCTCCGGCCTCGCAACCGTCCTGCGTGGCGGCTGAAGGACGCGACACCCGCACGTCTTGTCAGAGCTGCTCGGCGACTCGCAAGCTCTCCTCCTGCGCGATGCGCGCCCACTCGTCGAAGCGCCACGGCTCACCAGAACACGTCTGGCAATCCTTGAGTTCGATCTCGATGTGAGAGCCACGCGCCAGCTCGAATGTCCTGCGAATATCGGCGCGGATGAACTCGGGATCGAAGGTCGGACCCGCAAGGTAAGCGGGATTGGGGCGCCACGCATAGCAGTACTCATCGGTCAGCGCCTCAGCAGCCACAGCACGATCGCACCATGGACTGACAGCCACGCGCCGAAGATTGGGTAGGCGTTTGACAACATCGAACTTGCGGTCCAGGGGTTCACAACACCCATAGCAGGTCAAGCCGAACCGCTCGTGGATAGGCGCTTCATACTGCAGGACGAAATCCCACAACATTCCTGGCCCTATTCCGGTGGTCTCTTGACTCTCCGTGAATCCCCACATGTCCCGTGTCATCGTACGCCCTTCGGTGTAGTCAGTTGACGGCAGTTCATCCGTGAACCCGAACGATCGACAGCCCAACTGATGGCAGCCGTTATTCAGAGACAGAAGCCCTTGTGCCTCCAGATTGTCGAGGAAGTGCAGGCGTCCGGCCGCCATAAACTGAGAGGCTTCGTGCATCCACGCCGGTCGGTCGACCATGTCCATCATCAGTTGAACCAGACCGCGCAACTGAGCCCACTCGTACATTATCCCAAGCGTCCACCAGAACTCTGTACGCAGCTCAACCCGAAGCAGGTCGCCGAAGACCTCTTTCGCGAGATCGAGGTGCGCCTGCGTGGTTTCCCAGTCAACGACGACCTCAGGGAAGTGAAGCTTGTCCAGGTCCGCCGGATCCTTCAATGGCGGATCCCAGATATAGGACCCTTCTGAAGCAACCTGGGTTCTGGCTGCACTGAGTCCCCAGCCGGTGTCCACGAAGACGTGTTTGACGTAGATCACATCATCAGTTACCTGGTCATCCTGGAAATGCTCCCAGGCGTATATGCGCGTCAGGAGGTCTCTCTCCCATGCCTGGAGCAGAGGATGCGCGAGCTGGGAACCAGTGGCTGAGAGTTCGCTCCAGCACATCCAGGGAAAGCAGAAGACTGGCGGCTTGATCGGGTGCAGCGAGTTCTGGGCGTACCATACACGCCGGCGGAACTCCTGAGCCGGGTCCGCTGCTATCTCCGCCACTCGCTTCGCCAGCCCACGTAGGTAGGCCTTCTGTTCTCGCTGGATGACGGGACTTCGCAGTCTCGTCTCATCAGCGGCAATCTGGTTCACCATGGACATGGCTCCACTACCCCTTCACACCAGTTAACGTGATCGACTTCACGATCTGTTCTTGGGCAAAGATGAACACGATCAGAGTCGGCACCATGGCAACGGATGTGGCGGCCATCAGCAGCCCCCAATCCATCACCATCTCATCGACAAGCCTCGACAGGGCGACAGCAATCACCATCCTCTCTCTGGAGTTCGTGACGATGAGTGGCCAGAGGAAGCTCTTCCACATTGATAGGAATGTGATGGTGCCCACTGCTGCCATGATAGATCGTGAAAGTGGTAGCATCACGTGCTGGTACACACCCCACTTGCCGCAGCCATCTAACTTGGCTGCATCGATCAGGTCCTCCGGGATGGTCAAGTAGTACTGGCGAAAGAGGAAGGTATTGTAGGGACCGCACAGCCAGGGCACGATCAGGGCCGAGTAAGTGTCCACCCAGTTGAACCAGCGTAGAATCATGAAGGTGGGCACAAGGCGCACTGCAAAGGGGACCATCATAGTCGCGACGTAGGCTGCCAGGAGCTTGTCCCTGCCAGGGAAATCGAGTCGTGCGAAGGCATAGCCCGCCAGCGAACCGGTGACAATCTGGCCAACCGTAGCTGCCGTCGCGACATAGATACTGTTGAGGTAATAGCGGTCGAACCTCGAGACGGTGACCAGCTTCCGATA
>JAAZAN010000169.1 GCA_012514315.1 Chloroflexota bacterium
CTGTCCTCAGATAGTCCAGAAGCATATGCTCTTCGTCGGACAATCGGATCGCCGGTTCACGCTGCATAAACGCAAACTGTGCCACGCGGCCATCCATGTTCTCGGTCACCTGTTGACGCTCCAACTCACGCACCACGTCCGGATGCTCCTGCGCCAGCAAGCACAACGGCACCACTCGGCGCGGCCCAATCACCAAACCTTCATCTCGCTCCAGGCGCACTTCGCTATCACCGCCCAGCCCGACTGTATGGACATCGGCCGCCTCAACCATCGTGCGCCATCTGCCCACGCGAGCCCCCTGAGGGTTCAGACGCGGACGTCCATCGTGGAGCGCGGCAATGTCTGTGGTGGTCCCGCCTACGTCGACGACCCAGACGTCGCCCTTCCGGGCCAGGTGCCAAGCACCAACTACACTCGCGGCCGGCCCCGACAGAATGGTCTCGATCGGGCGTCGGAGCGCCCAATCACTGCGCATCAACGAACCGTCGCCGCGGACAACCATCAACGGCGCATGGACCCCCTGCTCATCCAGCGTCTCACGCACGGTCGCGATGAGATCACGCAGCAAGGAGATCAGCCGAGCATTCAACGCCGTCGTTGTTGCACGACGCACCGAGTTGAGCCGTGACGTCAGCTCGTGCCCGCACGTTACAGGTAAGCCCGTCCACGCCTCGATCAACTCGCGCGCCCTCAGCTCATGAGCGGGATTGCGCACACCGAAGTAGGCAGACACAGCAAACGCCTCAACCTGATGACTGTACGCGTCGACCGCCTTGCGAAGGGCGATCTCATCGAGCGGCGCGACCTCATCGCCCAGATCGTCGTGCCCACCGGCCACATAGACCACATCCTCGGTCACCAGATCATCTTCGAAGCCAAATTGGCGGATCAGGATAGGGTCGTAGCCAACCAGAATCAGACAGATCGGGCTCCCGCGTCCTTCGACAATTGCGTTCGTCGCCAGGGTCGTCGACAGCGAGACCAGCCCAATCTCATCCGGCGGCGCCGGATGATTCCGCAACACCGCTGCGATTGCCTGCTCGATCCCTAACGCTAGGTCCTGATAGGTCGTCAGGGCCTTTGCCGCCGCAATTACCGCGCCACTGTCGTGATCAATCAGTGCGGCATCCGTATACGTCCCACCCGTATCGATTCCCAAAGCGTACGTCACATTCTACCTCGATGTTCCGCCCGCTGCGCGGCCGCAGGCGAGCTATATACGAAAACAGGGATGGCCGTGCTGGACCACACGCCGTCCCCAGTTCAGGCTTCGATCTGATATCTCGCTCGTAATGGACTGCTATGCCCGTACCGTGCTACTCACCGGTCGGATCATACCGGCGGGCAGTATACCACGTTCGGAATCGAGCGTCAAGAATCCTTACCAGGCGTATGCCTCAGGCGCCATTCCACCCGGCCCAGGCCAGATCTCGTCGAGCCGCGCCAGGACTTCGTCACAAAGCTCGATCTCCAGCGCGCGGAGAGCGCCCTCCAACTGGTCCATCGTACGTGGACCAATGATGGGCGCAGTTACTACCGGGTTATGGACCACCCACGCCAGCCCCACGATAGCGGGCGACTCGCCCAGCTCACGACACAACGCCTCGTAGGCCTCCAATTGCGGGCGGTGCACCGCAATCCAGTCCTGGACTTCGTCCAACGCCCGGCGTCCCTCGCTCGCTTTCTGGAGGGCCCCGGCTAGCATGCCACTGCGCAATGGGCTCCAGGGGATGAGGCCTACACCGTAAGCCTGACACGCCGGAATAACCTCCAGCTCAATAGTGCGCGAGCTGAGGTTGTAGATGCTCTGTTCGGACACCAACCCCATGAAACCGCGTGCCGTGGCGGTCTCGTTCGCCTGTGCGATGTGCCACCCAGCGAAGTTGCTGCTGCCGACGTAGATCACCTTGCCCTCGCGCACCAGCTGCTCCATCGCCTGCCAGATCTCCTCCCAGGGCGTATCCCGATCGACGTGGTGCATCTGATACAGGTCGATATGATCTGTCTGCAAGCGACGGAGACTATCCTCACACGCCCGGCGGATGTGGTAGGCCGAGAGACCGCGATCGTTGGGCCCATCCCCCATCTCACCATAGACCTTTGTGGCCAGCACAATCTGCTCGCGCCGTCCGCCACCTTGAGCCATCCACCGACCGATGATCTGCTCGGTGACCCCTTCGCCTTTCCTCCAGCCATAGACGTTGGCTGTATCGAAGAAGTTGATGCCCAGATCCAAAGCCCGGTCCATCATCGCGAAGCTCTCAGCCTCGCTGGCCTGCGGACCGAAGTTCATAGTGCCCAGACACAACCGACTCACTCTGAGGCCAGTACGCCCCAGATGCGTTGTCTTCATAGCAGCAATACCTCCTCACGATTGGAGCAACCGCGCGCCGTCTGAGGCGCCATACATCACACTGCAGCGACCAAACGGTCCCAGTAACGCCACAGATTCCGCACCTGCTGACCCATTCGATAACCCAGCGCAGGCCGCTCCCCAGCCGCGGGGGGGGATACAGTAACGTAATGGCCATAGACTACAGCCAGCTGTTGCGCCCCGTTTCCTGGGAAGCCCTGTACCGACCACTCCAGCGCCTCCAGATCCGCCAGCAACTGATCCAGCGAAATCCCGAACCCGCTGGAGCCCTCTCCGATATCCACCTCATCGAGTTCGGTCATCAGCCCGGCGACAAACTCCATAATCCCGTCGCGCACAGCGCAACGCACATCGCACGAACTGCTGCTGCCAGAGGCCACGACCGCCACTCCGGCATCCGCCAGCTCAAGCAGTGCGCCGATCCAATCGCCCTCGACGCTAGCATCTCGTCCCGTCCATATCGCACTTTCCTGTGCGAGAGCAGTCCGCTCATCCGCCTCCAGCACGCCATCCAACGGATACCACGCGACAAACGGCTGGACGAAGACCTCGTCCAGCGCCCGGTCCAGCGCCTGCGCGAAGTCCACCGGGTCGGACAGGTGAGCGACCAGTGCGTCGTCGGATGCCCGCTCATGATCCCGAAGCACGTCCGGCAGCGAACTCTGCACCACGTGCGCCAGCTCGTGCGTCAGAGCCGCCTGCCGTTCCCATATTGAGCTCCCCTGATTTGATCCCCCATCGACCGACGCGCTCAGGTCACCCAGGCAGTAGAAGGACCAGCACTTGATATTGTGCCAGCCCGCCGGCCAGGTACAGCCCGTGGGCGTGTGGTAGATACAACGGCGCTCCGAAGCAGCGATGTCCTCGGAGAGGTCCGGTAGAGAGATATCCAGCAGCGCCAGGGCGATGGCATCGAATCGCCCCACACGCGAGGCATCGGGCACGCAGCAACCTCCATCGCAGTGGCGGCAGTAGGGAAAACACTCCCACATCACGCGGTTATACTCCCCAAACATGTCCGCCAACGACTTCACCAGAGCTTCGGCATCCCCAACGTGCCAACACGGCAAGTGCGATCCAGCCGTGAACGGCTTTCCGCTGGCACGCCAGGCTGATATGGACCGCTTCGCCTGCGCTACCAGCGCCCCAGCACCTATGTAGCGAGCGCACTCCGGATGCTGTGTAAGCCTCATCGGATCAACCCGCGCCTACTCGTCCCGCAACCCAACCATCACCCGGGCCGCTGCCCGGATCGTGTCCAGCTTGTACGGCCGAGTCCAACGCGTGATTGGGATCAGATCGAACTTGCGCGCACGGACGTGGTGGATCCAGTTCTCCATACTCAGGAGACAGGTGATCGTGCCGCCGCCACTTCCACCAGCCGCCGCCACAGCGATAACCGGCTTGCCCGCCAGCCCACTCTCATCGCCACGCGTCGCCTCGCAACGGCGGAGGCGGTCGGTAAAGGCCTTCGCTGACTCGCTCCACTCACCCCAATAGACCGGCGTCACCAGCACCAACGCATCAGCCCCACGTACGCGCTCATGCAATTCCTGGAAACCGTCCAGGACCTGGCACTCGTGTCGCTCCAGGCACGTACCCCACCCGTTATTGCAGGCCGCGCACATTCCCACACCCAGATCATTGAGACGGACCTCGTCGGCTGTGCCGCCCGCTCTCCGCACCCCGTCAATCGCGGCAGCCGCACAGGCCGCCGTCAATCCATCTTCATTCGGACTCGAGCTAATCACCAATACCCGCATGTCACCCTCCCTTCGGGGTATAGAATGCCGTGCCCAGCTCAGCCGCCACGCCCAGAATGTAATCGCGTGCTGGCGGATACTGCTCCTGCGGCAGATGCTCCAGCATCAACGGGACATCCACCGGCAACCGACTCATCTCGCGCAAGAGAACTCGATAGTCCAGCCCCCCCAGACCAGGACGCGCCTCGTCCAGATGAACGGTGAGGCGATCACGGAGCACGATATCCTTCGCGTGGCAGGAAACGATCCACTGCCCCAGCTTGCCGAAACACTCGCGCAACAGGTCCGCGTTGCGGTAGTAGCGCGCCGGACTATTGATGAGATTCACGGGATCGAGATGGACCGCAAACATCGGACGGTCAATAGCCTCGATCAGAGCCAGATAACTGTCGGCGCTGTCGGGCACCGCCCACGGCATAGTCTCTAAGGTGTAGAATGCTCTCTTGGGCTTCACCGAATCAAGAATATAGCGCACGTTCTCGACGGTCAGCTCGAACGCCGCACCCGACAGATTGCCGGGATGCGGACCGTCCCAGTTCTCCGGATTGAACGACCCGGCGATGTTGACGCAACAGCGCACCCCCACCTCGTCAGCCAGCGCCAGCGCGCGCACATTATCCTCCACGTTGGCCGCTCTCCGCACAGGATCCGGGTCAAGCATGTTGTTCCAGGCGCCAATCTCCGCCAGCAACACATCATATCGGGCGAACGCCGAACGGATGGCCGCAACGCGCTCGGGTTGTTCCAGACTGACGGGAGGACAGACGGCGGCCGAATAACCCGCCTCCACGTAGGCAAGTGCAATGGCCTCAGGATCATCAATTGGTAGGCTAAGTCCCACACCCAGTCGCATCGTTCGCCTCCTTGAGAGAATGTGTCGAATGCGGCGAGTATGCCACAAGTAGCAGGGATTGCCAAACAACTAGACGCACAATCGCGGCATACAGCCCATGCTCACCGACGGCAATCACATGGGCAACCAGTCACTCATACTGCCTGGCTCTTCCAGCCAGCATAGTGGACGCACCACTCCGAAGCTGAACCGTGGATTGCCCACCAGTCTGCCACACAAGATTCCGCGGACTTCTATATCAGCTCTGACGCGTTGCGTAACAACCGAGGTGCGAGTTTGACACCCTACTTGACCTCAGGCATAATGGGCGCGGTTACCTGGTTGCCTTTCTCACTCGGATCCAGCATCCAGGAGCACAGGACGGTGCTTCAATTTCAGTGGGCGCCAATCCCTTGGCGCCTGATTTCATGCCCTTGAGGAGAACTGCTATGCAGACTGCCCAACGCATTTCGAATTTCCGGGAGTCCGTTATCCGCATGATGACCCGCCTGGCCATCGAACACAACGCCATCAACCTGAGCCAGGGCTTCCCGGACTTCGACACGCCCCTCGCTCTGAAGGAAGCGGCGGTCAAAGCCATTATGGAAGGCAATAACCAGTACTCGCCCACTTGGGGTTACACACCCTTGCGCGAGAAGTTGGCTGAGCTGTACACGTCCTATCTGGGCTGGCAGCTGGACCCCAACCAGCACGTGACGGTAACGTGCGGCGTGACCGAGGCCATGAACTCGGCAATGCTGGCCGTGCTGAACCCCGGCGACGAGATCATCATCGTCGAACCGGCCCATGAGAACTACATCCCGTCGGCGATCTTCGCTGGTGCGACACCGGTCGCTGTGCCGATTGAGGCTCCGGATTATCGATTGGACCCGGAGCGGTTGGCCGCCGCTGTGACGCCGCGCACACGGGCGCTCGTACTGAACACACCCCACAACCCCAGCGGACGTGTGTTCGATGCTGAGGAGCTGACTGGTGTGGCCGACGTGGTCACGAGCAATGACCTCGTGCTGATTACCGACGAGATTTACGATCACATCCTGTACGACGGGCGTCAGCATGTGTTCCCTGGCGCTCTGGAGTCGCTGCGCGACCGAACAATCACCGTCAGTGGATTGAGCAAGACCTATGCCATCACGGGCTGGCGGCTGGGATACGTCGTCGCGCCAACGCAGCTCTCGGCTGCGGTCCGGCCGGTGCACGATTTTCTCACCGTGTGCGCGCCGACGCCCCTCCAGGTGGCGGCTGTCGCGGCGCTCGACTTCCCGCAGGACTACTACGACAGTATGCTCGCCGACTACCACCAGCGTCGGGATATGACTATGGACATCCTCCGGAAAGTCGGTTTCACAGCGCCTGCACCGGAGGGCGCCTACTATGTCCTGGCGGACTACACCGATGTGCCGATCCCACAGGCAGCGTGGGATTCGATGCGTTTCGCGGTGTGGATGGTGGAAGAGATGGGAATCGCCGTCGTGCCGGGCACAGTGTTCTACTCGGTGCCGGGCTATGGAGACCGGAGTGTGCGTTTCGCATTCCCCAAGAGGTTCGACACACTCAGAGCTGCGGGTGAACACCTGCAGCGAATGTTGTAGCCGGTCGCTAAGCAGCAGTCAGCAGCTCATCCCTGCAGTAGGCCGTGCCGTGGCACAGCGCCACGAGTGCGCCGTCCTCTGTTGTCACTGCCATGCGATATAGACCAATCCGGCGGGTCCGGCTCTCCTCCGTCGCCTCGGCGTACAAACGTGTGCCTGCCGGCATAGCCGCCAGGAAGTGAATAGTCACGTTCAACGCGACAGATACCTGGCCGTGAGCATTGCACGCCGCACCGAAGGCGGCATCAGCCAACGAGAAGATAGCTCCGCCGTGAGGGAGGCCGTGGAAGTTCAGCATGTTCTCTCCCACGGTGAGCGCGGCCCTGCTGTAGCCCTCGCGCAGCTCCAACAGCTCAATACCCAATGAGTTAGCGAACGGGTCACGACTCACCCGCTCCTGGATCTGAGCCAACGTTAACACCGAGGGTTCACCATTGCGCGCATCATCCTTCATCTGACACCCCCTTCCTCGAGCCAGGGATGGAGTCCAGACGGGCTCTCCCATTCCTCGCCAGCAGGCTGCCGCAGCAGCAGCGATCCCACGCTCCCCACAAACGCCACACCGGCCGCAACAAGATAGGCCGGCCCAAACGAGCCAGTGGCATCGGCGACCGCGCCAGCCACGCTGGGACCGGCTGCCTGTCCCAGGCCAAAGAACAGCGTCACAAACCCAAATGCTGCCGGCGCCAGCGCAGCACCCACGTGATCACCACATGCAGCCGTCATGATGCCAGGGATGCTCCAGGCCGTCAACCCAAACATGACGGCCGATACAGTGGCGCCCACCGGACTGTGCCACAAGGCGAACACAGCGTAGCAGACCGCCTGAATCAGAAACACCAGCGCCAGCCCGTACTTCCGACCGACCAGGTCAGAAATCGCGCCCCAGATCAGGCCGCAGAAGACGCTCAGCCAACCTACCAAGGCCCAGAGACGCCCCGCCGCCTCTCGGGTGTAGCCCCCTTCAGCTTCCAGGTACCGGGCAAAGAAGGTGCCGTAGATCACGTACGAGAACCCAAACGCCACGTAGACGAGCGCCAGATGCCACACGGCACGCGAACGGTACACCCGGCTCCAATCGAGCGGAGCCCGGACCTCGGGAACCATCTGAACCGGCGGACGGGGCTTTGTGGTGGCGACGGGTAGCAGCCCCAGATCCTCGGGACGCTCCCGAAGTAGCATGAACGCCACGATGCCCAGTACCCACACCAGCCCACCCAGAATGAACCAACTGACCCGCCACCCGTTCTCGCCGAAGCTCGCTAGCAGGCGCGGCACCAAGGGCCCCACAATGATCAACCCCAGTCCAGACCCGCCGACCGCGATGCCAGCCGCCATTCCTCGACGCCTGGCGGCAAACCACGCTGGCAGGAGCGCCATCACCGGTACATTGCTGCCTGCGCTCCCCACGCCAGTCAGCGCCCGCCAAAACAGCGCACCTTCGAAGCTGTTCGTCAGCCCGGTAAAGACCATCGCAGTGCCCGTGAGACACATCGAAATACCGATGACTCGACGTGCACCGTACCGGCTGGCGATCACACCGCCAACGACAGCCAGCACCAGGTAACCAGCGAAGTTTCCTGTTGCCAGCCCACCGGTCTCGGTGTTGGTCAGACGCAGATCTGTCTGCATGGGCGGCAGGAGCATCGTGTACCCAAATCGGGCGAAACCCAGACACCCGAGCACAGTCAGCACCGCGGCACAGAGAACGACCCAACCGTAGTGGACCGTGCGCCCGCTCACTGAACGGTGCTCATCACTGGATGACATCGGGTTGGCCCTGCCACATCAGAGCGTCGACCGGGCTGATGCCCTTCCAACCCTCACACGACGGTGCACTGGAGCGCGCCAGCCCCTCCTTATTGAGCAGGCGGACCAGCGGTCTGCTGACGGCAGTGTGGGTCGAGAACGCCATCACTGCTGGAACACCATCCGTCGGTCAACGACCCGCCTGGCCTTCCCCCCACTCCGCTCGATCGAGCCGGGTTCGACAACTCGGATAGCCGTCGATACGTATAGTGTCTCCTGCATGGTGTTCCGAATCCGCTTCGCCAGATCGTTGAGCACTGACTCGCCGCACGCGCAGACCTCCGCCGACGCCTCGACGCATACCTCGAGCGCATCCAGGCAGTCCCGCTCGCGATCCACATAGATGACGTACTGTGGCTCAAGCTCCTCGAACTCAAGCAGGACGTGTTCGACCTGCGATGGAAACACGTTGACCCCGCGGATGATGAGCATATCATCGGTACGGCCCAACACCTTATCCATGCGCACCATGGTCCGGCCGCATGGGCATTGCTCAGGCCATAGCGTGGTGCGGTCGCGCGTGCGATATCGCACCAGCGGAAGCCCCTCTTTCGTCAACGTCGTGAAGACCAGCTCGCCCAGTTGACCGTAGCCCAAAGGCTCCCCCGTCTCGGGATCGATAACCTCGGGGTAGAAATGATCCTCAGCGATATGCAGGCCGTTGTGATATGGACATTCGACTGAGACGCCAGGACCGATGATCTCCGCCAGCCCGTAGATGTCAAACGCTTCCAGCCCCATCCGCTCCTCGATGTCCTCACGCATCAAATCGGTCCATGGCTCAGCACCGAAAAACCCAGCCCGAAGCTTCGTCTCCGTACGCAGATCGATGCCCATCGCCGCCGCCGCTTCTGCCAGAACTAGCGCATAGGAGGGCGTGCAGACCAGGATCGTGGAACCGAAATCCCGCATGATCTCGACCTGTCGTCGGGTTAGGCCACCCGAGACGGGGATCACCGCGGCTCCGATCCGCTCAGCGCCGATGTGGAAACCAAGTCCACCAGTGAACAGACCGTATCCATACGCGTTGTGGATCATATCGTCGACGGTCGTGCCGCCCGCTGTGTAGACTCGCGCCATGGTCTCGGCCCAGATGTACATATCTCTCGCAGTGTAGCCAGTCACCGTCATCTTGCCGGTCGTTCCGCTTGTCGCGTGGATCTCCTTCAGATCGTTCACCGGTACAGCAAACATGCCAAAGGGATAGTGGTTCCGCAGATCCTGTTTGTAGGTGAAGGGCAGCTTGGCGATATCATCGAGCGACTGGATGTCATCGGACGACACACCAGCCTGCGCGTATAGGTCTCGGTAGAAGGGCACTGTCGCCGTGACGCGTGCTACCACATTCTTGAGCCGTTCGAGCTGAAGCTTCTCCAACTGCGGCCGCGGCATACACTCGGCGTCCTTGTCCCAAATCGGTGCGTGTTTTCCCATCATCGTCCCCTTCCTCCTTCCTCTTGAGTTGTTCTATTGAAGTACACTGAGACGCACTCTGGTGCATCTCTACAGCATAGCGAATCACTGTGATGGCGCAGGCGCCCCAATCGCCTCCCTACCTACCTCGAATGCCCGCTGGTTCACTTCGACGAAGCGCTCAGGCACGGACTCGGCGATGACCTGCAGCCAGATATCGGGCGACACCTGAGGTACGCACCTGGACAAAGCCCCGAGTACCACGATGTTGTGCGCTCGTATGTTCCCTACCCCCTCTGCCAGACTGAGGCTCGGGATCAGAATCAGGTTTCCTGTCGCTCGCTCCACAACGCCGCGCACCACATCGTCATCAGGATACACATCGGTTCCCGAGCTCACTGACAGCGGGAGGATTCGCATCTCGCCCACGATCACCATAGCATCAGGACGCACCATGTCGATATAGCGCAGGGCTTCCAGCCTCTCCAGCGCGACCAGATAGTCAACCTCACCACGCCCGATCAGCGGCGAGAAGACCTTCTCTCCCCAGCGCAGATGGCTGCTAACGCTACCGCCCCGCTGCGCCATGCCATGCACCTCTGCCTTCTTGACGTCGAAGCCCGCTCGCACACCGACGCGCGCCACCACATTGCTCGCCAGAAGCGTCCCCTGGCCGCCAACACCCGCCAACAGGAAGTTCATGTCCTTCACGCGACCTCCGCCTCCTTCCGCAGCACCGGCTCCTCCCGGAACCGAATCGCCTTACGGGGACAGACTTGCGCACACACTTCGCAGCCGGTGCACAGCAAGGGATCAATCCTGGCCTTGTTCCGTCCGGTCTTGCCGTCTTGCTCTTCGCTCCTCACGATCGCCGGGCACCCCACCTGGAAGCACAGACCACAGCCGTTACACTGCGCGTTGTCGATGGAGAGCGCTACCCAATCCCGTCTGGCCTCCGGCAACAATGCGCACTCCCGGCGTGCGATGACAACCGCCGGGCCGCTGGCCTCCAGGCAGTCCCTCAGCGCAGCCTCCACCTCCTTGAGGCTATAGGAATCGACGGTATGCACCGTACCGATACCGAAAGCGCGCACGAGAGCCTCAATATCCACAGCGTGAGCCGGCTGCCCCATCAGCGTGGTTCCCGTCCCAGGGTGGTGCTGGTGACCGGTCATCGCCGTGGTCCGGTTGTCAAGGATAATGACGACGGTATCACTCTGATTGTAGGCCACGTTCAGCAGCGCCGGCATTCCCGTGTGGAAGAACGTCGAATCGCCGATCACGGCCACGTTCTTCTGAGCAATACCTGCTTTACTGACGCCATGCGCCTGCCCAATGCTCGCGCCCATACAACCACACGTATGCAGCGCCGAGAGGGGAGGCAGGAAGCCCAGTGTGTAGCAACCGATGTCCCCATTAACCACCAGTTTAAGCCGGTTCGTCACCACGAAGACCCCGCGGTGTGGGCACCCCGGGCACAACAGCGGCGGTCGGGCCGGCAGCGATGTATCAACGTGCATCGTCCCACCCCGCGAGTCGCCTGAGAGTGTCACACTCCTGGACAGAAGCCCCACCTCAGAGGCGCGCTCGCGCACGATGGTTGGGTCGAGCTCACCGCAAATCGGGAAAATCGCCTTGCCCTCCACTGGTATACCCATCACGCGGATCGCATCCTCAATAAAGGGATCCAGTTCCTCGATGACAATCAGCCTTTCGACTCGCGATGCGAATTCCCGGATCATTTGCTCCGGCAATGGGTAAGTCATCCCCAGCTTCAGAATGGACGCATCGGGAAACACCTCTCTGGCGTACTGGTAAGCTATGCCACCTGTCACGATACCCAGACTGGCATCTCGCCACTCCGCCCGATTGTATGCGAACGTCTCAGCGAACTCCTTCACCTGCTGGATACGCTGCTCAATGATCGGGTGTCGCAGCCGTGCGTTGCCCGGCACCATAACGTATTTCCGGCGATCGATACGATACTTGGGCGCAGTGATACGCTCGACGAGTCGAGCATCTTCCAGATCGACGATCGAGTCGGAATGCGAGATACGTGTCGTCAGCCGCAGCATGACGGGACCATCGAACCGCTCGCTCATGTCCAGCGCTCCCCGCACCATATCCTTGGCCTCCTGGCCATCGCTAGGCTCTAGACAGGGAACACGAGCGAATCTGGCGTAGTGGCGGTTGTCTTGCTCGTTCTGCGAGCTATGCATACTCGGATCGTCCGCCGACACGACGACCAAACCGGCCTCCAGACCGGTCATAGAAACGTAGAAGAGCGCGTCGGCCGCAACATTCAGACCTACATGCTTCATCACCGCCATCGCCCGGCTGCCAGCATAGGCTGCACCGATGGCCACGTCCAGCGCCACCTTCTCATTGGGCGACCATTCACAGTAGACAGCGTCTCCATAGTGCGCCAGACTCTCCATGATCTCCGTGCTGGGCGTACCGGGATAGGCTGCTGCAACCCGTACGCCAGCCTCGTACGCACCTCTCGCCACAGCCTCGTTGCCTGAGAGAAGTTCCCTCGTGTTCAATACACAGACCCCCTATCGAAAACCAAGCAATCGCGTCCGTTGAGCGCTCCCAGCCTGAGCCTTCGCACTAGCTGAGCACTCTCAGTCACTGAGTACCCTCAGTCGCTGAGTACCCTCAGTCGCTGAGTACCCTCAGCCCTTATCCAGTACGACAGGCGTAAACAACTTCCTCGCCCAGCCCCTCAAGCGCTGGAAGCAGGATATCTTCATCCACCCCCTCCAGCCGGAACGTGATGTAGACGTGTTCGGGATCCTCTGCCCGGAAGGCAGCGACCGAATGAAGATTACCGCCAAGATCGGCAATCACTGCCGTCATGCGCGCCAGTTCGCCTGGTACGTTGGGCAGACGCATGGTGATCCGCAGCACTTCCTTACCGCTGCCGAGAATTTCCACGAACGCTTTGAAGATGTCGGTCTCAGTGATGATCCCCACCAGTTCACCATTCCGCATCACCGGCAGGCATCCGATTCCCTTCTCCACCATGAGGCGCGCCGCCTCCTCGATGGGCGCGTCCTCGGACACCGTGATCGGGCGACTCATCACCTCTTTGACCTGCAGGCGTGCCAGCAGATAGTTCATCTCAAACACAGTCAGCGTCGTCGCCTCCGAGGGTGAGGCACGCAGCAAGTCCGATTGTGTGATGATTCCGACCAGCACGCCTTTCTTGTCGAGCACCGGCAGGTACCGAATCCCCCTCTCACGGATGATGCGAAAAGCCTCAGGGAACGTGGTATCCGGCGAGACTGTGATCGGATTGGGTGTCATACGGTGTTTGACCAGCATCATATCCTCCTCGGCTGTACAGGGTCAGCCATCGCATGCTACGGACAGCACGAATCCATCATAGCAGAAGCGCAATGTCACTTCTCACCCTCAGCGCCCCGCTGGTGAGAAACCATCTCCCGCGCTCTTGCGGGAATCTCCCCCAAATAGACCCTTTGAACGCGTTCGTCAGCAGCCAGGTCATCTGCCGAGCCTTCCAGAACAACCTGTCCCGACTCCATAACGTAGGCCCGATCGGCCAGTTCCAGCACAGCGCGCGCGTTCTGCTCCACTACCAGGATCGTCGTCCCCTGCTCGCGCAGCTCACCCGAAACACTCAGAATCTCCTTCACGAGCAAAGGAGCCAGCCCCAGCGATGGTTCGTCCATTAGCAACAACCTGGGACGTGCCATCCACGCACGCCCGAGGGCCAACATCTGTTGCTCTCCACCCGATAGTGTGCCCGCTCGCTGCTTCGCACGTGCCTGCAGCCGTGGGAAGATACCGAAAACAGACCCCAGGTCCTTCTCAATCTGCGCTTTTCCTTCCCGGCGATAGCGGTGGTAGGCGCCCAGCATCAAATTGTCCACGACGCTCATCGCCGAGAAGATCTGTCGTCGTTCAGGTACCTGCGAAATACCCGATCGCACGATCCGCTCTGTGCTCACGCCTGTAATGTCTGTACCATCAAAGACCACCGCGCCACTATTGACCGTTACCATGCCAGAGATCACGTTCATCAGCGTGGTCTTGCCCGCGCCGTTGGGACCGATGACCGCCACGATTTCGCCCTCGGCCACGTCAAGACTTACGTCCCGCAGGGCCTGAATCCGCCCATAGTAGGCGTTCACATTCTGCAGACTCAACACCGATCCTCTCCTGGGAGGGCCACGGGAGATGCAGCCCTCACGTGAGATGGTCCGCGCGCGATCATTGCACTTCTCCCAGATACGCGTCGATCACGCGCTGATTGGCCTGGATCTCTGCCGGCGTGCCCTCCGCGATCTTCTGGCCATACTCCAGCACAACGATCCGATCGGCGATACCCATGACGAGCGGCATGTCGTGTTCCACCAGCAGGACAGTCACACCATCGGCGCGAATGGCGCGGATTAGATCGCCCAGCTCCTCCTTCTCTGGGCGATTCAGGCCGGACCCGGGTTCATCGAGCATGAGCAGTTTGGGCGCAGTCGCCAGCGCCCGCGCGATCTCGAGTAGACGTTGTTGGCCAAAGGGCAGGTTAGCCGCACTCTCACCCGCCCGATCCGCCAGACCGACACGGTCCAGCGCATCCATTGCCTGTACGCGGACCTGTCTCTCCTCCCGCCGCACACCTGGAGGGCGGAAGGCAGCGCCCAACAGCCCGTAGCGTAGGTGTCCGTGTAGGCCGACCATCACGTTCTCCAGAACAGTCATATTTCCAAACAACTGGACATTCTGGAATGTGCGCGTCAATCCGATGCGCGCAATGGCATATGGCCTCATGCCGTTCAACTGCCAACCACCAAAGCGGATCTCGCCCTTGGAGGGCGACAACACGCCCGAAAGCAGGTTGAATGTCGTCGTCTTGCCGGCGCCATTTGGCCCGATGATGGCAAGGATCTCCTCGGATGCTACACGGAAGCTCACATCAAACACCGCCATGAGACCGCCGAATTCCTTTCTCAGATCCGTCACTTCCAGTATCATTGCCTGTGCACCGTCAATTCTTGCCCTGGTACATCCTATCAGCCCTGATCACGGGTTATCGCCGTATCTCCCGTCCAATGCAGCATTGCACGGCCCCCAGAGCCTGTCCGCTCCCGAATCCACCCCTTAATCATGTTGACGCCGCCAACTGTCAGTCCATCCGGGAGGAACAACATGATGATGACGATCAGCGTGCCAAACGCGATAACCTCGTGTTCGCCGCCTGCCCCGCGCAACACTGTGTGCATACGTGTCCGGATTAGCTCCTTAAGAATCAGTGTTACGGCGACACCGAAGGGAGCACCCCAGATACTGGCGATCCCACCGATCACGGACATCACGATCAGTTCGAGTGAAGCGCCAAAACTGAAAGGGCCGGGAGACACCGCCGCCTGGAAGTGAGCATAAAGGCTCCCTGCCAGACTGGCATAGACGGCACTGAGGACAAGCACTTGCAGCTTGACCATATCCGTGTCCACACCGATTGTGTTGGCCGCTACCTCACTACCATGAATGGAGCGCAGGGCGCGCCCCACTCGCGAATCCACGATGTTGAGCGAGAGGACAATGACGCCCAGTACCAACACCCAGACAAGGATGTAGTACCGCTCGATGGGCCATAGAGTGAAGCTGCCAATCGCGAGCCGGCCGACATCGGGGATCCCATCCATTCCACCAGTGAGATTCAGGTTGGCCGTTGACAAGCCGAAGTTCTCCCGCAGGAAGATGTAGACTACAATACCCAGGCCCAGGGTCCCCATCGCCAGATAATGTCCCCTCAGCCTCAGAATCGGCTTGCCCACCAGGTAGGTGAATCCAGCAGCCAGAGCCATATTGCAGACAATCACCAACCAGGGCCACCACCAAGCTCCAGCGATACTATCCGGGAGGCCAATCGTGCGTGCTTTGGCGGTCAGGATTGCTGAACCATACGCACCGATAGCGTAGAACGCGGCCTGTCCCATTGATGCCTGTCCGGCATAGCCCATGAGCAGGTTCAGGCCCACGACAACGATAGTGAGAATGCCAATACGCACCATCGTGTCCATCGTCACAACACCACCTGTCAGGTCGGCGAAGCGGATGCCCAGTGGGCGCGCGATCTCAATCCACCCCATCAGTGCGATGAAGGCCGAAAAAGCGACGATCGCGACAGCATTCGCCCGTCGTGTCGAATGTCGGCCCTGCACCGCATCAACGCGCTGCCGCGCGTCTAGATGAGATCGTCCAGTCGTGCTTCTCTCCACAGCCCCACCATCCCCAGCCATCACGATTCCTCCACCCCAGATGAGCCTCCCCCAATCACACCGTGGGGTTTGAACAGAAGAATGAGTATGAGCGTTACAAAGGCGAAGATATCCTTAAGGCCAGCCTTGGTCACACCGGCTCCAAGATTCTCCAGAATGCCTAGCAAGAGCCCACCCACAACCGCACCGAGGGAACTTGTCAACCCCCCCATTATGGCGGCGACAAAGCCCTTCAGCCCCAGATTCAGTCCCATGTCGTACATAGGGGTTGTGGCAGGAGCCAGAACGATCCCGCCGATCGCTCCCAACGCAGCGGCCAACACGAAGGCCAGGAGTGACATGCGACCGGGGCTGATACCCATGAGTTGGGCTGCCCTTCGGTTGACCGCGCAGGCTCGTACCGCCTTACCCAACATTGTGCCCTCGAAGAAATAGGCCAGGGCGCCCAGTACAGCCGCGGTGGCTCCCCAAATCCAGAGGCTCTGGGCTTTGACCATTACTCCGCTGAACACTGCACCTGCGGGCAAAGCCGAGCTTCCGAACATCCACGTCACGCTCTCATCCTGCACCAGTTGGCCAAACCGGAGGATTCTGTCGCCTTGCTGTAACGTGGTGAAGGCCGGCAACTGATACGGCCCGGCCCCCCAGACCAACAGAGCGGCTCCCCACATCACCGTGTACACACCGACCGTGATGATAATGAGCGTCAGTGGTGGCGAGCGCCGTGCTGGGTTAATCGTCACTCGCTCCATCACAGCCCCGATCAGCGCCACCGAGAGAATGGATAGAGTAGCAGACAGCGCCAACCGCAGCGCAGGCGCCCAACCGGATATGACAGGGAGATTGAAGAAGCTGACACACAACATCGCGCCGAGCATCACAAACCCGCCCTGAGCGAAGTTGATCACCCCCGTCACGTTGAACACTGTGACGAATCCCAATGCAATCAGGGCATAAATAGCGCCACCTCGGAGGCCATCGACGACCAACTGCAGGTATTGGGGCAACGCCAGATTCTTCTTGCCCCCCAGGTACAGGGCAAGCACCAGCATCAGCACGGTAGCGGTTCCCGTGATTACGCGCCGTCCCACCCTACTCTTGATCACCCTACCGACAGCCACCTGCATATCGATCTCCCATCAGCGATGTCATACCATCTGGCAGGGACAGGTAGGATGTCTGTCCCTGCCAGCAACGTCTGGCCAGATCCAACCAATTCACGCGCCGCCGGCTGTCCAACGCTGATTACCATTCCTCTGGCGGATAGTAAGCCCATTGGCCGTCAACAACCTTGACGAAGCTCAGACCCTCGTAGGTCAGCCCCAGATGGTCTTCGGGCGTGACATTGAACATCCCCCCGGTACCAGGCCAGTCACGGATGTTGTTCTCAATGTAATCTCGCACGGCGGCGCGCCGCTCGACCAACGGTATGTCCTCGTTCAGGCTCTCCAGCGCCTCGATACTCCACATCAGAGCGTCCCAAGCATGACCACCGAAGGTACTGATCGGTTCGCCATTCGTGTATTCCGTATAGTCCGCGATGTATTGGGTCAAGACGGCCTTCTGCGGATCAGTATCGGGCAGGAGGTCGGCGATCATCAGTGGGCCACAGGGTGTCACCACGCCCTCCGCTGCATCACCCGCCAGGTCAATGAAGGTCTGATTGCAGACGCCGTGTCCCTGGATCACTGGCAGGTTAGGCAGCGTTTCCCGTGCCGCCACCGTCACCATGGATGCTCCAGGAGGAACGGCGCCCACCACCACCGCCTCACAGCCACTCGCCTGCACACCCGCCATCTGCGGAAACTCCGTATCGCTGCTCCCGAAGCTATCGGTGTAGGTCAGTTCGATCCCATCAGCTTCCACTGCGGCGGCCGTCTCAGCCAGGCAATCCTGCCCATACCCCGTGTTCTCGTACAGATCGCAGATCGTCGAGATGCCCATCGCCGCCAGATACCGCGCCTGCCACTGGCCGGAGTGAAAGTTCTCGGGCGGCGTTTTGAAGATCCATTTCCGAGTCTCGCCCGTCTCCAAATCCTCAATGATCGAGCGCGCCGATGCCATTGAGATCATCGGCACCTCATTCTCCGTCGCAATCGGCATCACTGCCATACTGTTGCCGCTTGTTGTGCCGCAGACCAACACATCCACCTCGTCCTGAGTGATGAGTCGGCTCGCGACACTGGCAGCAGTATCTGGGTTGCTCTCCGTGTCGTAGATGATGATATTCACGGCATGGTGCACACCATCGGGCCCTATGATTCCTCCAGCGTATTGCGCCGCTAGCATCTCCGCTGTGTTCCGTTCCGGGATACCCAAGCTCGAACCAGCGCCCGTGATCGCTGCGCAGAAGCCGATCCTGTAGGCGGTCCCCTCCTCTGCGTCGCCCGTGGCAGTCTCAGCGTCCGCCGATACGTCCTCAGGCGCCGGTGATATAGCAGAGTCAGTCGATGTGACCTGGGCCGGGGACTCCGACACAGTGGGCGCACAGGCTCCAAGCACCAGGCTCATCAGGATCAGAAAAGCGACAACCAGAGACATTCGATGTGTGTTCATCTCTCCTCCTACTTCGCACTTGTCCAATATCCGGCGGGACTCTGCATCGACTCACCACTCAGCCATTCCGACCTGAAACGAAAAACGCCCCCGTCCCAAAGGGACGAGAGCGTTCACACTCCCGTGGTACCACCCCACTTGACCTCAACGGAGGCCCTCTCATCACCGACGGCGTCCGTAGACGCGATCGGCCGCCCTGTTAACGCCAGGGGGCACGGAGCAGGCTACTTACCAGAATCCCGGTTTCACCCGTCGGCTCAGGAGCGAACTTCAGCGGACTTCGGCCGGGCGAGGCTTCCAGTCAATTGACCTCGCTTCCCTGGCGGCGTCCCCCCGCCTACTCCTCTCCATCACAGCCTTTGACACGTGCTATTTGATTGTCACTGCGCGCTATTATGCCTCAAGTCGGTCAGGATGTCAAGATCGAAGCTCGAAATCCCAGATTATCCAGTATAACCCTCAAGCTGGTCTGAAGATGCGGTGTCGCGGCGAACCATCTAGCCACGGTCGCGGGTGTTCAGGACAACAATTCCCGTAGCGCAGCCACAAACGCTTGGTTCTCCTCCGGCGTCCCGAAACTGAACCGTATGTGTCCGGGCAGACCCCAACCATCCAGTGCAGTGATGATGAAGCCTCGCTCGAGCAGTGGCCTGGCCACCTCAGTCCCTGGTCGTCCTACATCCACAGCCATGAAGTTAGTGCGCGTTGGGATAGAGTACAGCCCGATCGCCGCCAACTCACGGTAGAAGAACTGCCGGGCTGCCTCATTTGCCTCCAGGCTACGCCGGACGTGTTCGCTATCGCCCAGCGCTGCCAACGCCGCCACCTGAGCCAGACGGTTGACGTTGAACGGCGGGCGGGCGCGCTCAATATAGTCGATGACCGCCTCACTCGCTACCATATAGCCCACCCGCAGGCCGGCCAATCCATAGACCTTCGAGAAGGAGCGCAACACGATCAGGTTGTCTTGACCAGCTCGCAGACGCTCCACACTGGAGAAGAAGTCAGCATCGACCGCATACTCGAAATAGGCCTCGTCAACCACCACAGGAACGTTCGCAGGCACTTCATCCAGGAACGTCTCAAACGCCCGCGTCGGGATCACCGTACCCGTGGGATTGTTTGGATTGCACACAAACACGAGCCGGGTCCGGTCGGTGATTGCCTGGGCCATCGCCTCCAGATCGTGAGTGTACGCCTTCAGAGGCACTCTCACCACCCGCGCGCCGACCTCGGTCGCTCGCAACAGATAGCTGATGAACGACCCGTGTGCCATAATGATCTCATCCCCAGGCTCGACCAGCGACAGGCAGAGCAACAGCACAAACTCATCGGCTCCGTTGGCCAGGGCTACATTGGCTGGACTCACATCCCACTTCGCGGCCAGCACAGTCTTCAGTGCCGCACTGCTCGCATCCGGATAGCGGTGGACCGTCCCCATCGCGCTATACAGGGCTTGCACGGCTTTTGGAGAGGGACCCAGAGGGTTCTCATTGGATGACATATCCACAACGTTCTGTACTCCAGCCGGCGGAACCGGGGGTTGGTAGACTGGCAACCCGGCAATATGTGATTTGAAGGGCAGGCTCACCAATACACTCCTTCCTAATCCAAACTCGCCGCATTGTAACACACCTATGGCCCGACGCAACGCTCACGATCCTGCCGGCGGGCACATTGGGTTGACATCCCCCCTACCACGGGTAAGATACCAGTGGGAATCCGGTGTCACCAAGCGGCCTCCCGGACCTACCGGAGGCCATCGGGCCAATCCAGAGAGGGGATTACGGTGAACGACACTCGTGACAACCGCAACATCGCGAACGGCCACGAGATTCCAACCGAGACCTACAGCGACCAACCCTACATCGTGCGCGCTGACGACGGAGCCTGGGTGTGTGTCCTGACGACCGGTCCGGGTCACGAGGGAGACGCTGGTCAACACGTCGTCACCCTGCGCAGCACCGATCGAGGCCAGAGTTGGACAGCCCCCGTTGATGTCGAGCCGGTCGATGGGCCCGAGGCCTCGTACGCCGTGCTCCTGAAAGCATCCAGCGGGCGGTTGTTCTGTTTCTACAACCACAACACTGACAACGTCCGGAGCATCCGGGCGGACGACCCACCCTATCCCGGCGGGTTATGCTATCGTGTGGACTCCCAGGGGCACTTCGTGTTCAAGGTGAGCGACGACCACGGCCGATCCTGGTCTCCACAACGGTACATTGTCCCTGTGCGCATGATGGAGATCGACCGCCAGAATCCTTACGCTGGCGCGATCCGCTACTTCTGGAATGTCGGCAAGCCCTTCATCTATGCCGGCGCTGCCTTCGTCCCGCTCCATAAGGTCGGCGGCATCGGCTATGGTTTCTTCACGCGTTCGGAGGGCGTACTCCTGCGAAGCGCAGACCTGCTGACCGTCAGCGAACCTGCTGACGCTACTTGGGAGACCCTACCGGACGGAGAGGCTGGTCTGCGTGCCCCAGCAGGCGGCGGCGCCATCGCTGAGGAACAGAGCTTCACGGTCCTGAGCGATGGATCGTTCTACTGCGTCTATCGGACGATCGATGGTCACCCAGCCTATGCCATCAGCCGCGATGGAGGTCGCACCTGGACGGCGCCGGAGCACCTCCGGTACGCGGACGGCCGCCTGGTGAGACATCCCCGTGCGGCGAACTTTGTCTGGCGCTGCACCAATGGCAGATACCTCTACTGGTTCCACAACCACGGCGGCACATGGTACGAGGATCGCAATCCAGTATGGCTGTGCGGAGGCGTCGAACGCGACACACCGGAGGGCAAGACCATCGCTTGGTCGCAGCCCGAGATCGTACTCTACGACGACGACCCATTCGTCCGCATAAGCTATCCCGATCTTGTTGAGGAGGACGGCCATTTCTACCTGAGCGAGACTCAGAAGGACACTGCCCGCACACACGAGGTCAGTCCGACGTTGTTAGGAGGGCTGTGGCGCCAGTTGGAGGAGATTGGCGACGAACCATCGGACATATCCCCGGACGAGCCTTTGTTGAACCTTCCCGGAGCCGGTCAGCGCGTACCCGACGAGGCCGATATGCCACCATTACCGGTATTCTGCGAGCGGGACAGCGAGAGTTCTGACTTCGGCACAGCTGATCTACGTACAGGCTTCACCATTGAGGTGTGGGCCAGGTTCACCTCACTTGAGGACGGCCAAGTCCTGTTGGATACCCGAACCGACGCGGATCAGGGGCTCTGCCTTCGTACCGCAACGAGTGGACGGGTGGAAATCGTGTTGAACGACGGACGTACTGAGAACCGATGGGCCAGCGATCCAGATCTCCTGTCTATGGATCGTACACACCACCTGGCCGTCACCATCGACGGCGGGCCCAAGATCATTACATTCATCGTGGATGGCCGCCTGTGCGACGGTGGCGCACATCGTCAGTTCGGTTGGGGGCGATTCAGCCCTCACCTACGCCACGCCAACGGAACGAAGAGGGTCCGGATCGGGACCAGTCTGCTTGGCCGAATCGAGAAGATACAGGTATTCGGTCGCGTGTTGAGCACATCCGAGGTCGTGAGCCACCATCGAGCCTTCAACGAGCGAGATCTGCGCTGACACAGCAGACCTCACCGCCGCACCGGACACCTGTCGCGTCACCGCTGTCGAGTCGCACAGCACATGGGATGAGAAATCGGACAGTCAACGGAAAAGAGAGATCTGCGGATGATGAACGGTAGACTTACAGAACCAATCTACCTCGACTACAACGCCACGACGCCTATCGCCCACGAGGTGGCAGAGGAGATGGCGCCCTATCTGTATGGACGCTTCGGTAACCCATCCAGCGCGCACCCCTATGGAGTCATAGCTCGACAAGCTGTCGAACTTGCACGAACCCAGTTGGCCGGTCTTTTAGGGTCCGAGCCAGGCGAGATCGTCTTCACGAGTGGCGGGACCGAGAGCGACAATCAGGCCATCAAAGGCGTGGCGCTGGCACAGCGCGAGCGGGGCAATCACGTCATCACCTCAGCCGTGGAGCATCCGGCCGTATTGAAGGTCTGCGACTGGTTGGTGGAACAGGAATTTCGTGTTACCATCCTACCGGTCGATGCGACAGGCCTCGTCGATCCATCCAACCTCGAGCGCGCCATCACACGCGACACACTGCTGGTCAGCGCTATGCACGCCAACAACGAGGTCGGCACCATACAACCCGTTGCTGAGCTCGCCCGCATTGCCCACGCGCACGGCGCTCTGATGCACACCGATGCAGCCCAGTCCATCGGCAAGATTCCAGTGGATGTCAATGAACTGGAAGTCGATCTGCTCTCCGTCGCGGGGCACAAACTGTACGCACCGAAGGGCATAGGCGGGCTCTACATCCGGACAGGCGTCCAACTGATTCCCCTGCTACACGGGGCTGGTCACGAGGGAGGTCGGCGCCCCGGCACGGAGAACGTGCTAGAGATCGTGGGCCTTGGGCGCGCCGCTGAGATCGCCCAACGCGATCTCAACGGAGTCCGGGCACACTTCCAGGCTCTGCGCGATCGCCTGCACCGCGGGTTGGTGCGCGAACTTGGCCAGGACTCCATACGGTTGAACGGCCACCCCGAGCTGCGGCTGCCCAACACGCTCAACGTCAGCTTCCACGGCGTTGAAGCAAACGCCCTACTGGTCGCGATCAGCGACGAGGTCGCTGTCTCGTCCGGGGCCGCGTGCCACGCGGGCCAGGTGGACCTCTCGGCCGTCCTGCAAGCGATGCGGGTTCCGGTGGACTGGGCGATGGGCACGGTGCGTTTCTCGGTCGGGCGGGATACGACCGCGGAGGAGATCGATCGCGCCGTAGCGGCGGTCGCGGAGGCCGTACGGAGGCTACGGCGAGAGCATCCACTGGACGCTTGACGTTCGTCGCCGATCCAACCGAACCATCTCCTGCGGCGTGTGAAAGGCGCGTGCGAGTGGCCAGTGGAAAACCTCATGGAGGAGCGCAATATGCCCCGCACAGATCTCTACAGACCCCAGTTCCACTTCACGCCTCAACGGGATTGGATGAACGATCCGAACGGACTGGTCCATTTCGATGGCGAATACCACCTGTTCTACCAGCACAACCCGTATGGAGTCAACTGGGGACATATGCACTGGGGTCACGCCGTGAGCTGCGACTTGGTCCATTGGCGCGATCTGCCCATCGCATTGTCCGAGGAGCCGACCAATGGAATAACGATGTTCTCGGGCAGCGCCGTCGTCGACTGGCATAATAGCAGCGGCTTTGGCAGCGGCGTATGTCCTCCGCTCGTTGTGATCTACACGGCTCACCACAGCTCAAAGCCTCTTGAGAATATCCATGTCGCGTACAGCACAGATCGAGGCCGCACCTTCGTGAAATATAGACTGAACCCTGTCCTGGATGTCAACCACGCCAAGTTCGGTGATCCGAAGGTATTCTGGTATGCCGAGAGCAACCAGTGGGTTATGGTGACCATCCTGGGTCACGAGCAGGGGCGGGTCGCATTATATGCGTCCACGAATCTGAGAGACTGGCGGCCCCTGAGTTCATTCGAAGCCGCTGACGTGGCCCCAGCGATTTGGGAATGCCCCGACCTGTTCGCCCTGCCGCTCGATGGAGATCCACAACAGATGCGCTGGATCCTGAAAGTGAACAATACGGACCAGAACTCGCCAACGCAGACCTGGAACTTCGTGGGTGATTTCGACGGGACCTGTTTCCAAAGCAGCACACTGCCGACATCGGCTGCTGGGTCTGATCGCGGTGCTATGTACGCTGAGGTGACGTATAATGACATCCCGCCAGTCGACGGGCGCAGGGTACTGATCGGCTGGATCCGACAGGTGCCGGATAACAGACGGCGGTGGACGGGGATACAGTCGATCCCACGCACTCTCACTCTGAGATCCACCGCCGGCGGCCCACGGCTGCATCAGGCGCCGGTTCGCGAGCTGCAGGCTTTGCGGGGTCGCCACAGCGCCCTGAACAACGTGCCACTCCCTGCGCCTGACGATCCCTCATCGGCCTACGCTCTTGAGGGAGATACGTGGGAAGTCGATCTACGCCTCGATCCGGCGGATGCTGATGAATGCGGGTTGCGGCTGCGCCTGCACGGTGGAGATGAGGCATTTGTGGGATTCTCTGCCACTGGCGCCATGCTGTTCCTGGATCAACCTGGCCAACCACGGTTGAACGTACCGATGTACTCGCACGATGGAAACGTGCGCTTGCATGTGTTCGTCGACCGGTCTGTGATCGAGGTATTTGGCGGCGAGGGGGAGGCAGTTATCACAGCAACACTGCAGTCAGATCCGCTGTGCGCGACCATCCAGCCGGCGGCACGAAGGTCGAACACTACGGATCGGCCCAACGACTCGAGGCATCGGGAAGCACAACTGCTTCACATGGACGCCTGGCGAATGAGTTCGATCTGGGGCTAGGATGGCCGCCGACCCACTGTCTCACGGCGTGATCACGGTACGCACATCACCACCGAAACTCTCCAGCGCATCGAGCACCCCGTTGATCGCGGTAGCTTCCAGCGGCACGCTACGCACCACGATCTCGGAGAGATCCAGCTTTCCGCGACGCGTCCATTCCAACAACAAGGGAAACTCCTGCAACAGGTGGTCTGAGCAGCCGATGATCTCAGCCTCCTTGCCAATCACCTCCCAATAGGAATACACCTCGCTCGGCTGATCGGTGATGCCTACCAACACAGCGCGGCCAAATACACCCAACACCTGAACCGCCTGCCGGATCGTCTGCGGCAGCCCGATCACCTCCAGAGCGACATCCACTCCAAGGCCGTCTGTCATTCGTTCGATCTCGGCAACCGGATCAGCAGTCGCAGCATTCACGGGTATTGCACCGTATCGTTCCGCAACCTTCAGCTTCTCGGCGTTGATGTCCACCGCGTAGACGTCCAGCGCGCCGAACGCCCGTGCGAGCTGAATCGCGGACATACCCAGACCGCCTGCACCGAATACGGCGACGCTTTCTCCCGGAAGCAAGCGCGCCTTGCGGAGGGCGTGGAAACTGGTCGCGGATGAGCACATCAGCACCGCACCGTGCTCGAAGGAGACTCCATCGGGCAGCGGAATAACCCCGCGGGCCGGCGCCACGAGCGCTTCAGCGTAGCCGCCGTCCCGGTGTTTACCCAGCATCTGCCCCTCAACGCAGAACTGTTCGTGACCCCGGACACAGTAGACACAGTGGCCACAGGTGACGAGATAATGCAGACAGACCCGATCACCTGGCCTCACCCGGGTCACCGCTGCCCCGACCTGCTCCACCACCCCTGCGATCTCATGGCCCGGTGTCAGCGGCAGCGCACCCACGGGCGACGTGCCTGCGCGGTAGTGCACATCGGAGTGACAGATGCCCGCGGCCTTCACTCGGACCAACACATCGTCCGCCCCGACGCCGGGCAGTGGCACATCCTGCATCTGCAGGGGCAGCCCAATCTCCACAAGACGTACTGCTTTCACTCAGACCTCCTCGTCCACTCTATCTATATAGTTAAGGCCACATCTCCGAACCGGAGGATGGAGCGCGTTAGGGTGCAGGAGGCAAGACAATCATCTCGGCGTCATCGAGAAACGCCGCATGATACTCTTGAGCAAACTGCGTCTCAGCGAATATGCATAACGTCACTTGCCCCGTCTGACCCGCCGCAACCTTCGGAGAGGTGAGCACAATCACTCCATCCTGCTGATTGGCCAACCTCTCCTCACCCCACCTGGCCCCGTCGCATCCATCGCGACCAGCGGGATCCACGCCTGCCCTGAAGATGTAGCCTCCTGCCAGCTCCTTCACAAATCCGACGGCACGCACCTCAAATTGCACCGTGCTCCCCGCCTCTACGGCGACCGTCTGGTAGACCCAGGCCCGCAGCTTGACCCAAGCCACTGTATCAATCTGAAGTGTCGAACCGTTGATCCACTGTCGGGGATCATCGGCCTGGTGGAAGTTGGGCTCGGCGAAGGCGTTGACTTTGTCAAACTCTTGGCCCGGCGCCCAGGTGACCCACGCGCCCGTCCTCCAACCCGGTATCTCGTTCCAGCTAATCCCGTCGAACGTCGGGTTCTGCAGTGGCACGGGTGTCGGCGTGGCTGTGGTCATCGGTGTGAATGTGGGCAACGGTGTTCGCGTCATCGTGGGCGTCCGGCTGGGCCTGGGCGTGGCGGTTGGTTGTGGGCTAGGGACGGGAGATGGAGTCCAGGTCGCAGGGAAGGTGAACTCAACCTCCTCACCCGTCGTGCTGACCGGAGAAGGGAGTGACGTCAGCGTCGGCGTCGGCGCCGGCGGCGCCGACCCGGGTAACGATTTCACCACAACGATGGCAAGCCCTCCCAGGACCAAGAGGTTCACTACAGCCAATACCCCTACGATCGCCCATCTAGTTCGGGACACCCATAGCCCTCCAGAAACCAGAACCGCTGCGGCAGCCAGTGCTGCCGGAATACATCACAACTCGGCTGAGTCTACCTCAAGCCAGCGAACGAAGCAAACGCTTCCACGCCGGCTACTCCGTACTCTCTGCGAACATGCCCCATCCGCTAACCAGCTCAAGCACCTTACTGGTACTCATCTCCACGCCGAAGCCCCACAGAAAGAGCTTCAGGTAATCGCCGAAAGATCCAAAAGTCGGATTGTCGAGGTACTGCTCCTTGATACCCAGCAGGGCCAGGAGTAGCAGGCTGACGACAACCGTCAGCGCAGTGAGCAGTCCATAGCGCACGGCAGGAGCGACCCGGCTCCACGCCTGCTGAAGTCGCGATAGTTGCCATTCGAGTCGAGCACTGGGCGGTGATGACTCCGGCATGGTGGGCCGCGCTTCGAGCAAGTCCTTCCCCATCATATAGGCTTCAGATACCACGCTGCGCCCAGTCACACTCACCAGATCCAGACTCCCTTCGGGCAACCGGTCGGGCGGACTCCATTTCACGAGAACACTCGCGGGATCGAGTCGGGCGGCCTCTGATCGGATCCGACGGCGCAAGTCGCGCACCGTTCCGGAGAACGGCATCGGCTCTCCGTCAGTACCGTCGTTAGGAGGCAGGTTGCCTGGCGGCAACAAGAACCAGTAGCTCTCCGCATCGGTGAGGAAGCCCTCGAACGCCGCAACCGCCTCCTGCAACTGGGCGGCATCGCCCCTCTGGGACGCAACCAACGCGCGCGCAGACGCCAGGAACCTCACTTCGTGAACAGCCGCCCACCAGACATTCTGCGCCTGATCAGCAGCCACCTCAAAGCGCCCCTGATGTGCTTCCGTCTTCACGCTCTCCTGGCCCCGCTCTATCGCGCGCAGCACCAGCTCGCCAAATCGGGCGCCTTGAACATCGTCGGTCGATGTTCGCTCCAGGAGCTCACCTGTGGCGTTGAAGCAGCCGACCAGGCGCCTGATCGCCGATTCGGCCTGTCGCCGCGCGGCGTCCAGCTTTCTCCGGCAGTCGATCACCTCACTGGGTAGATCAAGCAATCTCTGAGGCAACGGGATGGACCCGTTAGCCAAGATCGACGGGGCAGCCATCGTATCCAAATCCTTTGTGATAGAGACGATGCACGATGATACAGCATCCCGGTCCGTAGCCAGCAGGACGGATTTTTCGACCTCCTGTCGCAGGTCGGCCACTGCCTTGATAACGTTCCGATAGGACTGCAGCGCTTCATCAACGCGCAAGATATCTCTTCGCATTTCCTCGGGCCCCGCGTACATTTCGGGAAAGGCCTCAGATACTGTCTGGAGATGCTCACGCAGCGCCCTGACGAACGGCGCGCTCTCGTACGGATCGGTATCGCTGAGCAGCCGTCCGATCCAGTCGATGTTATCGATGTAGTAGTTCTGATTGTAGTCCCACCGCTCGTAGAAGTGGAGCGCGCTCGACACCTTGCTCTGCGCATCGGCGACCTTGTCCTCACGGAGATCGTCGTAGATCGCATCGATCTCCCGGCCTAGCCAGTCCTCACAATGCTGTCTGAACTTATCATCGATCTTGAGCAGACTGCGCAGTCGATTGACGCCCATCCGAACTCGATCACGGGCGCGGATCGTTTTCACCTGATTCAGCCCAGTAGCACAGGCTAGCCCCAGGAGCATCCAGAGCACCGGTCCCCACGGTCGATGCTTCACCTTCACGGTGACCTCGACCGGTACATCGTCGGCATTATCGGATGTCACTAGCAGCTTGCCGCTGTAGCTACCTGCGACGACTCCCCGGAGGTCCACACTCAGAGTCAGGTTAGGATAGCCATGAGGAATGCTGCTCAGCGGCACCGTGGCCTGGATCTGCTTAGCGGGCACAATCGCCGACTGACCGTCGGTGCGCAGGTCAGGCACGTCGATGCCCAGCCCCGTGACCGCACTTCCCCCCACCGTCTCTCGCAGGATGACTGTGCGGGTGACAACCTGTCCCCGGTAGGCCTCGATGGTCACCTTAGCGGGGTCGTAAACGACTAGTGCAGGTCTTGACCGGGATTCTACTGTGATCGGGATTACCAACATGCCGGGGTGTGGAAGCGTCCACTGCGCCACCAGGTTGCCCGACCACGTGCCGAAGGTCGCAGGCTTGGGCATGATCTCTACGGTGAATGGGCGGCGCTGGCCCAGTGTCAGCGTGGCTGCACTCGCGGGCTGGACTCTGACCTGGGCCGGCGCCAGGCTTGCCAACAGGCCGCTTTCATCAGCCACGGGGCGCAATTCATCGACCGTCCACTGAAGATTGGAGATCAGTTGCGTGGTCGAGAGGTGGAAACTGGCCTGGAAGAACCCGGTGTCCTTCTCGGCCGCGATTCGAATCTCCGGTGGGTCGCTGGTGATCACCGGACCATCGGCGTGGGTCGTCCCTAGCTTGAGAGCCAACGCCATCGCAGCGCAGATCAGACCGGTCGCAGCCAACCTAAGGAATCGCTGACGGACCATCGACCCGCTCCTTTCAGACGAAGGATGCCTCAGACACCGCCACTTCTCCGTCCTTCCGCCGTGGCAACTGAGGGTAGGGCGTACCAGACGCGTTGTCAAGCGCGATCACGGTCCGGTAACGCAAGAGGCTCAAAGACACTGTACTCGATCTCACCCCGTAACCGACCGTCGATGTTTCATCCCACTGGACTGCCCGTCAGAGCCGGAGGCTCCGTCTGTACTTCAGTCGCCATCTACAACCAGCGTCTGACGCGGTGCTTGTACTCCAGCCAAGTCAATCCAAACCGTTGCTCGAGCATCTCTTCCTCTGGCGCGATGAACAGTCTGTCCATCACTAGGGCGAAGAGTGGCACGAAGAGAAATGGAGTCAGCGCTGCTAAGAGGATAGCAACACCCAGTAACACAAGAGTGAAACCCAGGTACATCGGATGACGACTGATCCGATACACACCACTCGTGATCAGAGCTGTTGATTCTACGAACGGTTTGACCGTAGTATCCGCTCTCCGGAAAGCATGATCAGCCGCCAGATTCAGCCAGATGCCAACGGCCAGTGGAATGACTCCCAGGAGATTCCACGGCAACTTGACGATCTGCGACGCCGGAAAAGCGAAACGCAGCACAGCCATCACAAACAAAGAGATCAACAGATAGGTGGGTGGCAACACCCTCTTCTTCCACATCGGCCATTCCCTCCACGTCCCGGGCAGTTCACTTGGCGTGATCCGCCAGACTACTTGATCACGACAGCTCCCACGATCACGGTGAGTCTAGCACACTATGTGTCGTTTGTCTATAGCCACTGAAACCGTGGCGCCAGATCGGGGGCGGAGTATGGTAGCGCACCTTTCCACAGAGAGCCACGGAGCCGAAGCCTGGATCCTACACATACCGCCGCGAGACCATCGATTCCTGTTGAGGCGCGAACGAGGGACACAAAGACGCCCTCAGGTCGAGGGCGTCTTGCAGTATACAGGCTGGGGGCAAAGGATTCGAACCTCTACATACGGATTCAGAGTCCGCTGTCCTACCATTAGACGAGCCCCCAACAATCTCCACAGCGCAATGCTATGTTGACGTTCAGATTTTACCACATTCCCGACATATGACAAGCCCGGGGCTTACGGCCCAGGGCAATTGCATCTAAACTCGAATCGCACCAAATATGACGTCTCGAGGAATCAATTGACGCGCTTTTTTGTTCCCGGCGTGAGTTTTGACAGGGCGAAGCTGGGTTTTCTGCTTCCAACTGCCAC
>JAAZAN010000020.1 GCA_012514315.1 Chloroflexota bacterium
CCTCGTCGATGTCCATGAACATAATCGTGCTGCCCTGCAGGTTGGGCGTCAGGCAGATGTCGCGGATCATACTGAGCGAAAAGACCGCGCTCCCGGCGCCAATGATGCTGATCTTTGTGTCCATACGAAATCTCTCCTAGCTGAACTGTAGTGACCTGTTCGTTGACTGGTTGCTGTTGCCCACGATCGTCATCACAGGCGCACACACATCCGTTCCACGCCACCGATGAACGATTGCGCCGCTTCCATCGAGCTGAAAACACCCTCCACAGAAATCATCAGCCCTTCAGGTCTCAGGGCCTGCATGATGTCATCGACATCGTCAGACGGCGCGGAAATATAAAGGCTCTTCCCTGCAGCCTGCACCTTCCGCAACATGGGTAGCCACGCCGCAGCAGAAGGGCTGCCCGCACCGGGCACCCACTGGATCGCATCAAGCTCGTCAATCTCCAGCAAGGCGTCGAGGTGTCGAACAGCGTCCGGACCATCGAGGTGGAAGATCGCCGTATCCAGCCTCTGGCACATCCACTCAATGTCCGGCAAGCAGAACTCCTCGAAATGGCGGGGCGAGATCAGCGCAATGAAGTCGCACTGGACAATGTCGTGGTTGCCCGTCGAGAACAGACCCATCCAGTCGCCAACCCATTCCCCGTGCTGCCTGACAATTCCCCGGATGTCGTCGTAGCACCTGGCGTAGACATCCCGAAGAACGAAGGCTGTCGCTCTCTTGATCGCATCCGGGTTCTCCCGCAGGTCGAGGCAGACCGATTCGGGAGATCGCAGCAGGCTCACGATGTCGATGCCTGCTTGAAAGTCTGGTACTCCGACAAGATAGCGCCCCGCCCCCCGTTCTGCGGCCGCTGAGGCCATCCGCTTCGTGAGCTGCCACCAACGATTGCCTGGATCGAACCGCATCTCAAACGTGGCCCAGTCCTCGATGATCCGCGGATACCAGACCGTATCATCAGTGACCGTGATCTCGTCCGATAGATAGGCCGCCGTGTCGGAGCAGACGAGTCCCGGCGTATACACGGGGACGGCCTCAGCCATGAAACGGTGCGTCCCAAAGTGAGTCTCCGCCTGCCGGAGGACGTACTCGACATCCGTCTTGCGTGCCAGGGCATCGCCTGGGGCATTGTGGGCAGCCTCATCCGGCACGAATCGCAGTGGGTCGACGTGTGCGACAACTTGAAGGGCGCACCGATCGATGCAATCGTGCGCCCAGAACGCCTGTATGCGGCGCGTAGCCTCTTCGAAGTCTGGCTTGTACTCCATCTTTCCGATTATACTACGATTGACGCCGTCTGGCTAGCCCTTGATGCCGCTGATCACGATGCCCTGAATGAAGTACCGTTGGGCGATATAGAATGTGATGAGCACTGGGATCATTGAGATCAGCGTCATCGCCATGAGCCCCGGTATCTCCCTGTGGAAACGTCCCTGGAAGAGCGTCAGCCCAAGCGCAACCGTGAACCGCTCAGTAGAGTTCAGGTAGATCAGCGGCTCAAAGAAGTTGTTCCAGTTCCACGCGAAGTTGGTAATTGCCAGAACCCCCAACGCAGGTTTGGACATCGGAAGGATGATGCGCCAGTAGATCCCGAACCAGCCGCATCCGTCGATCCGAGCGGCGTCATCCATCTCTTTCGGGATCGTGGCGAAGAACTGGCGCAGAAGGAACACGTCGTACCCCGTCGTCAGCCACTGCGGAATCATGAGCGGCCAGAATGTGTTGATTGCCTTCAGCCTCGACCAGATCAGGTAAGTCGGGATCAGCGTGACTTGCGCAGGGAGCATGAGCGTCGCCAGCAGAATCAGGAATTGGACGTCACGTCCCTTGAACGGGATACGCGCGAAGCCAAAGGCGACCAGCGATGTGGCGGTCAGTATACCGACGACGTTGCTCGCTGTGACGACGATGGTGTTGCGGTACCAGACCCCAAATGGCATGAACTGCCATGGCGTCACATAATTCTCCCACATCAGCTTGGGCGGTATCCACACGATCGGCACAGCGCTGACCAGATTGGCCTCCTTCAGCGATGTCGACACCATCCAGAGAAACGGCATCATGAACAGGAACGCGCCTAAGCTCAACAGAGCGTACGTCAGAACCCTGCCTAAGACATAGAGCGGACGAAAGCCACGCCGACTCTGCAGAACTTGACCATCCGTTCGCGCGACAGCGGTCATCGTCTCAATTCCCCTTCATAGAACACCCACATCTCCGAACTTCGCAACAGCAAGAATGTGAAAACGAGCACGATCAGAAACAGCACCCACGCGATCGCGGAGGCGTATCCGAACCGAAACTGCTGGAATCCCTTGTTATAGAGGTACAACACCATTGTGAGTGTCGCATTGTTGGGCCCGCCCTGTGTCATCAGATAGGACTGGGAGAAGATCTGCCACGATCCGATGAGATTGCCTACCAGGTTGAATAGGATTGTGGGCGAAAGCATCGGCACCGTGACCGCCCAGAACCGGCGCCAACGGTTGGCGCCGTCTATCTTGGCGGCTTCGTACAAGGTTGTTGGGATGCCCTGCAGGCCAGCCAGATAGAGCAACATATTGCCACCGGCCCCCCACACACCCATGATGATGAACGCAGGCATCGCCCATTGCTGGGAGTAAATCCATTGGGGCCCCCGAATACCAATCGCCTTCAACCCGAGGTTGAGTAGACCGAACCGTGGGTTGAGCACATACTGCCAGATGATCGCAACCGCCACTCCGGACACGATGGAGGGCGTGTAGTACATCAGCCGATACACACTGAGGCCTTTGACCTTCAGATTCAGCAGCAGCGCGATGGCCAGTGCGAAGATCACGCTCAGCGGAACCGACGCAAACGTGTAATAGGCCGTGTTGCGCAGGCTCTTCCAGAAGAGCGGATCCCTCATCAGACCCTGATAGTTCCCGAGTCCCACGAATCTCAACTTCGTGAGGAAATCAGTCTCGGTGAAACTGATCCCGAGCGAGGCCAACATGGTCAGCCCGATCAGGAAGAGCAGATGAACGGTCCAGGGCAAGGTGAACAAGTACCCGGCCAGGTTATCTCTGGCTTGGGGCTTAAGATGGAAGCGACTTGAGCGCGGAACGCCTTTGTCTGACGCCGGCATCACAACGGACCCCATACTCCCCTCCACGGTGCGTAGCGAAGTGGCTCGCCAGCTCTGCCATCAGCGCCCCGCAGGGCGGGGCGCTGATGCGCAGCCACCACTAGCCTTCCAGTTGCGACGCGTTGACCTGCTCCGCGATCTCGATGAAGTAGCTCGGCTCCTCCTCACCTGTGACGAACACCAGGTCCATCGCTGGGTCGATGATCTCCATCGCCGCCAGGTGATTCTTGAACCAGAGCACGTTTCCACCGTAGCCGGGCTCCTCCAGAATCTCCTGGAGTACCTCGAGCCGGACATCCTGCAGCTCCTCGAACGAGTCACGCATGATGTCGATGAAGCTACCGACGACCGAGAGTCGACTCGGGATCGCGCCGGCGATGCGCGCAATCACTTCCTCCTGGAACGTTGGACCCGACAGGAACGTGATGAGCTGCCAGGCGGCGTCACCGTTCTGCGTGCCGCTCCAGAGCGACCATCCATCAGCGTCGACCAACGTCTTGCGTCCCTTCGGGCCCCTCGGCACGTGAGCGTAGTCCCACCTGAACGCTCCACCAACCTCCTCCACCGTGCGGGCCGGATAGCAGCCCTTCTCGGCCATGGCGACCATCTCCGGCACGAAGGCCTCGTAGTACCAGGCGTTCTCCACCTGGGCAGGTTGGGCAAAGACGTTCGGCGTCCGCCTCCACTGCTGCTCATAAATAAAGTTGAAGGCCTCCTGAGACTCGTCGCTCCCCAGCGTGCACTTCGTATTGTCGTTGGGGTCCACCCAGTCTCCGCCCCACATCCGCATCCAGTAGAACCAGCCGCCCGTCTCGATGATGGTACCCCACAGGTCGATCTCGCCATCACCGTTGGTGTCCTGGGTGAGGGCGGCCGCCGTCGCAGCGTAGTCGTCAACGGTCCAATCACCGTCCTCAGGTGGATACGGCACACCGTACTCGTCGAACAGGTCCTTGTTGTAGGTCTCAAGGCGCAGGTCAACGTAGAGCGGCAGGCCGGCTCGTATACCGTTGATGAACAGCGCATCCCACTGTGCCACGATGTAATCGTTGATCGTCTCCTCGGTCATGTCGGCATCGACGTAGGGCTGCAGGTCCAGCACGAGGCCGCGGCCAACGAAATTGTGGAACACATCGGGCCACGCTTCAAAGACGTCGGGCGCGTCGCCCGCGACCATGGCCGTAACCAGCTTATCGGACCATTGTGGCGGAGCGGGTTCGGCCACAACAATGATGTCCGGGTTCTCCTCGTAGAAGTATGTACGGACCAGTTCCGGGACCGCGGCCGCTCCTGCCTGGCCGCCCCAGTCCGACACACGGGTCATCCAACGCACCGTCGTCTTCTCGGGCGACCCGACCTCCACGGTAACGATCTTCTCAACCTCCTGGACCTGCGTCTCGCCCTCGACCTCAACAACCACGGTCTCTCTGACCGTTCGTTCTACGACCTGAGGTGAACACGCCGCCAGTGCGGCGCCCGCCGCCGTCAGACCCATTCCCTTCAGCAAATCACGACGACTGATCCTGTTCTTCGACATCTGTCACTCCTCCTATCAACTACCTTCGCCAGTCAAGTATCAGGTATATGGACCGACATCAGAGGCATCGCTGATTCCGTTCGATACCCACCTCCCTTGAATCGCCAGTTGCCCCCCCAGACAGAGCAACCCGACCGACGGGCGTCACATCATGCAGACCTCTCCGTCGTCTTGACTTGAGACGCCGTTCTGATAGACTTAGGTTGTAGCGATGGTCTACAACTTGATTCTACCATGCAGCATCGGCGATTTCCATGCCACAAAGCGCTCATTTTCGTCCCATGTCAGACACACCAACGTGTGAGGAATTCGTGAGTCACCTTCAGGAGGCTCTCAGCCACCTCCACGATCCAGATTACGAGCCTCCACAAGCCTTGATTGAGTTCGTGGGGCTCAGCACCCCGTCGAGCGCGCTCGAGGTTCAAGCGACGATCTCGCGCAAGATCGAGGAGCTGCGACCGGTCGCCGACGTCCCGCGGTCGGCGCGTTCGCGCCGCAGCCACGGAATCCTGCATAATCGATTCGTGCTGAAGCTCACTGTCGAGGAGACGGCTGAGCGCATGGCGATGGGGGCCAGCAGCGTCCGTCGGGCCCAACGTGAGGCAGTCCACTGGCTCGCAAGTCACCTCCTGGAAGACTACGTCAGGCGGCGTCAGAACTTGGACGATCACGGGACCGCTCCTGACAGCCGCCTCACCGCCAAGAACACTCCTGATGTGCGCGCCCAGGTTGAGCAAGAGCTCGCCTCACTCCAGGTGGGGGCGCCTGGGGCGATCGCCAGGGTGGACGAAGTTGTGTCAGCAGCAGTACGGCTTGAGACGGTCGTCGGCGCGGCTCGGGGCGTCAATCTGGTGGTCAGCACGATAGACGCAGAGCTTGCCGCCGCGGTCCATCCATCGGCCCTTCGCCAGGCGCTCGTGATGTCCTTGGGGCAGCTGATCGAGTGGACTGCGGGCCACGAGGTCCGCATCCGGGCGAGTTCTGAGGACACGATGGTGGTGCTGGAGCTATCCTGTCAGCCGCCAGCCGATGGGCAGATGCGGGAGCTTACTCTCGTGCGTGAAATTATCGACTCGCGCGGGGGGACAGTACAGGTAGCTCACCATCCCGACGAGCTCGTTATGCGCATCGAAGTGCCCGAGGCAGGCGACGTGACCGTGCTTGTTATCGATGATAACACCGACGTCGTCTACTTCTACCAGCGCTGCACGGAAGGCACGCGCTACCACATCGTGCATCACAGCGAAGGTCGGCACGTCTTTGATGCGGTGGCCGCCTCCGATCCTGCATTGATCATCGTCGACATTATGCTTCCTGACATCGATGGCTGGGAACTGCTGACCAACTTGCACAATCATCCGCTCACCCGTCACATCCCCGTCCTGGTGTGCTCTGTCATACACGAGGCCAACCTGGCCCTGGCGCTGGGTGCGGTGCTCTGCGTGCGCAAACCCGTGAGCCACCGGGATTTCATCCAGGCGCTGGACTGGGTGATGGAGCGGGTCGGCTCAATAGGCCAGGCAGCTCAAGCGAGCAGCGGAGGACCTGATTCAGCGACAGACCGCCCCCCATCGTCGCCACGACCATAGGGCTCATCGACGGCTGCTCGCTGGGGTCCTGCGCCGAGACGATGACAGTCGGAATGGCGCGGATACGCTCGTCGGCGAGCTTGCGTTCCAGGACCTGCCAGCCATCCATGTCGGGAAGGTAGATGTCCAGCAGGACCAGGTCTGGTGAGTCCACGACCATTCGCTGCAGGGCCTCAACGCCGTGGGATGCGGTGAGTATCTCGAGATTGCTGCGACGGCTCAGCAACATGCGTGTGAACAGTTGCAGCACACCAACTTCGTCATCGACCAACAGCACTCGCCGCACTGGCGAATCGGGGATTTCCAGTGTCGCTTCGAGATCAGCAGGCAAGACCGGCTTGATCACGTACCCAGCTGCGCCGGCCTCGAGTGCACGCGCCAGTCTTCTCGACATAGCGCAGCCGATGACCGGGGTCTGGGTTGCATCAGACCCTATCGCGTCAACAAGCGGCCAGACTGAATCCGGCGCGGGGGCGTTGACGACGACCGCGTGCGCAGGTTGATCGCGGAGCGCGTCCAGTGCGTGTTCCGTCGTTGACACGACTGCGAACTCAATCTGTTCAGAGAAGCGGGCAAACTCGCGCGCCAGCTCTCCGCTCTCGTCCAGCACCACGAATCGTGGTCTCGACAGGTCGGCCGCAGAGACCGTTCGATCGGTGCGGAAAGCCGGCTCCTTCCACACCCACTCGCTGCGGATGGCTCGCCACGTCTGCACAGGGGGTTGCGCGATACGCGAGATCGGCAAGTCAAAGAAGAAACTGCTGCCGAGGCTCGGCTCACTCTCAACCCACATACGACCTCCGTGGAGTCGCACGAACTCTCGACTGATGCTCAGCCCCAGCCCGCTGCCCCCGTGCTCACGCCACATCTCGCGCTGAGTCCCTCCGAACGGCTCAAATACCCGCTCGATATCCTCAGCCTCGATGCCCGGTCCGGTGTCAGACACCTCAACCAGGACTCGTTCGTCCTTAACCATCACATCCACTGACACGACGCCCTCGGTGGTGAATCGGGCCGCATTGCTCAGCAGGTTCAGGATCACTTGCCGGATTCGTGTTCGGTCGCAGTAGACCTCGGGGAGCGCCTCAGGCAGTGAGACAAGCAGTGCTACCCCCTTCTTCTCCAGCAGGGGACGCACCACTGCGGCAGCAGTCGTCACGACGTCACCCAGGTCTACCCCGCCCTTCTGAAGCGTCAGACGGCCCGCCTCGCTCTGGCTCAGATCAAGCACATCGCTGATCATCCCAGCAAGGTGTTCGCAGTTGCGGTAGACCACAGAGAGGTCCTCCGCTACTCGCGCCGGAACTGCCTCCCCATGCCCGTGCGTCCCGTCGAGCAGCAGGCCAACGAGGCCAATGATCATGTTGAGCGGCGTCCGGAACTCGTGGCTCACCTTCGCCACGAACGAGGTTTTGGCTTGCTCGGCATCCTCCGCACGAGCCCGGAGAAGGCCCAGCCGCTCGTTGGCCTGAGCGAGCTGCCGGTTGGCGTGCGCCAGGTCTGCCAGCGCCTGCTCCAGCTCTTGCTTGCGGTCACGCGCCTCCCCAAGCCACGCCTCGGCTCGTTCGAGGTAATCCTGCAGGCGTTCGCCCTCCTCTCGGATCGGGTGGTAGATCGCCGCGACAACGAGCGCGGCGGACCATACCGCGCAGACCGTGAGCACCGCACTGGCTGGGTCGATAAACGCGCCCCAAAGCGTGGGGAGCAGCGTGAACCCCAGGGATACTGACGCGGCGACCACGAACGCCGCTCCAACGCTGACCAGTCCCGCAGCCAGAAGGACGGATGTGGACGACAACAGCAAGACGTCAGAGCGCCCAGTCAGCTTGAATGCAGCCAGCAGAACGACGGTAGGCGCGACTGCCGCAACCCAGCGAGCCAGGCGCGGCCGCCACACCAGCATCCCCCAGCACACCGTGGCAACTACCAGTGTCCAGAACGCGAGGTCCATGAACAGCGACCATCGCGCCTGGACACGGTGCAGTTGCGCAGCCGCATTGAGCCCGATACTCACGACTGTCAGTGTCGCAGGCACCAGCCAGGTGGAAACCTGCAGGTCTGACCGTATACGTGAACTCGATGCATGCATAGTCCTCAAGTTCTACCTCAGATGCAGCCTGATCACGGGCACAACGACGTCCGGTTTCACGACCGGCAACGACAACGCGAGCGTCCCGGGCTCTAGACCGAGAGCCTCCAGGTCCACGTCGGTTATATCGTCCATCTGCACTTCGCTCCCGTCGTGCAGGAATTGAGCAAATGCCACCTTGTCGGCCATACCGGGAAACAGCAGGTATCGGAACGGCCACGCGAGGATATGCACGTACAGATTCTGACCGTTCTGTGTGAGTCGACAGTCCTGTGGTGGAGTGAAGTCACTCTGAGTGCAGCCATAGATGGATTCGCTGTGCAGCTTCATCCAGTCCCGATAGATGATCAGCGCATCGATCGCGCGCTGATCAAGACTCCCGAGCGCGGTCGGCCCCACGTTCATCAGCAGATTGCCGCCACAGGCTACCGTATTCACCAACATGCGGATCAATTGTCCGGGGCTTTTCCAGGTGCTCTCGTCACGGTGGTATCCCCACGAACCACTGAACGTCTGACATGTCTCCCAGACAACGTGCTCACCGTCCACCCTCGGCCATCCGGCTGGCTGGACCTGCTCAGGCGTTACGAAGTCAGCCGCATCGGGAAGGTCTAGCCGGTTGTTCAACAGAATATCAGGTTGCAGCTCACGGATCATGGCCACCAGTTTCTCGCTCTCCCAGTCAACACGCCCCTTGCCAGGCAGACCGCGATACTCGTGTCCCGGGTACGAGAAGTCGCACCACAGGACGTCGATACGCCCGAAGCCTGTCAGTAACTCCCGCACCTGGTTCCGCACGTACTCCGCGTATCGCCGCATGTCGCGTCCTTCATTCAGTTCACCCACATTCGGCTGGTCGCGCAGCGGATGAAAGGCGTCGATCGTGAAGTCTGGGTGGCGCCAGTCGATCACCGAGTAGTAGAAGCCGACACGCAAGCCCTCGCCACGAAACGCCTCCACAAAGGGAGCGATCAGATCCCGGCCGTATGGCGTGCGCGTCACCTTGTAGTCTGTGTAGTCACTATCCCAGAGACAGAATCCTTCGTGGTGCTTACTAGTAAGCACCACGTACCGCATTCCGGCTTCCCGGGCCAGGCGAGCCCACTCCTTAGGGTCGTAGCGAGCCGGGTTGAAGTGGTCGAAGTAGACCTGATAGTCCGCATCGTTGATCAGTTCCCGGCTTCTCACCCACTCGTGTCGTGCAGGCAGCGCGTATAGCCCCCAGTGAACAAACATTCCGAAACGATCGTGTACGAACCAGCTGCTGTCCCCATGCGTCGCCCTTGGTGTGATCATCATGACCTCCTCACAGAGTGATGTCAGGATTGTAGGCCATCGGGTGAAGCTCCGCAAGTGGACCATTGTGCCGGGGGCACGAGTTGACAACACGGCACTCCTGTCTACAATTGATCCCTGCAGCTTAGCTTCCCCGTCATCCTCACCACCTGGCCGTGACGCTGTGGCGTGAGATATCCGGGTGCGCGATTCGACAAGCGAATCTCGAGCCTCCTCCTCGGCGATGGATGGGCATCCGTAGTAACACCCGTCGGCTCACACAGCGACGCATCGTCACTTGATCTGCCGCCGATACGCCCGGCTTTGATTACATCGGACTGACCACTGGATGAGATGAGGCTGCGTTCACGCCGCGGTCGCCGCTCTGCTACACATCACGTCGATTGGGTTCAAGGAGAAAAGCGATGATCACGATACTAAGGACCAGTGAACATGGATTGGAGATCATCGAGCGGCCGACCGACGGCTGCTGGATCAGCCTCACCGAGCCTACCAGCGAGGAGATTGCCCAGGTCCGAGCCCTTCTCGAGGTGCCCGACGACTTTCTCACATATGCACTGGACCTGGATGAACGCTCTCGGACTGAACGGGAGGACGGTGCGCTGCTTATCGTATTGCGTATCCCCATTCTTCAGGCTGCGACTGAAGATATCCCCTATGGCGTGATCCCGCTCGGGATCGTCTTGAGCCCGGAGGCTATCGTCACGGTGTGCCGATACGAAAACAGCATCGTTGATAAGCTAATCTCAGCGCGCACGAGAAACGTGACAACGCACAAGCCGACCCGGTTCGTGCTCCAGGTGCTGTACACGACAGCCATTCAGTACCTGGCTTACCTTCGGGAGATCGATCGCACAATCGACACACTAGAGGACCGCCTCCAGGCGTCACTCCGGAACCGGGAGCTGCTGGAGCTCTTGAAGTATCAGAAGAGCCTGGTCTACTTCGCCACAGCACTCCGCTCAAATGAGTTGATGATGGAGCGCCTACAGAAGAGCGGCCTGTTTCGTGCCTTCCCAGAGGATGAGGACTTACTGGATGATGTACTGACCGAGAACCAACAGGCGATCGAGATGGTCGGAATCTCCAACAACATCCTGAGTCAGATGATGGATGCCTTCGCCTCGATCATATCGAACAACCTCAACGTGGTGATGAAGTTTCTGGCGTCCGTCACGATCGTGCTATCGATCCCGACGCTAATTGCCAGCCTCTACGGAATGAACGTCGCCCTGCCCTTTGCGAACTCGCCCAGTGCGTTCTATGCGGTACTGGCCCTGTGCGCTGTGCTGTCGCTCACGCTGGTCGCCATCTTCCGCCGCAGAGACTGGTTCTGATAGTAGGCGGGCGGGCGCCATTGCGCGGTGCGCCCGCTATCGTAGCCTTGGATCCAGCGCGTCGCGCAGTCCATCGCCCAGTAGATTGAAGCCCAGCACCACGAGCATGATAGCGATCCCCGGGAAGAGAGTCACCCAGGGCGCGATCACAAGGTAGGTTCTCCCGCCTGAGAGGATCGATCCCCAGCTAGGGATGGGTGGCTGTGCGCCCATACCGACGAAGCTGAGTGTTGCCTCGATCAGAATCGCGTCTCCCATCATCAGCGTTGTCATCACGATGACGGGCGCGATGATGTTCGGAACCACATGCCGGATGATGATACGGAGATCGCTGGCGCCGATGGCGCGCGCGGCGTTCACATACTCCCACTCACGCAACGATAGCACCTGACCGCGCACGACTCGGGCGAAGCCTCCCCAATAGACGAGGCCCACCGCGACCATTACATTGACGAGGCCGGGCCCCAGCACAGCAACGAGGAAGATCGCCATCAGCACCGTCGGGAAAGCCCAACTGATGTCCAACAAGGCCTGAATGACATAGTCAATCGGTCCACCGAAGTATCCGGCAATCAGCCCCAGCGACACACCGACCGCCATGGAGATCATTGCCGTGATGATCGCCACTTGCAGCGATACACGGGCCCCGTGGATGATCCGACTCAGCATATCCCGCCCGAACTCATCGGTGCCGAGTGTGTACTGATCGCCCGGCGGGAGGAGCGCGTCCCGCAGGCTTTGCTCGTCAATCCCCTGCGACGCGATCAAGTCGGCGCCAGCCGCAAGCAAGAGCAGTGTGATGACCAGCGCGAGTCCTATCATCGCTCCTGGATTGCGGCGCAGGCGCACCCACGTATCGCCTCGCTGGCGCACGAGCCGTCCCTCGATGGACTCGAGCTCCGAGAGACCAGCGTGCGCAGATCGGCTTGTTTCGGCGGCAGCAATCTCCGATTCCATGTGGCCCAACCCCTGTATGTGTCAGTGCCGAATGCGTGGATCGACTGCAAGATAGGCCAGATCGGCAGCGATGTTGCTGAGCACAATCGCGAGCGCCAGAACCAGCATCCCGCCCTGGAGAACCGGGAAGTCACGCGAGTAGATGGCCCTCAGCATCATGTCGCCGATTCCCGGACGGGCGAATACCGCCTCGATCACAACGGACCCACCCACAATATAGCCCAGGTCCAACCCCATCAATGAGATAATCGGGATCAGCGCGTTGCGCAGAGCGTGATTGAATACCACCGATTGCTCTCCCAAGCCTTTCGCTCGCGCTGTTCGGATGTAGTCCTGATCGATGACCTCCAGCATACTCGAACGGGTTATGCGCGCGATCCGCCCCACCTGGGGCAGCCCCAGTGCCAACGCAGGAAGTATGAGATGCCGGACTCCCTCGTGACCAGTGGGTGGCAGCACCTTCAAGTACACTGCGAACGCGTAGATCAGTAACAGGGCCAACCAGAACCCAGGCATCGACACGCCGACCAACGCCAACACCATTGTGAACCAGTCCACAAACGTGTTTCGGTGCAATGCCGCCAGTGTCCCCAAAGGAATGGCCAGCCCGTAGGCGATCACGAAGGCCGCCGCACCCAGCTCAGCCGTGATGGGAAGCTTGGCTTTGATCAGATCGACCACTGGCCGCTTGCTCAGAATCGATTGTCCCAAGTCTCCTCGTGCAAGGTTGCCCAGGTAGACCACGAACTGAACTGGCCAGGGCTCGTCCAGACCAAGCTGCATGCGAACACGCTCACGGACCTCTTCTGGCGCGATGGGGCCGACGATCACGTCTACTGGATCGCCTTCCGACAGATGGAGTGCAAGGAAGACCAGGAACGCGGTGGCCAGTAGGACTGGAACGGCGACCAGCAGCCGCTTGATCAAGTAGTTCGCCACGGAAACCTCCCAGCGACCAAGTGTCAGGCGTCGCCCGTGGGCGACGCCTGGCGCCGGATCAGGCCATCACTTTGAGACCTTGAGCCACGTGACTGTTGCGGTTGACCCGACCAGTGGGACGGGTTCGAAGTCCTCGACATACGAGCGGGTGATGAACACCGCGGCAGGTTGCCGTATGGGAGCCCAGGGGTACCAGTTCTCGACCAAGTACTTGTGGATCTCCACGTACTTCGCGTCCCTCTCCTCCCAGGTCGGTGTGCTGTAGTTCGCGTCGTCCAGCATAGCATCGAACGTCGCATCGTTGACGCCAAGATAGTTGGGATACGGCAGGTACTTGCTGTGATGGAACCATTCGAGGATATCGTTGTTGTCCCAACCGTACTGCCGGAGGATCAGCTGGGTCTTGTCACCCTGGAGCTCGGCACTGTAGGTCGGATTGTCCATCAATTGGATATTGGCCTTGATGCCAACGGCTGCCAGCATGTTCTGCGTGACCTCGGCCAACCGTTTGTACTCATCCTCCTGATACGTCCAGTATGTCACCTCGAAGCGGGTACCTGGATCGACGCCCTCAACGCTCTCCGCGACCAGGACGCCGTCCTCGCCCATTACCCATCCAGCTTCTGCCAGCAACTCACTTGCCCTTGCTTCATTGTACGAGGGAGCCACACTTGCCACGCCCTCGTCGCCGCCAAGTTGTTCCGACAGATAGGTCGTCGCCGCACGACCAAGACCCTGATAGATGGTCTCAACGATCAAATCTCGATCGATCGCGTACCCAATGGCCTGGCGGGTGCGGATATCGCGGAACAAAGCGAACTCGACCGGCATACCGATGAACTGGATGGTGGCCTCGGGTCCCGTGATGTAGATGTAGTCCGGATTATCCTGGTACTGAACCAGCTCCCGGGGAGGCAGCCCGCCCAGCGCGATGTCGATGCTGCCTGCAGCTCGATAGAGCGCGTCGCGTCCTCCGGGATGATCCTGTACAGAATCCGGTCGACGTTCGCAGGACCGGTGTGCCCCATCCACTCAGGAGCCCAGTTGTAGTCCGGGTTCTTGACCAGCAGGATATGATCGTTGGGGACCCATTCCTCGAGCATGAATGGACCTGTGCCTATCGCGTATCGCGTTCCGTACTCGTCACCGTACTTCTCGTAGGCTTCGCGACTCATAATGCCGCTGAACGACGTCGCCAAGTTGTAGAGCAGGTTGGGGAATGGCGCGGGGAATGACAGGGCGATCGTGTGCTCGTCGATCACCTCGGCTCCCGTCATCGACTCGAACATGTAGGAGTTGACTCCCTGCTGCATACCCTCGAGCCACCATTCGACCACATCCGCGGTGAAATCGGATCCGTCGTGAAACTTCACTCCCTCCCGAAGATGGAACGTCCAGGTCAGACCATCCTCGGAGAGATCCCAGCTCTCGGCGAGCCCTGGTCGATACTCGTAGTCATAGTCGACGGTTACCAGCGTCTCGTAGACCATCAGATGCGGATCCATCGTCGTGGATGTATTGAACACGTCGAAGGTCTCACCGTACTGATTGGGGACTGCGACAACCAGCGTGACGGGCTCAGACTCCGCAGGCGTATCGGCGGGTTCGGCGGCCGCCGGCGCCTCCTCGACATCTTCGGAAGCCGTGGTCGCCTCCGCGGCCGGCGGCTGTGTGGGCGATGCGGTCGGCGTGCTGCAACCTGAGGTCGCAGTTACCAACGCGACACATAGAGATAGGATCACCAGACTCACCAGTGAGCTTCTGCTCTTATCCATTGGTCTTCTCCTCCCTGAATCGCAGGTGTGTGTTGCTCAGTCTCTTGGGGTCCTGTACCGATCCGAAATCAGGCTATCGCCACGTTAACACCTCCTCCTCCAGAGGTCGCGCCACCTGCGGGCTACTCTGATGAACACCGAAATAGATCATAGGACACGCCCAGGCAGTGCGCCGGTGTGCCTCTCCTGTTCGACCACAACCTGACCATTGACGATCACGTAGGGAATACCTGCCGGGTACTGCAGCGGGTCGGCAAATGTCGAACGATCCGCTACCGCGCCTGCATTGAATAGCACGATGTCTGCGTAGGCCCCCTCGCGCACGACTCCACGATCTTCGACGGAGTAACGCTCTGCCGTCATAGACGTCATCTTCCTGACGGCTTCCTCCAACGCGAGCACGCGCTTCTCGCGGACATACCGGCCAAGCACACGAGGAAACGTGCCATAGTTGCGGGGATGAACCCGCTGGCGTCCTAACGGGCCCTCAGGCGAGAGAGCCGCTCCGTCACTTCCCACCGCCACCAGCGGATGGCGCATCAGCGTCTGCACGATGTCCTCATTCTGATCGAACCAGACTGCTGAGGCCTGTCCCCGGCTGATGATGATCAGGTCGAAAAACACATCGAGTGGATCACGATGCTCGAGATCAGCGACCTCTGCGATGGTCTTGCCCAACACATCCGGACGCTCCTCGCACGCCGAGATGAGCACTTCGCTCCAGTCCCGTACACCGCCACGGTTCTGCCACTCGATCTGATTCTGCTCCCAGTCCTCACGCAGGGTTGCTCGCATCACCGGGTCCGCCACACGCTGGGCGATGCTCTCGGAGCCACCCGTCTGGGCCCAGTAGGGCAGCATGGCGGCAAGCCATGTCGAGCTAGCTCTGTAAGGATACTGATCGCAGCCCACACGTGCGCCCGATGCCTGGAGACTGTCGAGCACCCTGAGCAGATCCTCTACCAAGTGCCAGTTGCTGAATCCCTCAACCTTGAGGTGCGCGATCTCAACCACGATATCGGCTCGCTCGCCAATCTCCACAGCCTCAGCCACCGCTGTCAGCAACGTATCGCATTCGCCCCGAATGTGACTGGCATAGATGCCCCCATATCGCGCTGTGACCGCCGCAAGCCCAACCACCTCGTCAGTCCCGGCGTAGTACCCCGGTGGGTAGTACAGTCCCGTCGACAGACCTCGTGTGCCCTGTTCCATCGCCTCAGCGACGAGCCGTTCCATCTCCGCTTGCTGAGCTGCAGTCGGTTGAACATCGTCGTACCCCAGAACGCATCCGCGCACCGTGTTATGACCCAGCAGCGGCACGACGTTCAATGCGGCGCCAGTGTCTCGGATCTTCCCAAGGTACTCCGATACCGTCGCCCAACTCATAGTCAGGTCGTACTGCGCGGCCTCGGCCGACATCTGTGCGTGCGCATCTCCCAGGACCGGCGCCCCTGAGAACCCACAGTTGCCCACAATCTCCGTGGTGACGCCCTGCCGGATCTTGCTCTGTGCACAGGGGTCGACGATGAGCGTCAGGTCTGAATGTGTGTGCGGGTCAATGAACCCTGGCGTCACACAAAGCCCACTTGCATCGATCTCCTGTGCGCCCGGACCATCAATCCCCTGGGCAACCACCGCGATACGGTCGTCGACGATGCCAATGTCAGCACGGAATCCTGCCGCCCCCGTGCCATCAATCACGGTTCCACCTTTGATCACCAGATCCAGCATGCTAACCCCTCCTCGTTATGCTAAGCGCCAGCAGAATCAGACCCGCTGGTGCCAGGCGATAGGTACGAAAAGAGAGCCACCTGCCGTGAGGTTGGCTCTCTGTAGGCGATGTGACGGTAGACTAACAGAGCCGGCCCACGGGGAATACGCACCCCTGTAGGCTTCGTCGTCGAGCTCGGAGGAAACCGAAGTCAGACTTGTGGATTCTCATTCATGCCACCCCTCTTATCCGATGTCCCAATTTACCACGGCTGTTCCGGATTGTCAAGCAATCAGCGTTGGCCCGCAATCCATAGAACCTGTGCTCCTGCGTTGCCTCGGCCAGACGTACCTTGCGAGCAGTGATCGATCATGATACAATATATCTAATCGATATATTGATCACTACTTGGTGAAAGGAGCAGACTGTTGGCACAAGTCATACTACAGCCTGATGAATCGCAGGAAAGCTTGCTGAGACGATTCCGCAAGAAGGTAATGCAAGCCCGCATCCTGGGCGAGGTGAAGAAGCGCAGATATTATGTTCCCAAAAGTGAACAGCGTAGAGCTGCGAAGCGCAAGGCGAGGCGCAAGGAGCTGAGACGACGCTGGAAGGAAGACCGACGCAATCGTAACTAGGAACAGGGCTGACTGACGGGGCGATTGCCCTCAGGTCAACACCTACCAGGCCACGGATGAGGATCACACGGAGAAGTGCGAATCGTTGGGAGAAGCGACTGGATTGGAGGGAGGTCTTATGTCAGAGGAAGCCTCGGATCGACTGCAGGGACACATCAAGTGGTTCAACCATCAGAAGCGATACGGCTTCATTCGCAGGAGCGACGGGCGCAATGACGTGTTTGTTCACACCAACGAGTTCAGGCACCGATCGGACGGAGATTGGGTCGCGGAAGGCGATCCCGTTGAGTTTGTCATCGAGCAAACGGCGAAGGGCCCCAGCGCCACTGACGTAGTCATCGTCAGGCCAGCCGAGTAGCGCTGTCAGCAGGCTACGGATGCGCCACAGGGGGCCTCCTACGGGCGCGAGTTGGCGAACCCAATCTCTGTCAACTGAATAGGCTACACTTCTGCGTGGGCTGATCAGATGACGCACGCGGGGTGAACTGGATGGCCGAAGTCGATGCAGTCCCATCGAGGGGCATTCCTCAGACCCACCCTAGCCAGCTCGATTCCACCTCAGGTAGCGGAACACTGAAGGGCTAAGCCGGCCGCCTGGATCTGTTCAGAATGGAGTGACAGTAGGCTGCGGC
>JAAZAN010000170.1 GCA_012514315.1 Chloroflexota bacterium
CACCTGGTGACGGCCACGCGCTACCACCTGGGGATGACGGGCACCGTCTACGGGGGGAAGTCCACCTCGGTCTTCCACCTCTTCTACCGCCTGTTCCCCAGGGTCCGGGCCGAGTTCCCGTTCACCGGGGAGAAGCAGTGGGCGGCCAAGTACGGGGTGCTGGAGACGCGCCAGTACGGCACGCGCGGCGGCAGCAACGCCGAGGACGCCGACTTCGGCAGCTTCAACGCCACGCGTCGCAGCCGGGTGCTGGTGACCGAGAAGCCGGGCGTCTCCCCCGCGATCCTGTCGCAGATCGTCGACCACGCCATCTTCATCTCGCTCAAGGACCTGGGCGTGGGCCTGCCGGCGTATCGCGAGGAGGCGCTGCCCCTGGCGATGACACCCGAGCAGAGCCTGCAGTACCAGTGGATGGAAGGGGCCTTGCGCGCACAGGCGCGCCAGTTCCCGAGCTGGCTGTCGACGTGGCTGCAGTGGGCGCTCTCGCGGCCCAACTCCGCCTTCCGCCCGGAAGTGGTGGAGAAGGCGCGGCGGGACGAGGACGGCAAGATCCTGGAAGTGACCCGCTTCTTAGAGCTGCCCGAGATCGTTAATGGGGTAGAGGCCCAGGGCAACGCCGAGGGCCAGGTGATCTACCTCCCCAACGGCGACGACCCGCTGCCCAAGGAGGCGTGGCTGGCCGACTTCGTCAAGGCGGAGAAGGCCGTGGGACGCAAGACCTTGATCTTCGCGCGTCAAACCGCGACCCGCGACATCCAGCCGCGGATCCAGGCGGTGCTGCAGGCCGAGCGGCTGCGCACCGACGTGCTCTACAGTACCGTGAGCACACGGCAACGCGAGCGCTGGATCAACCAGCACGCGCCGCACCTGGACGCCCTGATCTGCAACCCGCTGTTGGTGCAGACGGGGTTGGACCTCGTGCAATTTTCGACCATCGTGTTCTTCGAGGCCACCTACGATCTCTTCGTGCTGTGGCAAGCGATGCGCCGGGTGTGGCGGCTGGGACAGACGCAGCCGGTAAAGGTGGTGTTCACCTCCTACTCGGCGACGCTGGAGGAGCACGCGCTGCGCCTGATCGGGCGCAAGATGCGCGCCGCCCAGATGCTGTACGGCGACGAGGTCGGTGGGGCCATCGTGCCCGACGACGGCGAAAACTTCCTGACGGAGCTGGCGCGGTCGGTCCTGGAGGACCAGGCGCTGCCGGACCTGCAGGCGCTCTTCGCCGAGGCGCAGCCGCAGACGACGAGCCCGCTGGGCAGCCCGACGGCGGTGAGCCCGCGGCTCCCGGCCTTCACGGCGGACCGGATTCGCGAGCTGTGGGAGGCGCAGCGTGCCCGCGAGGTCGTGCGCGCCCACCAGCGCCGGACCCGGGTGCAGCAGCGCGTGGCACAGGAGCTGTTCGACGCCGGCGCCCAGCAGTTGGGCCTGTTCTGAGCAATCACGCGCAAACTCATGGGAGGTACACGATGACTCAAGATGCAACCGGCCCAAGTGTAGAGCGGGACGACCCAGGTGAAGACTGGGACATAATCTACGTCTACATTCGGGCGCAGGCGTTGGAGGATGGGGTGTTGGTCGACGTCTCCGAGATGGCGCGCGAGGCCGGCTTCCGCTGGCCCGTGGCCGTCACGGCGACGGTCTGGGCGCTGATCGAGGCGATCCCCGAGCGCTACCGGGGCCTGCAGAGCACCGACGGCAGGCTCTGGGATGTGCTCTGGATGGCCTCGTGCGCTATTCGCAGCTCGGCCACCTCTGGAACTGAGCTTCGCTATTCGCTGATGCTCCATACGGCGGAGTCGTCGCACCTGACACTCAAGTTGGTCACCGGACCTGGCGACCACGGCGAGCCGGTGGTGACGATCATGCTGCCGGAGGAGGACTAAGCGTCTGTGAATCAACGACTTTTCGAAGTCTACGGGAAAACCGTGACGGATTACGGGAAGCCACAGTCTTGCGGACGCTAAGGTTCTGCCCACTACTCGCGACGCTGAGTCGCACATCCGAAAGGCCCGACGCTCTGTCGCCGGGCCTTTTCCTTTGCATCGTTTTCGGGGACGGCTATACTCGTGACATTGACAAGAGGACACAGTAGCCCTTACAAAACCGATTTGACTGGAGGTAGGAGCATGGAGTCTTTGATCAAAGCGCGGTTTGGTGCCAGAGAGGGCGGTCTCGTCTTCATTGAAGACACGGGGGCTTTCCAGACTCTGGTTGATACCGGAATCTTGCCCGAAGGTCTTGAGATCGAAGCTTTGGATGACGGCTCTGTGGTAGTGGGGCTTGGCACTGACGATACTGATTTTACGTACTACGATTCTTCTCCACAGCTTGAGGCCTTTCTGCGCAATGCCTATCTGATGGCCTGGGAACCGGACGGGCTGGTACTGGCCGATCCCAGACCGCTTCATACTCTGCTGCGTGAGACATAGCCCGTTGTTCGCAATCGTGTTCCCACCATTACTCACGAGAAGTTGCTGAAGCGATATCATCCCGGTTTCCTTGGGCTCCGTAGTGCACGGTCCAAGCTGTGGCCCCCGGCACAGCAGGCGCTAGAGAGAGGTACAAGTTACTGTGGGATGTTGAGCGTATGTGATCGGGACGGAGAGCCTGCCTGCTACTCGACTTACGCCTGGATGGAGGAGGGCGTCTGTCTCTTCATGGCGACTTACGACGGTTATCTGTCGTTTGAGCTTTTCCCTTTTCGGGTCACGAGATAGTTACTCGACCTCCACTGCTAATGTGACAGGGCCATGCCTGAGCGACGTTCACGAGTCAGAGTACATGAGCTGGGCCGGCCCCAGCAAGTACCATTTCTGCCAAATGACACAACAGAAAAGGACACCTACTTGGCGACGCCTAACACTGATAGGTTTGGACTGCTCAGGAAGCTGCTCAAAGCTATAGGTTTGAAAGACCAAGCGGTCGATGAGATCGTCGACCGCATTGTTGAGCTGTTGTCAGGTGGGAGCGAGGAGGTGGCAACCACTGAAATCTACCCCTACTACCTTCGGGACGACTTCCTCACGGCAGCAGAGCACAGCTTCTATCTGGTACTCAAGCAGGCGGTCGAGGATTGGACCGTGGTGTGCCCGAAGGTCTCGCTGAGCGACATCTTCTATGCCAAGTCAAGCGACCACGGCGAATACCGTACCTACACGAACAAGATCGATCGCAAGCACATCGACTTCTTGCTGTGCGAGCCGGGAACCATGCGACCGATGGCCGGGCTGGAGCTAGATGACAAGAGCCACGAGCGCGATGACCGGCAGGCGCGGGACGACTTCGTGAAGCGCGTGTTCGACGCTGCTGGACTGCCGTTGGTGCGAGTTCGCGTGCGGCGGCAGTATCGGGTGAATGAGCTAAGGGCGGAACTTCGCTCACGTCTTGGACGATCTGAGGTCGCGTCTGAAGAGCCCATGGCCCAAGGGAAAGCGGCCATTGAAGAGATCCCGTCCTGCCCAAGTTGTGGCAGCCCGATGGCTCTGAGGACTGCTAAGCGTGGCGTAAACGCCGGCCAGCAGTTCTGGGGATGCACCGACTATCCTAGGTGCCGACAAATAGTCACGTATGAGGGTTAGCATAGCGTTGCACTCATAGCCTGTGTTGTTGTTGGCGATTGTGGGTGTGTCGCCGTGCTATTGACCTAAAACGCGTCATGGAGACCGGCTTTCTGGCGCCTTGCTGGTTGTATCCGCTGGCAGATGGCTGGGCATACTCCCTCTTGGTGTCCTCTGAGTGAAGTGGGGCCAGGAGATCATACACGCGATAAATGAGATTGGCTTCATCGCTACAGGTCTAGACCCGACCAATGAGGTAACAGCTCGATATGCTTTCAACAAATCAGGCAGCCAGTCCTATTAGTCAGTCTATCAGACAGAATGAAGGCAGTTGAAGCGAGTGTCGCTGAAGAGCACCTGTTGCGAACCTGTATGTGGGCGGAGGTGGAAACGTGAGTGATACACCGATGGCTAGCCGTGCCCCGAAGAGGGCCTTGGCCCAGCTAATCTTCGACACATTCGCCCTGGAGGAAGTGCAAGCTCACTTTCACATTGGTGTGGACACCGATGCCCGACAACGTCTCTGCGACTTCACGAAAGCGCAGTTGCTGGAGCTCATCCACTCAACACCTGCAGGACAAGAGGCCTTTAGGGAACTTGAGTCACGCTATCCTCTTACCGGCACGGTGACATTCTATGTCGTCCTCGTAAGCACCAGGCGTGCGCTTCAGGATGTGGTTGACCGGGTAAGCCACCTGGCTGAACTCGAGCGTAACGGTGGCGAGTTCTATGATGAAAGGCGAGCTGTTCGTGCTGTGTATGTGGCCAGCGCCGGCACATACACAAGCCGTCCCGATGTCTTCGAGATACCCCTCAACTACGAGCGCCGCTTTGAGTATATGGTTGGCGATCCGACGGCGGACACCTACGGTCAGCAGGCAGTCCTCTACCTCCTTCAGCACGCCTACGTGTGGTTGGTTGAGGGAGGCGAGTATGGCATCGTCTGTGGCCCCGACTATGTCGCCGTACGCCCAATCCTGGAGCTGTTAGGGCGACAACTCGGGGTTCGTGCCAACCTACTGAACTTCGATGAACAGACGATTGTGAACCTGGCCGAAGGTGCTTTGCCCAAGTCGGCAACGTTCTCTGGTTTTGGAGAAGTCGATGATGCAGCCATCGATGCCAAGACCATCACTCTTTACGATCCGCAGCTGTCTGATCGCCGCGGTTACCGCTCTCTCGTTGACAACTCTGCGCGACATCAGACTGCAGGTTTCTATGCTGATCATCCCGGGCTTATGGTAGGTGGTCTTGGGATCTCAAGTCGATTCGGGCGCATCTGGACGCCTCGCCGGCTGACCAAGACTCAGCTGTTGACCCTCGCACTGGATGTCATTGAGCGCACCAGAGCAGAGTTCGCGCGACAACGTGCTGATAGCCCGTCGGTGTGGGTTGAGCATTTCTATCACGTTCAAGTGAAGGTGGAGGGCAGAGAACTTACTGCGCAAAGCAGACGTGCATTCGACGTTCTGCTCACAGCTTACGTCCGTGCTTGTGGCGACGAACACCATCAGGCTAATCTGGGCTCTCAAGCTCAGATCACGGCGATCATAGAGCACCAAGAGGTCCTCCAGCTTCAGGTAGGCTTCGAGTTGGAATGTGCGAATTGCGGTCGCGTTCTGGGTCGGTGTCCCGCGTGTGACTCGGCGCTTCAGGCTGAACTCCACGATGGCGATGTCGCGCCCGTCTGTCTACGTTGCGGTCCTCTTGGCATAGGGGGTGATGCACTGGCATGTACCTGCGGTGAGGTAGTACCTGTGCCCGACGCGGTGAGCGCGCTGTGGATGTTTCCGGAACCGCCACTGCTAGCGGCCATTCGAGTGTTCCTAGAGGAGATCAATGAGCCGTTCCCAGACTTGACATTCTATGTTGATGGCAATCTGCTTACCGCCGTTCCTCTACTTCAACCGCGCCGCGCAGAACGTATAGCTCTAGAGGACCTTCGATCTTGGCGAGTGGTAGCCCATCTTCATCAACGCGGACATATCGGTGATACTCGGCGCCGCAAGTTTATCCACATACTCAACTTGGCGCGAGAGAAGTGTGATGTAAATCATTGTCACCCTACCCGTGAGGACTGCCGTAGGTGCCTCCAGCGGGACATCGGTCTGGCGGAGATCAACTCTGGCAGAATCTGCCTAGCGCGAGTCATGGGATTGGCCATCAATCAGCAGTTCGATGGGATCCACCATGGTCACGAAGACGCTGACGTTATCTTTGGGGATTTTGAGCAGCACTCGGGCCGCGAAACGCGTGTAGGAATCCACCTGAAGAGCAGAACCACGCCCAGAGCGCAAGGTCTCGGCAGAAGTGTGGATTGCATCAAGGGGCTCTACACCCAAGTCTGCTACTCAGTGTACCAGGTAGCCCGAGGTTATCTAGACCTCGATACGATTGGGATATCTGTCCCGAACACGTTGATGTGCGATGTCTTAGCCTCATTGCAGCAGGCTGTCAATAGCCAAGGTTTGTCCTTTCTCACGGTAGATGAGGCGGATTGGCTGAAGATACTGGATAGTGTCATTGAGCATTTGTCGTTTGCGGCCGGTGATGATTGATATAGACGTGGTTCGTACGAGATGAAACAAACCCAACTGGATAGCAGCGCATTCTGCCAATGTGATCGCTATACACGGGCTACCCTGGAACCCTTGTCCCATAGTTCCGACCATAGCCTCTTCGCCGGTTCCGATTGAGGAGAAAACTGTGGATCTGACCGATTCGCGAGACAAGCCGAATAGGTGTATTCGCATCGCTCCACTTCTATCGGTGTCGGAGCCGTCTAAGCATCTCGCGTAGGATAATCGCAATGTAGGGCTCTATGCCGACTGTAAGAGCATCCTCGTCCCGCTCACCAGTCATAATGCGCTTGACCCGGTAGACAAACTTGTGCGCATCTTCTGGCAACATTTCTAGAGCAGATTCTGCAGCCGCTCGGGCGCTGCGGTCGCCCCGCTCTGCGGCGACGACACACTCGATAAGCGGACCAAAACCGGCCAAGATTTGGCTGGATGACGGACCGCTCGCTAAAGACTCTCCCCGGCGTAGGCGGTCCACAAGTGTCGCATGAATCTCGGCATCAGCATGGTTCATTTCACGCTCAAAGGCCACGCGTGCTTCCATCATGGCGACTGCCTTCACGTCGTTTCCTTGTCGATGGTGCAGTAGTCCGAGGCTCCAGAGGACCTTCGTTTCGCTTTGCCGGTCGCCTATGTCGCGAGAGATAACCAGCGCTTGCTCACAGTAGTGAATGGCGCGCCGAAGATTGCCTAACTCCAAGTGGGCTAAGCCCAAGTTGTACAGTGCCGAGCTCTCACTGTAGCGGTCGCCAGTCTCGCCAGCCACAGCGAGCGACTGCTTATGGTAGTCTATGGCCCGTCTGGCATCGCCCAACTTCCTGTGAGCCATGCCGAGGTTACCCAGCATATGCCCCTCACCCCGCCGATCACCGATCTCACGAGCAATCGCTAGTCGCTGCTCATAGTAATCAATGGCGCGTTGCGCGTCGCCCTGGTCCAAATAAGCGGTGCCCAAGTACCCTAAAGCATTCCCTTCAGTTAGCCGATCGCCGATCTCACGGCTGATCAGCAGTGCTTGCAGTTGAAAATCAATCGCGCGAAGGAGATCGCCAAGCTCGTAGTAGACCAACCCCAAGTTAACCAACGTGTAAGCCTCGCTGCGCAGATCGCCAATCTCGCGATCAAATGCCAGTGATTGCTCATAGTAGCTGAGAGCGCGGGAAAAATCACCCATTCGAAACCATGCACTACCCAGGGAACTAGCCGCTCTACCCTCGCTCCATGGGTCGCCACTCTTCTGAGCGATCTTCAGTGCCTGCTCGTGGTAACTAACAGCACGATGGGGCTCGCCAAGCTGAGCGTACTGTCCTCCGAGATTGTGCAACGCGGGCACCACATAACGGTAGTCACCGATCTCGTAGGCTACTTCTAGCGCACGTTCGAAGTACGCAATAGCTCGATGCGCATCGCCTAGATCTGCGTGGGCTAGACCCAGATGCACCATTCCTGCGATCTCCAGTGGCTGATCGCTTTCTGCTACGCCCACAGCACGAGTGCGTTCAAAATATGCCAATGCCGTTCTTGCCTGGCCGATATCCAGATACGAGTAACCTAACTGATTGTAGCCTGCACCAACGGCTACTCGCTCTGCGCGGCTGGTTGTCGTCATCGGGTCTGGATCAGGCGCCGGTTTCCCCGTCGTCACCACATACGTAGCCGCGAGAGTCGCTTCAACGTCCGCCCAAGAGCCGAATCTTTCCGAGGGCTCTAGCGCCAGACAATGGCCCAGGAATGACTGCAGGTGCGATGGTAAGCTGCGCGTGGCGGCCAAAGCTTGGCCCTGGCGATGCTGCTCATAGCATATGGGCAACCGATTCTCACGCGACTCAGCCTTTACAGGCTGAATACCAGTGAGTAACTCTAGGAGGATGCAACCCAGCGCATATACGTCGGCGTGAAGACCATCGAATTCGTTCCCTTCGAACTGTTCTGGCGCTGCATACTCTGGGGTGCCGGCGAAGGAACCAGAACACATAGTATGGCTAGTAGTGCTAACTGGCCCTACTGACCATTCAAGCGCCGTCGCGGTACTACCAGCCAACGCACGAGCCATCCCAAAGTCGGTGATACGCAGCCGATTCGCTGGCGTCTGCTGTAATCTGTCCATCCCAACAAGTAGGTTCTCGGGCTTGAGATCGAGATGAGCAAAGCCGGGAATGCGCTCCACAGCATAGGCCATCCCGCGCACAACTTGCAGTGCGAAGTTCAGTGCCGTCTCTGTCGCCAAGGGGCGACCGGGTATCAGCCAAGAGCGGAGTGAAGGATCTGGGTACCGGGTCTCGTTGGCAACCAGCTCCAGAACAAGGTAGATCTCTGTGCCGTCGTGTAGTCGTTCAGCACCATAACAGCGGACGATGTGGGGGTGAACGCCGAGGTCAATCCAACGAGTGCCCTCGCGTAAGAAGTTGTCACGTACGGCGCGGTCGGACAGAAATTCGGGCCGAAAGGTCTTGAGCGCTACAGGACGATCGGCTTCCACATCCTCGCAGAGGTAGACAAGCCCCATCCCACCCATCAGAGGGTGAGACACAACCTCGTACCGTCCAGCAATATAGGTACCAAAAGGATAGAGTGTCACTTGTGCCTCATTAAAGAATATAATGACCCCCAAAAACTAGACCACGAGCTTAAGTGGATTAGACTATCACTCACCAGCTCGTGGAGGACATAAAATGACTCGAAAACGACGACAGCATAGCGACCAGTTCAAGTTCAAAGTGGCCCTGGAAGCGGCCAAAGGGCTCAAGACGATCAACGAGATTGCCAGTGAGCATAATCTGCACCCCAACCTTGTGAGCGGCTGGAAGAAACAACTCTTGGAGGAAGGAGCGACGGTCTTCGGCAGTCATACGGCTCGCCGAGAGCGCGAGCAGGCGACCAAGGAAGCGGAGCTGTATGAGCAAATCGGGCGACTCAAGATGGAACTTGAGTGGCTGGAAAAAAAAGCTGTCCGTTTCAGTTGAGGCCAGACGCGCCATGATCGACCTACACCATCCCGATCTCAGTATCCGCCGCCAGTGCGAACTCGTGGGCCTGAACCGCGCCACGTTCTACTGGGAACCGGCGGGCGAGTCTGAGCAGAACCTGGCGCTGATGCGCCTGATCGACGGCCAGTTCACGCGTACGCCGTTCTACGGCTACCGCCGGATGACTGTGTACCTGCGCAAGCAGGAAGGTCAGGAGGTCAACTCGAAGCGGGTGGCGCGGCTGATGCGTAAAATGGGCCTGTATGCCGTCTACCCGCCGCTAGGGACCTCTGTAGCGGCTCCAGAGCACCCGAAATACCCGTATCTGCTGCGCGGCTTGGAGATCACGCGGCCCAACCAGGTCTGGTCGTCGGACATCACCTACGTGCCGCTGCCGCGCGGCTTCGTCTACCTGGTCGCCGTGATCGACTGGTACAGCCGCTTTGTGTTGGCCTGGCAACTCTCCAACACCCTGGACGGCGCCTTCTGTTTGGACGCCCTGGAGCAGGCGCTGGCGCACGGAAAGCCGGAGATCTTCAACACCGATCAGGGGGCCCAGTTCACGGCCCACGCCTTCACCGGCGCGCTGAAGGCCGCAGACATCCGCATCAGCATGGATGGCCGGGGCCGGGCCTTCGACACCATCTTCGTCGAACGTCTGTGGCGCACGGTCAAATACGAAGACCTCTACCTTCGTGACTACTCGACGGTGCCCGCACTGACCCGTGGCTTGGAGGCGTACTTCCGCTTCTACAACCACGAGCGGTACCATCAGAGCCTGGACTACGTGGTGCCGGCGGCGGTGCACTTTGCTGTTAAGGAACCGGAACTTGGAACGTCCTAATCCACCTTATTTTTCCCATTTCGTGGTCTTGACAATGGGGGTCACTTTAGAACTCCCGCTAGGCGAACAAGCTTGCCGGCCGTATCTCTGTACTACCGGCAAGAGCGAGTTACGCATCCCGCTTGTTTCACAAGCAAAACGCTAGCTGACCGGATTCGCCGCCTTCAGCAGGATGACAACTGCGGGCTGTTTACACGTTTGCCATCTCTATACACAGTAGGGATTGTAGTCAGAGTGCCAGGTGCGTCAAGGTTGCATCCTCCTGTGGCTTCAGTACAATTGCATATGCTACAGTGCAACTGATTCGCCGACCGCAATCCGGATCTCGTTGTACGTGTAACGCTCCTGCTTGACGGGGGTAAGCACTGAGAATGTTTCTAGTATGTGGGCTCGCTCTGGCACTGTTTCTGCCACCACCGTTCTTGTCCCGAGAGTGGATCGAGACTTGCACTTCAGATGTATACCTGATACAGGTGCTTCGCGAACCTGCATACGGTCCAGTTAGGCAGCAGCTTCCTAATAGACGGGTGTCCTCAGAGCACCCGAGGCCAGTCGAGTATACTATACAGTAGCCCAGGGAAGGAAAGTGTCTTCTCCTTCACTGCGGCATAATGACATACCAGAGAACGCCAAACTGAGGGAGATTAGGAGATCGGTATGCCTGTAAAATTGTATGTAGATCAGGACAGCAAAGGAAGACCCTCGCCTCCGCACCATACTCATGAAGTGAATCCTGTACTTGAGATACTGAATAACATTTGGAAGACCTTTCATCCTGACCAGCGGACCTTCGTGGCAATTTCCAGCCTTCGTGATCCAAGTGCTGACCTGATTGTGCTGGCGGAAGTCGGTATCGGCATCATTGAGCTGAAGCACTGCGAAGGAGTGATCCACCGCAAAGGCTCCCACTGGTATGCAGACAATCGGAAGATAAAGGCAGGTAGTGACACCCTAGGACGTAAAAACCCCCATGAGCAAGTCCAGGAATATGCCCTGGAGTTGAGGAACAAGCTATTGCCCTCAGCTTCTGGAAAAGGCTGGCTTCCTGGCAGTAGGGCTGAGCAGGAGAAGTGCCAGTTTCACACCGCTGTCTGCTTTACTGACACACAGGCCCGCTTACGGCTGATCAAGTCTGACATTCAGATAAATGGGATCGAAACGCTACCCTGGGAGCA
>JAAZAN010000171.1 GCA_012514315.1 Chloroflexota bacterium
ACCATCTTTGCCAATGCCCAGTTCGTGGCCGCCCTGCGTGTAGTTGCGGGCCTGGCCAGGCTTCTGGGAAACCGGTGCGACATGGAACGTTTCGGAACTCTGGCCGACCGCGTGGCCGCAGCCATTAACCGTCATCTGTGGGATGAGGAGCGCGGCGTCTACGTGGACACGCGCGTTGACGGCATCCAGAGTCGACGGGTCAGCCAACAAGGCAACTCGTTGGTCATTGCCTTCGACATCGCTCCGCGGGAGCGGTGGTCTCGGATCCTCGAGGCCATCCTAGATCCCAGTAGGTTGGTGCTGACAGCCGAGGCTCCCACGGCTCGCCGCGGCAGACCTTGGTTGCAGACCTTTGACGAGGAATACAACATCGTCCAGATCCAGTCGTTCTGGGCACACTTCCTCCATAAGGCCTTGCGCAAGGTAGGGATGTACCAGGCTATGGTAGAACATATCCGTTGGGGCTGGGGTACCATGTTGGAGAAGGGCGCCACGACTTGGTGGGAGGTTTGGGATCCGCCAGCCTACACGTTCAGCAAGTGCCACTCGTACGCCGCCACGCCCGCCTACGATCTCTCCACTGACATTCTCGGCGTCTATCCGACTGCACCTGGCTTCACCAAGTTTCGGGTCGAGCCCCACCCGGTAGACCTTGAGTGGGCAAAGGGCATTTTCCCCAGCGTCGCAGGAGATATCCCAGTGTCTTGGAAGTGGGAGGACGATGGTTTTGAGCTTACAGTCGAGGTGCCAAGCGGAACAGAGGCTGAGATAGTCCTGCCGGACCGACGAGGCGTCTTGGCGCAGGCCATTCTGCTGAATGGGATATCGCTGCCCAGGGGACCAATCATCCTTGCGCCCGGCAAGCATAGCGTTGCAGCCCGGTATCGCTGAGTGCCGGATGCTGCAGGCAAAGGGGACGTGAACGACACATACTGATTCTACGTAAGGCACGGATTCACTGGCAATCAGCAGCTCGAGGCAGAATCGCTGCGCAGAATGATCGAGAGGGTGGACGAGGTCGTGCTTGTAGCTGACTCGACCAAGATAGGTCGGGTTGCCTTTGATCAGATAGCCCCTCTAAGCGCCGTCAGCAAGCTGGTCACCGATGCGGGCGTGAGTGCTGGTGATCGGGAAGCCTTCGAGCGAGCAGGCGTGCAAGTGGTGGTGGCCTGAGGTGCGGCACCCTACGCCATTACTACTGCGAGTGTGTGATACTGGAGGAGGGACGTTGTGTGCGCAGAACGATCGATGGAAGAGACCTTAGTCTTGGACGCTCATTGTGATAGCTTGATTCTACGACACGTACGCGGGGATCCCGTGGACCTTACCGATGAGAACCCTGTCTATCAAGTGGACCTTTCTCGTCTGCGGAAGGGGGGGGTGGATTGCCTTTTCTGCATGGTCGGAGACTACGATCTGGGTCAGTCTAGTGTTCTAATTGATGCGGCGTACGAAATGTGCCGGATGCACGCCGATGACCTTCAGATTTGTCGAACTGCCTCAGAGGTCCGTGCCGCCAATGCCGGCGGGAGGATCGCCATCGTTCTCACTATCGAGGGGCAAAAGATGCTCGGCGAACGCATTGAGCATCTGCGCAACCTTCACCGCCTAGGCGTGCGTGTGGCCAATCTGACCCATGGGGGCGGCGGGCGCCCAGAGCTGCAGTACGACGTCAGTTACTTCGGCTTCATCGCTCCCCAGGAACGCGAGTCTCTGCGTCGGCAGTCGAAAGGGCTCACGCCGTTTGCATGGGAGGCTCTCGCCGAGATGGCACGCCTCCGAATGCCAGTGGACCTGGCGCACATCAACGATGCTGCCTTCTGGGAGGTTCTGGACATTGCCGAGTGTCCAGTGTGCTATACGCATGGATGCTGCTATGCGCTCTGTCCGCATTCACGGGGGTTGACGGATGAGATGATGGTAGCGCTTGCCGCAAAGGGCGGCGTAATGGGCATCGCCTTCTACAGGAAGTTCATTCACCAGACAGACCCTAGTCTCGACCGCCTCTGTGACCAGTTCGTCCACGCAATCGAGGTCATGGGACCCGATCACGTGGGGATCGGATCTGACTTCGACGGTACCGAGAGGTTGCTGTATCCGATCCCAGAGGATGTCTCTCAGCTTGGCATCCTGTTTGAGGCTCTAGGGAAGAGGGGCGTGGATAAGGTGACCCTGCGAAAGCTTGCTGGTGACAACTTCCTACGAATACTGGAAGCCTAGTGGCGCATTGAGACAGCGGTGTTCGGCCGCCAGCCCGTTCACCAACTCGGCGATCCGCTCCAGCAGTCCCGCGGGCCCCAGGTGTGACTTGCTGGCAACGCTGCGCCGCCCGGCGCCGGCGGTTGGACCGCGCCTAGACCCGCTCCGCCTCCTCCCGGGCGATCCGCACCCAACGGATCACCCGCTGCGGATCGTTGCGGATCGTGTGGTTGTCCTTCATAATCACCTCGACCCGGCAGCCGCGCGTGGTCGCCAGA
>JAAZAN010000021.1 GCA_012514315.1 Chloroflexota bacterium
GGCTAACGTGACAGGGAGGTGCATCCACATGTATGGGAACCGAAAGCCGTATCCCCCCGAGTTCAGGAAAGAGGCCGTGAACCTCGTCAAGACCAGCGGAAAGAGCATCAGATCCGTAGCCGATAGCTTGGGTATCCCCTTTGAGTCGCTGCGTGTATGGGTGAAACGGTCAGAGGACGCCGCCGGCCCACGTCGTGACCAGCAGGATTCGGAGGCAGCCGAACTCAGGCGTCTCCGCAAGGAGTGTCGCGACCTTCGGGAGCAGTGCGAAATACTAAAAAAAGCCGCGGCCTTCTTCATGGCGGAGACCGACTGGACGCCTCGACAGCGTTCAGGTTCATCGACAGGGAGAAGGCCAAGTACCGAATGAGCAACCTGTGCCTGTGCCTTGAGGTCTCCAAGAGCGGGTACTACGCATGGGCTAGGCGCAAGCCATCGGCGCGTTCTGTCAGGGATGCTGAGATCACGCAGCTCATACTGGGGCTGTACCACCAAAGCACAGGCACCTACGGTGCTCCGAGGCTACAGAAGCACCTGGCTAAGGATAGAGGCATCAGATGCTCGAAGAAACGGGTCGCTCGGCTGATGAAGCAGGCGGGCATAGCTGGGATTTCTCGTCGAAGCCCGTATCGCACCACTCGACGCAACCCCAAGGCAACGCCGTCAGACGATCTGGTGAAGCGCAACTTCACGGCAGACGCTCCGAACAAGCTGTGGGTTGCCGACATTACCGAGCATCCCACCGGAGAAGGCAGGCTGTTCCTGGCTACGGTGATGGACGCCTTCTCTCGAAGGATAGTAGGCTGGTCCATGGGTGATGCGGCCACCTCCGAACTGACGATAAACGCCGTCACCATGGCGATCCGAAACCGAGCCCCGGACCCAAAGCCCATTCATCACTCGGATCATGGTTGCCAGTACACCTCTGTGGCCTTCAGCAAGAAACTGCGCAAGCACGGCATAGTGAGCTCAATGGGCACCGTTGGGGACGCATTGGACAATGCGCTTGCTGAGAGCTTCAACGCTACCCTGCAGACCGAGTTGCTGGACCGTCACCGCTGGCTGACACGAGACTCCCTCGCGACACAGGTCTTCTGGTTCATTGAGGCGTTCTACAATCGCTGGCGTTTACACTCATCGCTGGGCTACCTGTGTCCAGCGGAGTACGAAGACAATTGGTACCGTGAGAAGGCATGCGATCCAGGCGTCGCTGCGTAAGGTGACCAGTCCACGAAAGCGGGGTCACTCCAGTTAAGGTGAGGTAACGGTATAGGTCACTGTAGACGTGTATGTATCGGCTTGAACACTTCCGTCGCTCACCAAGGTCACGGTGTACAGGACTGAGCTGACCTCGTATCCGCGGGCAATGCCGGTGAGCAGGTTCTGAGCGCCACCCGGCGGCAGACCATTCTGGGCGGTCAGAGTAACAGTGCTAGGGGTCGGCTTGGTCCCCAGCAGCCCCAGGTACTCCACCTCAAGCTTGATGTTCCCGTCGAAGTTCTCGGGTGTAGCCGGTTGCCACGCACTTGCCTGCACCGTGATGGCGCAGTCGCCGGTGTAGTTGTGAACCCAGGCGATGCTTGCCGTAACTGTGTTCCAGGCCAGGCTGGGCCCGGCGGTGGTGATCCCGAAGTCGGATGCCAGAA
>JAAZAN010000172.1 GCA_012514315.1 Chloroflexota bacterium
CTTGACACTCTCAACGTTGTCGTCGACAACTAGGATCCTTCGAGCCATAAACCCCTCCCAAGGAAGCATGGGCTTGAGACATCACAATGCCTTTCTGTCGACATGTCGTCTCAAGCTCACGAGCGTTTGATCACAGCCGTTCCTTGTCTCTGACGAGTTATCAGTGTAGTGTAGGTGAATTTCGTGCGCGGAGAAGGCCGGTTTTCGTTCGTATTGCAGAAGGACTTCGTTCTCCTGCGCAGTCTCACGGATTGTACTCCGACACGCCTGGACGTCAAGTGATCGCGGGTGGGTCGCGAGCTTGACACATCGGCTCAATTGCTGTATACTCGCGCCGATGTCTGGACGACGCTGCATTCGAACGTGGCCAGAAGACGGCAGGTGGGAAGGAGATCGCCTTCTCATTGTCTGTTATTGTCCTTATTGAGCCTTTGGGCCTCTGCCCAAAGGCTTTTTTTTGGATCACTGGAGTGAGCGCGCGGTGCCCGCGCTTCCTGTTCTGGTTCACAGCACACTGGCACTACCACATCTCGTAGCAGAAGGAGGGCTATCCGGGGATAACCATCCAACACGCAGTCAAGGGAGCACGCAAGCCGAGCAAAGATCGACCAGTCGTCCAGAAGGAGTCCACGATGACAAGTCTACCTAAAGAGAAGAAGTTGATTGGCTATCTGCCTAATGATCGTCCACCACTTATCCAGATGATCATCCTAGGCTTCCAGCATGTGCTCACCATGTTTCCGGCGACGGTATTGGTTGCACTGCTAGTTGGCTTCGATGTTGGGACTGTACTCACTGTCTCGGGCGTAGCCACAATCACCGCCTTGATACTGTCCCGTCTCGTCGCCGGGAAGTTCATACCGTTGTATTATGGATCGAGTTTCAGCTACATCGCGGCAACGTTGGCGCTGACGCACGCAGAATTTGCTACCTATGCTGGCGACTCAGTGCGTCTGGCCCAGGTCGGTATCGTCGCGACTGGGTTGGTCAACGTAACGGTAGGGTTCATCATCCGATTGGTGGGCAAAGGTAGCCTGGATAAGATTCTGCCCCCGGTGATCACCGGCTCAGTCGCGACTGTGATTGGGATCTCATTGGCCTACAGCGCACTCGACATGGCGAGCGCTCACTGGGGCGTCGCCCTGATCACACTGCTCGCCACAGTCCTGTTCTCCGTCTACCTGCAGGGAAAGGGTTTTGTGGGCCTGCTGCCGATTCTGTTGGGTGGCATTGTAGGCTATTTCATCAGTATTCCGTTTGGCCTGATTGATATGGCTGCGGTAACGACTGAAGCGTGGCTTCGTGTTCCACGATTTACACTCCCGGCGTTCGGAGATCCGAGGGCCTGGAGCGCTGTTGGAACGATCGCCGTGATCGCTATCGCTACTATCCCCGAGTCGACTGCACACCTGTATCAGATCAGTCTGTACGTCGATCAACTAGCCGATCGTCTGGGTCAGAAGAGATACCACTTGAACGAACTCATCGGTCTGAATCTGATTCTAGACGGGATCGGCGATCTGATCAATGGTCTGTTCGGCGGTGTTGCGGGGACAAACTACGGCGAGAACAACTCGCTTATGGTAATCACACGCAACTACTCTGGACCTGCCCTCATCGCGGCTGGGGCAATCGCGATTCTGATGGGTTTCGTGGGTAAGTTGGCGGGTCTGGTGAACACGATTCCCGTCGCCGTGACTGGTGGCCTTGCGATCTACCTGTTCGGTGTTATCGGGATGCAGGGTGTGGCGCTGATGCTTGCTGAGAAGGTCAATTTGTACGACCCGAAACAACTGGCGATCGGTGCAGCGGTTCTGATCGTGGGAATTGGTGGTCACATTGGCTACGATGGCAACCTGCCCATCCGTATCCTGACCGGTATGTTCCCCGATGGGTTGCCAGCAATCGCCACAGCAGCGGTTTTGGGAATTGTCCTGAATCTCATCTTCCTGGTCTTCAAGTCACCTGAGGTGCCAGATTCCTCAGCGAGCTCGTGACGTTGAGGCCCATCGTGGCGCGAGATACATCCTCTCGCGCCACGATGACAGACACGGTCTATGGGCCTTCTTGGTCTTCGACGCGGCAGCGTGGATGTGCCAATAGATGCACCACTGAGCGCCACCGCTGCCATCGGAGTATGTGACGCGACAGAAATGGAGGGAATGCAATCTTGCAGTCACAAGTATATGTCTCGAATCATCCATTGGTCAGACACAAAGTGACACTGCTGAGGAATCAGGAGACGGACCCCAAGAAGTTCCGGGAACTCCTGCGGGAATTGGCTATTCTCGTTGCCTATGAAGCGACATCTGATGTCGCTGTTGAGCAGGTTGCCGTTACTACACCTGTGGGCAATGCCACCGGGGAAAAGCTCCAGGAGCGTATCGGGCTGGTACCCGTTCTGCGTGCAGGGCTGGGGTTGGTGGAAGGTATATGGAATATGATGCCTAACACGCAGGTATGGCACATCGGGCTGTTTCGAGATGAACGAACACTTGAGCCCGTGGAGTACTACAACCGGCTACCTGTCAGCCCAACAGTGGACCTCTGTCTGGTTCTTGACCCTATGCTCGCCACCGGTGGATCTGCCGTGGCGACAATCGACATTCTTAAGCGTTGGGGAGCAAGCCGCATCAAGTTTCTAGGCATTATTGGGGCGCCCGAGGGTGTCGAACGACTTACGACTTCGCATCCCGATGTGCCAGTGCATCTGGCGGCTCTCGACGAACGTCTGAACGACATTGGCTACATCGTGCCGGGACTGGGAGATGCGGGAGACCGGTTGTTCGGTACTGGATAGTAGCTGCCCTTGGAGACCGCGACGGCGACGGAGAAGAGTACGTTCGTGAGCAGGAGGATGAGCGATGCCACAGATTGCGCAGGTTCTGGAACACTTCCTCAGTCGCGCAGCGTGGGTTGATCGACAGAACACCGTTGATCGAATCATTATCGGTGATGCCGAACCGGATGTAGACCGGTGCCTCGTCACATGGATGCCAAGTCTTGCTGCCCTGAAGGTGGCTGTAGAAGAAGGATACAAGCTGGTTGTGTGTCACGAGCCGACCTTCTGGGAACACTGGGACCGACACCCGGAAGAGAATCCTCGTGCTGAGGCTAAGCTGCGCTTCATCGCCGACCACGGTCTCACGATTATGCGTAACCACGATTGCTGGGATCGCTGGCCCGATATTGGGATCCCCTGGGCGTGGGCTCGTTTCCTCGATATGCCGGAGACGCCCGCTGCGGTCGGAGGTGATGGATATCAGCATCGCTACGATCTCGGCGCTGTGACGCTTGATGCTTTGGCATCCCACATTGCAGACAGATGTGCCTCTTTGGGTGAGCCATCGGTCCAGGTCACAGGCCGGGCTACACAGTCGGTATCTCGCGTCGGATTGGGCACAGGTTGCTGTTGTAACATCGGGACGTTCATCGACATGGGGTGCAACTGTTCTGTTGTCTGTGATGACGGTTCCTCCTACTGGCGCGATGTCCAGATGGCTGAGGATCTGGGTCACCCAGTGATCCGAGTGAACCACGGCACATCTGAAGAACCCGGTATGGTCACGCTGGCCAGCTACATCAATGAGTGTGTGCCAGGTTTGAGCGCGCAATACCTGCCCCATATTTGCACTTACCGCCTCGTCCACTCATACTGACTACTGCTCGTCTTCCGGCCGATCAGAGCGTCGCTGTGGGTCGGGCAACATGCCAGAACACTCGACGCACCCAACGCCTCTGGGGGCGCTCTTCACCTGGCGATTGCATCTCAGTCCATAGAGCGATTCGGCGCTTTGCTGTGCCAGCTTGTCGTGTCCGGAGTAGCTCGGTTTCATTCCCGCGAGCACGAAGCCCTGTTCCTGTTTGATGATGCGGTGCGTCGGTCTCTGCTGCGGGTTGGTTGCTTACTGAGGTGATGAAGTGCAATGAACTAAAGACGTGCGCGGAGATGCTATTGGAGTCCCGAGGATGACTGCGCGCTCCAGACTGACTACGAAGTCCTATCTCGGCAAAGACGATTTCCTTCAAACGACGTCGACAGATTGGCCAGGCGTCTTCTTTCAGTGGCCGCCATGCTGCCTCCATCTGGCCGACTGTCCTATGCACTGCGTGCAGCGCGACGATCGTCCGCCATTCAGCATCGCGGTGGATCGTCTCCAGAAGCTCGGTTCCTATGCAGAACTGATCAGCGCCGTGAGCCTGAGCAAGTGTGGCGTAGTGCACCCTGTGGGAAGACTTCTTTGATGTGGACGGTCGCTGCAGGCGCCAGTTCCTTTGTGCTATTGACTGGTGTCAGAGACGATCGGTATGTCCGTGAGCGTCGACGTAGGACCCTACGCCACGATAGATTCGCGATCCATGGTATACTACCAGACTCTGGCCAAAGACACCATGTGTACAGGGAGACAAACGTGCTACCATCAGAGCCTAGTCATGCTGAGACGCCGATACTGAGCCGTGCATCGCTGTCAGTTGCTGGCCCAGTCTCTCGGTTTCGTCTAGTTGCCGCATTTGCCGCGGTCTACATCATCTGGGGTTCTACTTACCTCGGGATCCGGATTGCCATTGAGACCATTCCGCCATTCCTGATGGCAGGCACCCGGTTCATTATCGGTGGTATGATTCTCTACACGTGGTCTCGACTGCGTGGATCTCCACGCCCCGCACGAATTCACTGGCGATCCGCACTCATCGTGGGAGTCTTGATGCTGCTCTTCGGAAACGGTGGTGTCACGTGGGCAGAGCAGCGGATTGCTTCTGGGCTGGCCGCGCTGCTCATCGCCACTGAACCACTCTGGATTGTATTGCTGGATTGGGTGCGTTCGCGGGACGCGCGTCCAAGTGGATGGGTCAGCCTGGGTCTGATACTGGGCCTGGTTGGCATTCTGGTCTTGATCGGGCCGAGGAATCTGCTGGGCGGACATAGCGTGGACTTCCTTGGCTCGACAGCGGTGTTGGGAGCAGCACTGACATGGGCTATCGGGTCGCTGTACTCGCGAAACGCTCCCCTACCTGATTCGCAGATTGAGAGCACCGGGATGGAGATGCTCGCAGGCGGGGGGCTTCTGATGGTGGCTTCCGCCTGCACTGGAGAGTTCACCGGTGTTGATCTATCCACCGTGTCATTGCGCTCATGGCTGGCCCTGGCCTATCTGACGCTTTTCGGTTCGATTGTAGCGTTTACGGCGTACACGTGGCTCCTGAGAGTGTCCACACCGGCCCGGGCGTCGACGTACGCGTACGTGAATCCTGTCATCGCCGTCTTCCTGGGATGGGCCGTTGCTGACGAACCAATGACAGTCCAGATTGTGCTTGCCACTGTGATCATTGTGACATCTGTCGTGCTGATTACGGCATTTGGCCATCGCACTCCCAACACCGCTGATGCTGGCGCGGCCGGAGAGCAGACTGACTTTTCGCAGATTCATGTAACAGACCGATCGGAGACCGCCTGTGATGCGTCCTAACATACTCTATATTCATTCTCACGATACCGGTCGTTTCATCCAACCGTATGGGCATGCAGTTGCCACGCCGTGCCTGCAGCGGTTAGCTGAGGAAGGCGTACTATTTCGGCGGGCGTTCTCGGCCGCCCCCACCTGCTCGCCCAGCCGTGCCTGCCTATTGACAGGACAGTGCGCTCACAGCAGCGGAATGCTGGGTCTGGCCCATCGCGGCTTCGCACTCAATGATTACTCGCAGCATATCGTGCATTGGCTGCGCTCAGCGGGATACGTCTCTGCGCTGGCGGGGGTACAGCACGTAGCCCACGATGCCAGCATGATTGGCTATGATCAGGTCCTTGCGCCTGCATCGACGATGGATCTAGGATCGAGTAATCGAGGTGCGTGGGACTCAGCCACGGTCGCGGCCACGGCGGCTGGCTACCTCAGAAGGCCGCCCGATCAACCATTCTTCCTGTCAATAGGATTCACCGATACCCATCGTGAGTTTGGAGATCCCGACCCCCGGGATGACCCACGCTACTGCATACCACCTGGCCGTCTGCCGGATACGCCAGCGATTCGACGAGATATGTCCGCTTTCCAGAGCAGCGCAAGGCGGCTCGATACGGGCATCGGCATCGTGCTGGATCAACTGCAAGCGAGCGGATTGGCTGATGAGACACTCGTTATCTGTACGACCGACCACGGCATCGCCTTTCCGGGGATGAAGTGCACTCTCACTGACTATGGTATCGGCGTCATGCTGATTATGCGTGGTCCGGGCGGCTTTGGCGGCGGAAAGGTCTGTGACGCGATGGTGTCTCAGATTGACATCTTTCCCACTTTGTGTGATCTGTTGGATGTGGATCCGGCATCATGGCTGCAGGGGCGCTCGATGATGCCGTTGATCCGCGGTGAGAGTGAGGAGATCAACGAGCAGATCTTTGCAGAGGTCACGTACCACGCGGCATACGAACCGCAACGGGCAGTGCGCACTCAGAGGTGGAAGTACATTCGGCGCTTCGGGAAACGGGGGACGCCTGTCCTGCCGAACACGGATGATAGCCCGGGCAAGGAGGTCTGGGTGGAGCACGGCTGGCGGGAGCGTCCTGTTGCCAGCGAGCAGCTATACGATCTGGTGTTCGATCCGACCGAATCCGATAACCTTACTGGGGTTGAGGAGTGCAATGGCATCCTGCACGATATGCGGGCGCGACTTGACCAATGGATGGTCGCCACTAACGATCCGCTACTGCAGGGCGATGTGCCCGCGCCGCCTGGAACCAGGGTCAATGACGCCGCTGGTGTGTCGCCTGAAGAACCTACGATGCCTGCATGCAGCGGCCCAGGAGCATACCCAGAGTGAGATAGACTGATCCCCCGTGTGTCGAACCGCATGCATCAGGAGCGCTTCGACACGCTCATCGACGCTGCGGATCCATCGGTACCTGCCTCGCAGTGCATGCTTGCCTCGCAGCATGTTACTTTCCCCGGTCAACTGCGACATACAGTATGTAGCCATTGTCGAGGTGAACCCATGCAAAACCTGCGAACGATCAAGTCCAGGGCGCTGGCAAGCGCGGATGAGGACGCACTACTGGTTGAGGCGGCCCAGCACGAATCGACAGCTCTTGCCACCTTATACCGAAACTACGTGACGCGGGTGTATCGCTACGTGCGCAGCCGGGTAAACAGTCCTGCTGATGCTGAGGACCTGACCGCTCAGGTGTTCACTGAGATGGTGGAGGGGTTGCATCGCTATCATGGAGGTGGGAGCTTCGCTGCGTGGCTGTTCAGTATCGCGCACCACAAAGTGGCCGATCACTACCGGCGGCGGCGTCCAGATCTGCCCTTGGACGAGACCTTCGATGTTCGGGCTGATGATGTTGATCCACTGGCTCATCTTGTGCAGGAAGAGACGCTGCAGCGGCTGGCCATGCTCGTTGCGCGACTGAACGAGGATCAGCAGGAACTCCTGCAACTTCGCTTCGCTGGCGGTCTGACCTACGGTGAGATCGGACGGATCGTGAGCCGGAGTGAGGCTGCTGTGAAGATGGCCGTGTATCGGTTGCTGCAGCGTCTCGAGGCCGAATGGGAGGGAAGTGATGAGTAGGAACGCGCATGCGCAGTCGGAGCATTCGCCCCGCATCGAGAAAGCTCTCACGGCATTGTGGGGTGCAGCTACCCCGGACTCCGCCTTCGTTGCTGATCTAGAGCATCGTCTTCTTGCCCGGAAGACGGCCTTGATGGAGCGGCATGTAGCAGGTGCAACGACTTCCCACCATCAATCGATGGTGTTCTCTCGCCAGCGTCGTTGGACAATGATCGGTCTTGGCCTGTTACTCGTTGTGGCGCTGGTGCTGATTGCTGCACGACCTCAGCGCGTCTGGGCCGAGGTCCAGCGTCTCCTGGGCTACGTGCCAGGAATTGGTTTTGTGGATCTGGAGGAGACCCGTGTGCTAGCAACTCCGGTCGAGGTCGCCCACGGTGGTGTGACGCTGCGGGTAGACCATGTGCTGGCCCAACCAGGTGGTACGACGGTTGTCGTCCGTGCCATAGGCCTGCCAACGGAGGATGAGTTGTGGCCCAACGGTGGCGCAGCTGTTGATGAAGACCTCGATCCTGGCTTGCGCTTGCCCGACGGTCAGCGGCTGTCGCTGGAGGGCTGCACTCTGCGTCTAGAGATGAGCACGCTGGAGTTTCCGCCGCTCCCCGATGGCGTCTATCACATCACGCTGGAGTTGCCGCGCTTACCACTGGTTCCTGACGGTGTGGCGCCGGCGGACTGGGAGGTCCCGCTGATGCTCCGCCCTGCCACCGGGGAGTTGGTAGCTGAGTTGTTCCCAAAGCCCTATACTCCGGGTGATGCCAGCGATACTGAAGCGGGTATTACGCTTCGGGTTGTGGAGGTGGCTCACAGTCCTGAGGAGACGGCGGTACGTCTGGCGGTAGAGTGGGCAGACTCCGACTGGGAGCTCCCTCGCATCGGCGGTCGTGAACAACCCTCACTCTCTGATGACCTGGGTCACACGTACTTTCGACCTGCCGGACCGGACAGCGGTTCCTCAAGTCAGACTGTGGCTGTACTTGTGCAGCCGGACGGCGGTGTGGCGCCGCCCCGCACACAGGGCGTGCTCGCCGATGAACAGACTCTCTCATTCGCTCCCGTTTCGTTGTCGGCCAGACAGATGACCTTGAGTGTGGCCGAGGTGGGGTTCGATGTTCAGGCGGACACAGGTTTTGTGATGGATCTGGGCGACGATCCGCAGGTAGGCGACCACTGGCCGCTTGCCGTCGATCTGGATGTGGCGGGATTTCGCGTACACATCTCCGGCGCCCGACTTACAGAGGAGGAGATTGTACTCCACGATGGTCCTTCGCGCCGTACTTTGCTCGAGTTCGACATCGATGCCGTGGCCAATCAGGCAAATCGTACGCTGTATGGCATCCGGCTTGACGGCGGTGCAGCTGGCTTCCGCAGCGGCAGCACGTGGGGCTATAACGATCGCTCGCATGCTCTACGTTCAGCTTTGGAGGCCAAGGAAGGGGAGGGGGTCCCATCCGGCATCGTTGAAGTGCGCGTGCAGGGCGCGAGTATAGCGGTTTCTGGACAGTGGACTATTGTGTGGACGCCTCCGGGCGTCGACGATACTGGTGGGGCGCCTGTCGCCCCGATCCGATACCACCCTGAAGGTGTGAGCCAGACTCGGAATGGCCTTACCCTCAAGCTGAACGAAGTCGTGTCCAGCGATCGTTTGACAACACTGTCGATCAGTCTCAATGAGCCACCGCCGGGGGTGACCCTCAATAAGATTCAGTCGTGGAACCCGGCTACAGGCCGCCACGAGCTCATACTGGAGGATGACCGCGGCCACCGATACGAGCCGTCTTGGGACACGGTGTGGCGACTGCCCGGCGAGACCGGCTACGATGTGGGCACGCTGACGTTCCAGCCTGTTCATCCATCGGCGCGGCGCATCACGCTGCACGTGCCGGCGGTGGACATCGTACTTCCCGCCGCAGCGACCTTCGATGTGTCCGTGCCAGGCGGATTGACGATGACAATGGGTAGCTCTGATGTGCCCTGGATGGCCAGCGAGCCGTGGGATGTGGATATTCGCTTAGATGTCGCGGGGTATCAGCTCGCGTTCACAGCAGCCCGTATCCAGGATTTGAATGGGACAACGATGTTGACATTGATCTCAGAGCCACACGAGTTGCAGCAGAGCGGTCGCTGGCTCTCTGGCTTGCGACTGGCGTCGGTGACGGGGCCGGACCGACGAGCGGTTGACCTTGAGACTGCCTACAGTGCTGCTGGCCGTGTGGATGTGGGGAGCGAGATGCTGCAGGTCGTACTGGCTTTTGACGTGACTGATCCTGAGACAAACTCACTGCAGCCAGGCCGGTACCACATTGACGTGGACGGTGTTGCGGTTGCAGTGCAAGGTCCGTGGAAGTTTTCCTGGAAGCCACTAGGTCGTTGAGAAGCAACTGGCCCCAAGGCGATAATGTCGCCTGGAGCCAGTTCTCCCATTGATGGCTAGGAAGACAATAGAGTGCCCCGGACTGGAGTCGAACCAGCACGCCATAAAGGCACAGGCCCTCAACCTGCCGCGTATGCCTATTCCGCCACCGGGGCTCAATTTCTTATTATACCTGCGACCAGTTACTTGTCAACCTCGATCAAGCGCGGTAGAATGCATCTATGATGCTCCCTGTCGGGTCCGAATGGCCAGCTAATCTCCCCGGATGCTCCTCAATCACGCAATATGCGTTTGATGGGATGCATGGATGCTGCATCAGGACATCGCGTGGCATGTTCGCTCTACGTGGGAAGCAGTCGCGGCACGTCTTGCCCTCGACGTCACTCGGCTGAACGGCCGTTCCGCAGTTCCAATCAGGAGGAAGGATGCGCATTGTTGTGGATGCCATGGGGTCGGATCATCACCCTGTGCCAGATGTCGCTGGCGCTGTAGCGGCTGCCAGACTATGGGGTGACGAGATCATTCTCGTCGGTCGTGAGGCTGCGATCAAGGATGAGCTTGCAAAGCATGATACGGCTGGATTACCTATTCACGTCAAGGATGCAGCCGAGGTGCTTGAGATGCACGAACACACCGATGCGGTCAAGCGCAAGAAGGACTCGTCGATCCGAGTGGGAATGCGATTGGTCAGTAGCGGTGAAGCAGATGCGTTCGTTTCGGCAGGCAATACAGCCGGGGTCTTGGCTTCAGCGATCTTCGATCTGGGCCGCATACGGGGTATCCGGCGTCCTGCCCTGGCCACGATTTATCCGGTTGCCGGATCTCCCGTGCTACTGATTGACAACGGGGCTACTGCAGACTGCAAACCAGAGTACCTGGTTCAGTTCGCGCGGATGGGGCTGGCCTACGCGGAGAACGTATGGGGTATTGCCGATCCGCGACTCGGGCTTATCTCGAACGGCGAAGAAGAAGACAAAGGTAACATGTTGGTGCGGGAGACATTCGCTATCCTGAAGGAGAGCGAGCTGAACTTCGTGGGCAATGTCGAGCCTAAGGAGGTGACGCGAGGGAAGGCTGATGTGATCCTCACGGATGGGTTCACAGGCAATGTCATGGTCAAGACAACCGAGGCTGTCGCGTCGTTTCTGGGTCGCTTCTTGAGGCAGGAGTTGACCGGAGGGTGGCTCAATAAGGTCGCATTGGTTCTACTCTTACCTGGATTGATCGGCATGCTGCCTGGGTTGCTGTTACTCTTGCCTACACTGCGTCGATTGGCGCAGCGCTTCGACTACGCCGAGTATGGTGGAGCGCTGCTGATGGGAGTGAATGGCGTTGTTGTGGTGGGCCACGGACGCTCCAATGCAAAGGCGGTGAAGAATGCTATTGGACAGGCCCGTCGAGCTATGGAGAGTCACGTGCTGGACGTGATCCAGGCAAGTATGCAGGTGTCAGGCGAATAGGCCGGGGGATGAGAAGGTTCTTATATGCAGATCATACGCAATGAGCGTCGCATCAAGATTTCTAGAAACGTCGGTCGGATCGTGCCCTGGGTGGGTATCGGCATTCTGGCTGTGGGCTGGTTCGCTTCCTTGCGTGGACCAGAGTGGCTATTAGCCATTTTCGTGAGCCTCCCTATTGGCGTGGGGCTGTCGATGGTGGGCGGGTTCTTTGCCGAACGCTACGCTGGGCCGCTAGCACACCATGAGGCGCTGGCCAAGGCTCTCAAGGGGCTCGACAGCCAGCACATCCTGGTGAACTATCTGCTGCCGGCCAATCACGTCTTGGTGTCGCCGGGTGGTTGTACCGTCCTATTGGTCAAGACGCATGCCGGTCACGTGAGCTATTCGGAAGGCCGCTGGAAGTTGCGCGAGCGAGCAAAATTCTTCCGGCAGTTGTCAGGTCAGGAAGGTATTGGTCGCCCCGATGCCGAGGCGGAGCGGCAGGGCGATCTGCTTAGGGTGTGGCTAGGCGAACGACTACCTGGCGCGGCGGTCCCAGTCCAGTCGGCGATTGTATTTGTCCATCCTCGCGTACAAGTGGACGCGGATGAGTCGCCAGTGCCGGCCTTCTACGGCAAGAAAGTGCGATCCTGGTTGCGAGGGCCGGGTCGGTTGCGACCACTTCCCGATGAGGAATATCGCCAGTTGCTCGAGGCGGTTCAAGGCATACGAGGTGATGATACGGCATCATCGTCAGAAGATGAGGGTTAGTTCTTTCTGGGTTTCTTCAGTGCGTACTGTTCTTGGCAAGGAAGTGAGACTAATCCTGTTGTAGTTCCTGGCTCTAGGGGTCGCTACCAATCTAGCATCTCGGAGACGCCCGATTTCACGAAAACATAGTCAAACAACGCAAAACTGTCAGTCAAGAGATTTGACATTCCGTAGTGACATGATAGAATACAGACATATTTGGGATGCTGTCCTCTTATGCGGGTCGCGACGCCTCTTGATTACAGGTTATCTACCAGCCCACTTCCCGAAAGTGGGCGAAGACTGGTATGGGGCACGTACCAGTCCGGCGCGTCTTGTCAAACCGGCATTGCCCGCATCAAGCAAGTGAGCAGGCAACGCCGGTTTTTCGTCAGAGGAACAGCATCGTAGAGGAGAATATTGAGCTGATGAATAGGGAGCACTTCGCCGACCAGACCGCACCTGAACAGGTATCCGAAGAGACTGAAGCCTTCAGCATGGAGCAGTTTCTCTCTGAGGAAGCTCTGGATGCTTACGATTTCCAGGCTCTCCGTCGGGGGGACATTCGCACTGGCGTGATCATCAGAAAGGATGAGGCTGGTGTTATTGTGGACGTAGGCCACAAGCGCGAGGGCTACGTTCCAGCCAACGATCTAGATCGGCTGGATGATGACGTTCGTGCAAGAGTTGCAGTTGGCGAGGAGATCCCAGTGGCGGTGATTCAGCCAGAGGACAAGGAGGGACGCCCGCTCCTCTCGATTCATCAAGCAGTTCTCCAAGAGGATTGGCTCAAGGCCGAACAACTGATGGAGAGCAACGCTCTCTTTGAAGGTGTGATCTCTGACTACAATCGTGGTGGGGTTGTCGTGCAATTTGGCCGGATCCGTGGCTTCGTCCCGGCATCACAGATCGTTGGGGTTCCGCGCCGCCTGCGGGAAGAGGAGCGCAACGAGCGTCTCGCGGGGATGATTGGCCAGGCGGTCGGATTGCGAGTGATCGAGGTGGACCGACGCCGAAGGCGGCTGATCTTCTCGCAACGTCGAGCTATGCGGGCTTGGCAGGAGAAGCAGCGTGAGCAGGTCATGCAAGAGCTGACTGAAGGCGAAGTCCGACGCGGCCGCGTCTCGGACATCACCGGGTTTGGGGCATTTGTCGATCTGGGTGGAGCGGATGGTTTGGTCCATGTGTCTGAGCTGAGCTGGAAGCGAGTGAATAATCCGCGTGAAGTGCTCAGCATTGGGGATGAGGTCGAGGTGTATGTCCTCAGTGTGGATCGCGAGCGCAAGCGGATCGCTCTGAGCCTTAAGAAGCTGCAGCCGGATCCCTGGACACAGGTCGATGATGTCTATCATGTAGGTCAGCTGATTGAGGGGCGAGTCACCCGTGTTGTCGACTTCGGCGCCTTCGTGGAACTGGATCTGGGCATTGAAGGATTGCTTCATGCCAGCGAGATGATTGGAACGCCCGAGCTGAAGCCGACTGACATTGTGCATCCAGATGAAGTTCTCTTGGTGAAGATCATCCGTATAGAAAGCCATCGTCGGCGGCTTGCCCTCAGTGCGAAGCAGATCCGGCGCGATGAGTGGGAACGCTGGATGGCCCAGCAACAGATTGTCAGCGAGGTTGAGGCAGCAGAGGAGTCTGAAGTCGCTGAGGAATCCGATGCGATTGCTGTGCCGGATGAGCTAGAACAGCCGACGCTGTCCGATACATCTCCGGTTGAGATGGACGACGATGAGGTGTCTGTGGATGGAGATTCACAATCCGAGGATACAGATACGTCGGAGCCTGAAGTCTAGTGTTAGCAGGCGTAACTGTGGTGCGCGACCAACTGCCGGGGGGATAGAGAGAACTTAGGATGTCAAAGCAGAAAGAGGACAAGATTGAGGTCGAGGGTACCGTTATTGAGGCGCTTCCCAGCACTCAGTTCCGAGTTCGACTCGACAGTGGTCACGAGATCCTTGCGTATCTTTCTGGCAAGATGCGCAAGTACTATATCCGCATCCTGCTTGGCGACCGCGTGCGGGTGGAGCTTTCTCCCTACGACCTGACACGCGGTCGAATTGTCTATCGACACAAGAAGTCGCATTACTTGTCTCAGGATGAGGACTAGACGTCCCGGTCATCTTCGGGCGACCAGACAGATCCAATCATTGATCTGATCTCGGTTCACCAACTCCAGGCCTGCACGCTGAAGGGCGTGAATGATATCGTCAGCCTGGCTGTCAAGGATTCCTGTGGTCGCGATGATCCCCCCGGATGCCAGGCGTTGTCCTAACCCCTGGTCGAGCATGTCGAGTATGACCTGCGCCAGTATATTGACCAGAATGATGTTGTAGCTCTGCGTCACATCGGTAAGGGATCCCTCGCCTACGGTGACTGTTGTCTGACTGTCGTTAGCTAGTACGTTGCTGCGTGCCACCTCGACGGCGATGGGGTCATTGTCCAACGCCAGTACCGTGCTGGCGCCCAGTTTGGCCGCGGCAATGGACAGAATGCCAGTGCCTGTTCCCAGATCAAGCACAGCGTCGCCCCGGTGAATGTGCCTCTCCAGCGCCTCCAAACACATCTGTGTCGTAGGGTGGAGGCCCGTACCGAACGCCATGCCTGGATCCAGCTCGATCACCACGTCTCCGGCCATTGGCTGATAGTCCAGCCAGGATGGCCGGATGATGATGTGCTGTCCAATGCGCATAACGGTCATATGCTGTTTCCAGGCCTCGGACCAGTCCAGTTCGGCGATTGACCGAATTACCGGCGTCGGAATCGGGGCTATTTGGCTCAGGTGCCATAGAGCCTCTTCGAGGGCACGTTGCTTCTGGGGTAGGCTATCATCGATGGGGAGATACGCCTTAACGCTAACCGAGCCCGCATTCCATCCAGCGGGCCCGGCCTCAATGACCACTCCACGTTTGTAGGCATAGCGTGAGAAGACCTCCGCCACTGCCTCGGCGATCTCATTGTCTATGTCGACGCAGATCTCTAGCCACTTCATCGTTCGTCAGCCACCAGCCATGGCTATCCGACAGATTCGAGGGGCTCAGGGAAGTGCCCGAACTGGACCGTAGGTCCGCCGACTGGAGCGGCCCATCGGACTGCGTTGAGGATGACCTGCTGGATTTCCGGCTGGTAGAAGATCGGGAACGTCTCGTGGCCTGGGCGGAAGTAGAAGACTTTGCCCGCTCCGCGATGATAGCAGCAGCCGCTCCTGAATACCTCTCCTCCCTCGAACCAACTGACGAAGACGAGTGTGTCTGGCGCTGGAATGTCAAAGCGCTCACCGTACGTCTCGGTGCTGGGTATCTCAAAGTATTCGCCCAGTCCTGCAGCTATCGGGTGACCGGGTTCGACTACCCACACACGCTCCTTTTCGCCCATCTCACGCCACTTCAGGTTGCACGTGGTCCCCATGAGCTTCTTGAATATCTTGGAGAAATGGCCAGAGTGGAGTACGATCAGCCCCATACCGTCCAGGACACGTTGATGAACTCGATCGACGATATCGTCCTGAACCTCTCCGTGCGCCATATGGCCCCACCAGATGAGGACATCGGTGTGGTCGAGAACCTCCTGCGTCAGGCCATGTTCGGGTTCATCCAGCGTGGCTGTGCCGACCTTCAGCCCATTGCTGCGCAGATACGCGGCAATCGCTGCGTGCATGCCCTCGGGATAGACACTGGACACCGCTGGATCTGTCTTCTCGTGTCGATACTCATTCCACACGGTCACTCGAATTTCCTTACCCATGTGTCGTACTCCTTAGCTATAGTTTGGTGATTCACACTTTACCGGGATACCATTTTGTGCTGCCGATGCCCTGATCGCATCCCACAGCAGCGCCATACGCAGCCCCACTTCTGGAGGACAGGGGTTGGCCATCTTCCCAGCGCGCACGGCAAGGAATTGCTCCCATACACCTAAGGATGCAGGGACTTTGACCTCGCGCAGTGTCTTGCGCCCAGCCCGCTGAATCCTGAGCCACTTGCCCCATACGTCGGTGTGAAGTATTGCTTTGGTGCAGAACACGCGGACGTCCGAGGCGCAAGAGGGAATCGCTTCCCCGCATCCGTTGAGTGTCACCAGAGCGCCTGACTGAAGCCGCCCCATCACGACAGCCAGAGTCTCGACCGGACGGCCTCTGTTGTCGAGCCAGGCAGCGACTTCCACGAAATCCTCACCAGCCAGGTCAGCTACTGTATTCAGCATATGAGCGCCCGTGTCGAAGAGAAAGCCCCCTCCAGATACTGCTGGCGATTGCCTCCACGTACCGTGCGTTCCAGTGCCCCAAGACTGCCACACAACCGCACTGATACTGAGGATGTCGCCCAGTTCACCTGAGCGAAGCATCTGAGATGCCTTGCGTACTTGGGGGGAGAGGCTACCATTGAACGCTACGGTCAGCAGCCCACCAGTGCGATCGCGTGTCTGGATCAGGTTCCTCGCCTCGGCTGCGTTCATTACCATCGGTTTCTCGAGTAGCACATCGAGCCCTGCCTCGAGACAGATTCTGGCCTGCTCATAGTGGTACGCGTGTGGTGTGATGATGAATGCTGCGTCAAGGCTGTCAGCATAGTCCTCTATGAGGCGCTTGAGGTCGGGTTCGTTGGGAGGAGGGTTCAATCCGGCCGCCAGAAAGACCTGGACGGCGGCATCGTACGCGTCTTCGGATGGTTCACAGACCACAGCAATGTGCGTGGAATCCTTCTGACGGAGGATATTGCTCAGATGATGTCGAGCCATGCCTCCACAACCGATCATCGTTGCCTGAACAATCCTGCTTTCGCTCACGATCCTGTTCCTCCGGTTGGCAAGAGTGCATCTATAGTCCCAGCA
>JAAZAN010000022.1 GCA_012514315.1 Chloroflexota bacterium
CAGGAACTCTCGGAGCAGAAGGTGCGCCTGGAAGGTCAGTTCGCGAGGCAGCAGGAGCTGGCCGCTGAGTTGACGGCGAGGCTACAGTTGCTGCAGCGAGAGTCAGCTGACAAACATCAGCTTGGGGCAGAGCGGACGGCCTGGGATAAGGAGATTCGCGAGCTCGCTGAGAGGCGTGATGCGCTCGAGGCACGGCTCAACCGTGCGTTGGAAGAGCAGACCCAACTAACCCAGCTGAATGCTGACCTGCAGAAGCAGTTGGCGGCGATGCGGGAGTCTGGCAAGGTGTCTTTCCCGCGGGTTGTATCCGGGCCTCCCGTCGCGGACGTTGAGCCAACAACGAGTGGGTTGGTACTAAGCGATCCACACGGGACGATCTCATTCATTTCACCAGGGATTGCTGATCTGGTTGGCCTGTCTACATCGGAAATTGTCGGCACTTCTCTGGCAGATCTGTTTGATGAGCTTGTCTGGCGACATATGTCTGAACAAATCAGTACGCGAGGCGTCCCTGACAGGGACGATCTCGGTGTAGTGAGTCTCGACGTGGGCGGTTGCATCTTGCGTGCTGAGTTTGTGAGCCTGTCCAGTAGCTCATTGGATGACTGCTGTAGCACAGCGGTCATGCTTTGGCCTGATCGAGAGGAGGCAGTCGACAGCGAGTTGCTGCTTTCGCTCGTTCACGACCTTCGGACACCGATGACTTCGATCAAGGGCTACTGCGACCTGCTGTTGAAGGAGGCCGTGGGTATTTTGGGGGAGATGCAGCGTCAGTTCCTCCTTCGAGTCCAGGCCAATGTCGAACGTCTGGAAGGACTGCTTGAGGACATTGTCCGTGTTGTGACTATAGAGAGCGGAAAGGCTGCGTTATTACCTGAAGTGGTTAACATTATCGGTGTTATTGAAGACGCCGTCATGTCGCTATCTGCGCAGTTTCGGGAGCAAGAGCTGGCTGTCAGACTGGACATGCCGGCGGAGTTGCCGCCGGTCCAAGCAGATCGAGATAGCCTTTATCAGGTCGTTGTGAATCTTCTGTCCAGTGCGTGTCGCAGCTCACGCCCGAAGACCGAGGTCCTGATCCGTGCGGGATTGCAGAAGGGGTCTGACAAGAATGATGAACTGCCGGACTATCTTCTTGTGTCAGTGGTCGATACCGGCGGTGGAATAGCACCGGAAGATCGGCCGAGGGTGTTTCATCGAATCTACCGTGCTGACAATCCGATCATTGCGGGTCTTGGCGATACAGGTGTAGGGTTGTCCATTGCTAAGACTCTGGTTGAGGCTCATGGTGGGCGGATCTGGGTTGAAGGTGAGATGGGGGTTGGAAGTACATTCAGCTTCGTTCTACCCACAGCGCTGGCCACTAGGAATCAACACACTGACCAGACTGTGGTCCCTGCTGTGGATGGAGCAGTTGCGGACTAGCGGCTGGCTGGGTCGCGGGAGAGTGCACTGTTGGCTAGACTGGGTGACGATCCACTGGAGGGCCTTGATACAGAGGCGATAGTGGATGATGATCATCAGCAGCCGATTGCTGGGTCAAATCGGCCTCCGGATATCCGGAAACTCGCTGGGAGTCTCGGGCTCACGGTGATGAGTGTTGTCATGCTGATTGGAGGGTTCTGGCTAAGCCAGGTTGCCCGCCCGTCTGACAAGCCAATGTCAACATCGATGGGTGTGGCAGCCGTGAACTACCCGGTTCAATCCTTGACGCCAGTGCCTGAACTGCCCACGTTCACGCTCACGCCGACGCCGGCGCCTTCTCGCACCCCCGAGTTGCCTGCCTTGACGTCGGATGGACCTGCCACCGAGGCATCCATACCCGCAATCGACACGCACACGTCTGTGCCAACCCCAGTTTCCACATTCCCTGTGGCATCGGCTACGCCGATACCGTCCAGAGTGACGCAGCAGTTGGTGGCCCCTCTGCCGACAAAAGGCGTTGTGTGTGTGCCGGCGACATATTGGGTGACGTACTATGTGAAGCGCGGGGATACGCTCTACTCTCTGGCGCGACGCACGAACTCGAGTGTCACTACCATTATGCGTGGCAACTGTCTCGTCAACACGACGATCTATGTGGGGCAGCGACTGTACTTGCCCTCCTGGCCGGCTGCGCCGACCAGCAGGCCAGTAGCCACTGCGACCCGCACAGCTACGAGCAGCCCGACATCAACCGCTACGGGTACGTCTGATGTCACATCTACACCAACACCGACCAATACATTGATCGTGGATACGGTCACCGCCACTCAGTCACCGACCGAGACTCAACCGCCGACGGCAACATCGACACTGCCGCCTACAGCGACATCCACATCGTCGCCACCGCCTACAGCGACATCCACATCGCCGCCACCGCCTACGGCAACCTCGACTGTTACTTCTCCGCTGGCTCCACCTGAGTCCCGTCTGTAGTTGATTCGGACTTCCGTTAGGCACAGCTGTCGTTTCAGTTGCCTCCGCAGATGTGACGTGATTAGTGGTATGGTCCGAAAACCGTGAATCGAGCTAGTTTGTCTGGCGATGATGACCGTTTGTGCTATAATCGTGGCCTAACGTAGCCTGTCATTCTGGAGGTAGCTGACACGAACGACGGACATTTCCCCCTGAAGCGGTTGATCGAAGGGTTGGTACTGGTCCTGATTCTGATCGGTGCCACGGTGGCTCTGAGATGGGTGATCACGGCTCCTGAGACAGCACAAGCAGTCCAGGCAACCTCCGACGCGGTGACGATTGTTACGTCTCCGCCGCCCCCTTCTTCGACTCCTACGCGCATCCCGACGTGGACGCCTACCTCAACGGCGACTGAGACTCCGAAGCCGACAGCTACTGGGACGCCACGGCCGACGCCGACAGACACGCCAGCGCCCACGCCGACACCGTCACTCGCCATCTCCCTTCCCGAGGCGCCGGTCATCGTCACACCCGCGGGTGGCCTTATCGCGAGTCAACCTCTGTCCGTTCCAGCAGCTATGCCACTTGTTCAACAGGGTGACAACGTGGTCAACGTCCTTGTGCTCGGGTCGGATCAGATCGGCATTCAGAATATTGGGCGAACCGATGTCATCATCATCGCAAGCATCGATCCCGAACTACCTTCGATCTCCTTGATCTCGGTTCCGCGTGACTTCTATGCCTGGATCCCGACTCAGGGATTCAACAAAATCAATACCGCTTTCGCCAGCGGTGAGCGCATCGGCTATCCGGGCGGTGGGCCAGGACTGCTGAGGGCAACCATCGAGTACAACCTGGGGATACGCACGCACTACTACGTGCGCGTCGGCTTCGACAGCTTCATCAAGATCGTTGACGCGCTTGGAGGCGTCGATGTCGCGGTTGAGTGTCCCCTCTCCGATACATTTCCCGATCCGGATTCACCGAATGGGCAGTCGGATATTGACCTGATGCCAGGGATACACCATCTCAGTGGAAAGCAGGCTCTCTGGTATGCTCGGTCTCGCTGGAGCACCAGCGACTTCGATCGCAACCGACGGCAGCAGCAAGTGCTCCGGAGTCTATACCATCAAGCACTCTCCCTGGATATCATTCCCAAGATTCCGCAGTTGTGGGTGGCCCTTCAGGAGACAGTCGCCACCGATATGAGTCTGAACGAGATACTCTATCTGGCTAACGTTGGTTCCAGACTGGATATGAGCAACGTGAAGAGTCGTTTTGTGGGGCGAAGTGTGGTCCATTCATGGACGGCGCCTAACGGAGCGTACGTCTTAGTGCCGGACTATGCGGCCCTTGCGACGATGGTGTCTGAAGCTGTGGCCCCGCCTGCTGTGGGACGGGCACAGCAACGAGCCTTCCGGGTTGAGATCTGGAATGCAACTCCCTATTCCGATCTTGGACCCGTTGCGGCAGAGAGATTGCGGTGGGAGGGACTGGAGGTTATGAGCATCGGTCCTGCGGACGGTACCTATCCCCGAACACAGATCGTGGACTTCACGACATCGTCCAAGGGATCGCCGTTGCCAAGGCTTATGCAGCTCTACCAGCTTAGAAGCGAGGATGTCATTCCAAGTGCCGATGAGGATAGCCCGGTGGATTTCCGTGTGATTCTGGGCTCAAACTACAATCCGTGCGCTGCGACCAAGGTAGAGTGATCTGATCCTCGGCCAGGCGATCATCCAGGATCTATCGCCTGTCGAAAAAGGCCAAGGCCAGGCGGACTCGTTCTTCGATGGGCAGGTCGGCATCGTGGGGCAGGCTCTGCAGCGCTCGCTGGGCCTCGACAACGCTGAAACCCAGATGGGTCAGCGCACCGATGACCTCAATATCGGAATCGCTGACCGCGGCTGCACCGGCCACGGTGACACCTGGTAATCTGTCTTTCAGGTGGAAGATGATAGCCCGCGCTGTCTTCGGTCCAATGCCAGGCACACGGGCGAGAAGAGCGGGTTCCTCCTGGTGAACGGCTTGTCGAAGCACATCAGGTGAAACCATGCTCAAGATGGCGAGCGCGACTTTTGGGCCGACTCCCGAGACACCCAGCAGTAGCCTGAATAGCGAAAGCTGCTCCTCGCTGGCAAACCCATAGAGCGACAGCTCACCTTCACGGACATGTAGATGAGTGAACAGCTCGATATATTCGCTCGTGCTGCCCACCTCATTGAGCACCCCGCCAGGCACGTTGACGTGAAAGCCTACCCCGCCAACCTGCAGAACTAGGTGGTTGTCTCCAACACCCCATACAGTGCCGCGCAATCTGGCGATCATTTTGCCCTGTTCCTGTTGCTACTCCTCGGGGAGTCTCAATAGAGATGCTGTGTTGGCGTGACAGATCGCGATTGCCAGCGCATCGGCGGCGTCATCGGGGCTGGGCGCTGAGCTCAGATCCAATAAGAGACGTATCATCTCCTGGACCTGTCGTTTGTCTGCCCCACCGTAACCTGTTACGGCTTGCTTAACCGTCAGCGGTGTGTATTCCGCAACCTGCAGACCTGCCTCAGCCATCGCTAGAAGCACAACCCCGCGCGCTTGGCCAACGTTGATCGCGGTCCGTACATTCTTGCTGAAGAACAGCTCCTCAACAGCAGCCGCATCCGGATGCCACTGCTGCGCAAGTGCTTTGATCGATCGGAAGATCATCTGAAGCCGCACAGGCAAAGAAAGATCCGCTGGCGTTGTGATCACCCCGAACGCCAGCGGCTTCAGATCATTACCCGTTGCCTCGATGATCCCGTATCCGGTTGTTGCAGTTCCAGGATCAATGCCCAGCACACGCATAGCGAAGACTATGCTGCAGCCTCGTACATTGCCATTGCCTCGTCACTGATGTCCAGGTTGGAGTATACCTGCTGTACATCGTCGAGTTCCTCAAGTGCTTCAATGACACTCATAACCTGCACCGTAGCCTTGTCGTCTAGCTGCATCGGCACGGTGGGTATCATCGAGATTTCCGCCGAGTCGATGTCGATGCCGGCGCCTTCTAGCGCCTGGCGTACGGTCTGGAAGCTCTCTACATCCGAGTACACCTCAATGAGGTCATCACTCACAAGAACGTCGTCCGCCCCAGCGTCCACTGCAACCTCAAAGACCCTGTCTTCGTCTATGCCGGATGGTAATACTGTGATGTAACCCTTGCGACTGAACTGCCAAGCCACTGCTCCCGCATCGGCCAGCGTGCCGCCCTGACGTGTCAGGGCGCGGCGAACTTCGGCGACGGTTCGATTCCGGTTATCTGTGAGCGCTTGAACCAGCACCGCAACCCCGTTGGGGGCATATCCTTCGTAGGTCACTTCCTCAAGCTCAGCACCCTGTAGTTCGCCCGTTCCGCGCTTGACTGCCCGCTCGATGTTTTCCTTTGGCATGTTGGCACTTTTGGCTTTGTCAATTGCCAGACGTAGTCTAATATTGGAATCAGGGTTTCCTCCACCCTCACGCGCTGCGATGGTGATCTCCCTACCCAGTCGAGTGAAGAGCTTACCCCGCTTAGCATCCTCAGCGGCTTTCTTATGCTTGATCGTAGACCACTTACTGTGTCCCGACATGTGAATTACCCTCCAATACCGTCGAAAATGAAGATAGGCGATCGCCCGAACGGGATCGACCTGAGTCTGGCCATCTGACACTGCAGAGTGCCGAAACTGTTATCTGAATGACTTTCTATATGCTGACGTCTAGCTCCCGATGCCCTCGCCTACCCCATCCGATGTCTATCGGTTAGCGAGACCAATTATACCACTCTGCGGGCTAGTCGTGCAAGCTCACGCTTGTTCTGTTCTTGTCCTCTCCGTGTACACTCACTACAAGACACAGACAGAGCGGGATGACGCTCAAGCCCGCTCTGTCTGTGTCTCATTAGCTCCAAGGCAATTGCCCACACAATCCTGCTGCCCGCAGAGGAATGTGGCGATATCCATGGGGCGTTTGCTGGCCAACTGGACCTCTTCTAGGCACAGTGCCCCCTCGCCCGTGGAGACGGCGACGCCGTCATCCAGGGCGACTACTGTGCCTGGTGGCGCGTCGATGTGGAGATCCGGAATGACTCTAGCGCGCAGAAGTTTCAGCCTGATGCCGCGATACGTGGTGAAGACACCAGGCCACGGCGTGAATGCGCGAATCTGTCGCCCGAGTTCGATCGCTGGCTGTGTCCAGTCTAGCCTTCCATCCGCCTTTCGCAGTTGAGGGGCGTACGTCATGCCCTCATCAGGTTGTGGTCGAGGTATGAGGTCACCAGCAATGTAGCGCGGCAGCGCCTGAACCAGCAGCTCGGATCCAAGGTGAGCCAATCGTTTCTCTAGATCGAGCCGGGTCTCTCGTTCTCCGATGGCTGTTTCCTTCTGAACTAGAATCGGTCCGGTGTCCAGCCCTTCGTCCATACGCATGATCGTCACGCCTGTCTCTGCATCACCGGCGAGAATTGCGGCAGCGATCGGCGCCGCTCCACGCCAGCGGGGGAGCAATGAGGCATGGACATTGATGCATCCATACCGCGGCATTTGCAGGACTGGTCTTCGGAGGATCTGTCCGAAGGCGACTACCACGATTACGTCAGGCTGCCATCGCGCAAGCTGCTCGATAGCTCCCATGGAATTGATCGATTCCGGTTGACTGACGGGTACGCCGTATTGCACAGCCAGCTCCTTCACAGGCGGCGCGACGACCTGCCGTCCTCGGCCAGCAGGCCGATCAGGCTGCGTGATCACCCCCACCACATAGGTGGAGTGCAATAGCGCATCCAACGATGGCGCCGCGAACTGCGGCGTTCCGATGAAGACCACTCTATCCATACAGTGTAATGCTACCTCAAAGGCTGGTCGTCATCGTCAACTTCTACATCCGACAATGACACAACTCGCCATTCGGTCCCTTCCGGCAGGGGAAAGCCTGTCTCATCCAGGTCAGTGAAACGGTCATCTGCAACCTCGTACCGCGTACAGTCACTCTTGCCACGAGACAGGCGGTGACTGGAGGAGGCGCCCGAGATTGTCCCAGGCAGCAACTGCTTGGGAAACTTCACCGTTCCAGTACGCTGTATCTCATCATTAGCTCGGGCCAAGTCTTCGAAGAACGTTACCGCGCCCAGTATAAGGCTGACCAGTAATGCATGAATCGATGCGAATGCCCAGGCTTTCGTCCACGCCCATACACCGGTGTCGGCCGACTGAGCATCATCTCGTGTCTCACTCGGAGGCTTCTCAATAGCCTGTGTGCGTTGGTCCCTGTCGCGCAGGTTCATTCCTGCTCCATCTTCTCTGGCAGACGCCTCCGATTGGCCATACCGTTTCAGGTGGAGGACAATCGCTGCCATACCAGCCACAGCCAGGAGGATGATTCCGAACACGGCTAGGACAAGAGCAACGGTCCATACCAAGACCTCATTCATTAGGACACCTGCTTTCCTGCCTCGCTATTCAGTGGGGGCTGCGGTGCTGTCTCCAGGGTAACGTTGTTAGTATATCCTAATCCGGTCGGAAGTCAACAAATCTGGCCTGTAGCCCCTCCGCACAGAGTGATGATTAGGTTGACATTCGGGCCTGGACTTGTCCAGACACGCTGGCGATACTAGAATGTGGTAGGCTGGGCGATCCCGACAGCGGGGCGTATGTGTCTTGTCAGGAGTGCTGTATGGACCTTCTTGATGCGTATCCTTCACTCAAGCAGAATGTATCTCTCGCCAACCACCGTATCACTTTGATCGGCGTGTCAACAGTTGTGTGGAACGCCGGTCGAGCCTACTTTGAGATAAGCAAGCCCAAGTACTGGCGCCAGGACAATGATGGAAATACACTGGTGGGTATTGGTGGCATTGGTGGGAGTATCGAAGCCGGTGAGAGCGTTCTGAGCTGTTTGAGACGCGAGATACGCGAGGAACTTGGTGCTCAGCCTGTGTTGGAGATACCTGAGGTGACCTATCTAATCCGTGATTGGGCCATCTTGGATACACTGAATCTCCCGCCGAGCCGGAAACGTCCGACCCCGCTCATGATCATTCTGATGCCGCCCCAATTGGGCGGGGCTCAGGCTCCCGACCACGTAGCCATCGTGTCGTTTTGTACGCGCCTCCGCAGTGAACCCGCGCCACACGATGTGGCGGGCTTGCTGAGGGTGGAGGGCAGCACGGTTTCGGAGTTCTTCAGTCAGGATCAGTGGGGTCTTGAAGAGATTGAAAACCACCCCGGCTTGGCGCTTCAACTGAACAGCGCTCTCCCGTCAGGCGTCAGATTTTTTCCTACGCTCACGGCACGGGCATTCCAGTTGCTTGTGCGTGCAGGGTATCAGTGACTTGTTTCTGCTAGGCGCGCGGGCCTTTGTAGAAGATTGGCAGGAAGAAGGTCCACGCCAAGACAAGCAGCGACCCCAGGTAGGGTACGTGCAGATCATATGCTGCGAATGGCCCACCCAGCGAATAGACCATAAGCAGGAACGCGACGCTTGAGATAGCAACGTGAAGCCAATCAGTCGGCTTGTCTTCCGCTGGGTCTGCCGTTCCGTACACACGCAGCAGAACCACGCCGACCAGACAAACCAGGGTCCAGAATGCCAGCGCCGCTGGTTGGTCATCTGGAATCAGGCCGCTACCGACCAGATAGAGGCTGATGACCTCCGCCGGGACCATCTTGAGCAGACGGTCGAGGTAGGAGTTGAAGCCTTCTGTCGTGCCAAAAGAAGTTGCTTGCTGACCACGATAGACTGACTCGAGTCTTTGGATCCGATATGGTGCTGACATCACTTCCTCCCGGCACAAACCGATTGTCTTCTCCCAGAGAGCTGAGTCTCGAGAGCCTGGTTCGCCGATGAACTGGGCTGACTCCGTCTATGAGCTGCAGTCCCCGGGCTGCTCGGCGCCATCCAACAGGCTCTTCACAATCCGGCCTACCTGGAGTATGTCTGGCGCACAGAAGTCAACGTGCTCTGCGGGCTCTTCCCCGACTAGCACTGTCACCATACCGAGCGCCTTCGCTGCCTGCAGATTGCTGACCCAGTCCTCAACCATAATGCAGCGATCCGGTTCTACGCCCACAAGGTCGAGCATGCGCCCATACGCGTCGCTGTATATCTTGTTGCGCAACTCAACCTCTTCGATACCCACAACGCGCTCGAAGTAGGTTTGTACGTCTAGCGCTGCCAGCACCCGCCACCCATACTCCGATGTGGCGTTCGTATAGACGATTTTCCGCAGGGGCAGTGATACCAACATCTGCGCGAGGGCCTGGTCAGGTTGGAGATAGTCCTCGACAGGGATATCGTGCACAAATTGCAGGTAGTCGTGAATATCTAGATCCGGGTGCTCGACGATCAGTCCGCCCATCGTTGTGCCATACAGGCGATGGTACTCATGTTGTAGGGCCTGCGCTGCGGCATCTTCCAGATTGAGATGAGTCTGCAACCAGATCCGGATTCGGCGTCCCAGTTCCTGCAGAAGTCCGCTATCGCCATCGTAGAGCGTGTTATCCAGATCGAAGATAATCAATTCGTAGGTCATATTGGGGTCATTATACTCAAGCGTGATAAGGCGCCAACTCGCTGTCCGTCACTCTGTCTCGTTGCCCGATGCGAGCCATAAGGTGTTCCATAGTGTTCAGTTCGGAATTGACGCGTAGCCTGATCGCGCCGGTCGGGCATACTGTTGCACAGCGACCACAGCCTTTACAGTCACCGTTGATGGTAACCTGGCCATCCTGAAAGCCGATCGCCTTGACATAACACATCTCCACACACAGACCACACCCAGTACACTCGGGGCCCACCTCAACCGTCAGGCCGGGCAATCGCACGACCTGATCCCCGAAGCTGGGCGGACCAATGCGCAGACCCTGCCGCACAGCACAGCAGCATTCGCAGCAGAAACAGACACCCAGAGTACGACGGTACGGTACACCAAACATCCAGGCGTCGAAAGCAGATTGCACGACCATCGGCGCGAGACCTAAGTCCATTGCCTCACTCACGTGGGCGAGCGCCTCTTCTGCCGTAGACAGTCGTCCCATGGTCGGATGCAGTTCTGCTGCACCATCGCCTAGGAATAGACAGCCAAAATCCTGTGGATAGCTATGGCAATTCTCGCCGCGTCGACATACGCACTGGTTAAGGATGAATCGCACGCTAGCCTGTTCAACGAGTGGCTTCAATACGGGGTAGGGAAGTTCGATGCTCTCGGTCCCCTGTACAGTTTCATGCACCGGAATGATGATCGCCGCGCTATCCAGAGCGTTGAACAGAGGTTTCACGAGCCTGCCCAAGATCGGCTTATTGCCCAGACGGTAGAACATCTTTCCCAGAGGCCACAGTCTGGTGAATGCGTCAACTACGTACTTGGAATGCCCCAATCCCTCTATCCCCTCCAGCGGAGTCCCGCCTGTTCTGTGAGTTCCTGCCGTAACCAGAGGCGGAACCACAGATCACACTGACTTGGCGTCATGTGAGACCATTCGTCTCGATACGATGATAACGACTATCAGGGTGATGATAGCCATCAGCAAATCAACGGCGATCACCTGCAAGGTGAATTGTGGACCGTTCGATTCGAAGAAGTACCCGACCAACCACGGCACCGTCATTCCTCCCGCACTACCCCCAACGAAGAGCCAAGACGTCAGCCTACCGGTCAGGACGATGCGACGTTCGGCAAAGGACATGATAGTTGGAAAGACCGATGCTAGAGCCAATCCCATCCCTAAGCAGCCAATCCACAGAATCGCAAGTGAGTGACTCCAGTTTAGCACAGCAACGGCGCTCAGCAGCGCTCCACACAGATCCACCAGAAGGATAACACCTGGCCGTAGTTTGGTCGCTATGGGCACGGCCAACAGGCGTCCAAGTGTCAACGCCCCCCAAAATGCGGATGTCAGATATGCGGCGCTGGAGGCCCCTGCGAGTCCTGAACTCACTGCATACGTGTAGATCCATCCGCCGAGAGTGACTTCCGTACCGATATACAGGAAGGTGAGCAAGGCTAGGATCGCAATCAGCCAACCGCCTGCGGTTCTCATCCCGCGGAGGTCGGACGTTGGATTGGACTCAGGACAGGAAACCCGTGGCAGCACAAACACGATGGGCAACGCTATCAGTGCCAATGCCCAGTATGCTGTCTCCAGACTGGCACGTTGTGCTATCTGAGTGACCAGAACTGGTGCAACAAAAGCTCCAACACCCCAGAAGAAGTGGAGTCCATTCATGTACGGCCCAACGCGTTCTCCGTGGGTCCAGACCAGCAGCGTGTTGGCGCCGACATCAATGGCTCCCTCTGTCAGCCCAAGGAACAACACCACGACAAGGAGCATCCACAGGGCGGGCATCGAGGGAATTGCGGCCAACAGCACGAGCATAGAGGCCAGAAGCCCTGTCATCAATCGATGTCCCTGAACGATGTCGTACAGGCGCCCTCCCTGAAAAGATCCGATCAAGTAGCCGAAAGAACGGGCAGTGAAAAGCAGCCCCATGCTCGATAGCTGCACCTGGGTCTTTTCAGCCAGAGCAGGTAACGTGGGGCCCACGGTGCTGCTAGCCAAACCCAGTACGACGAGCACGGCGTAGTAGATTCCAGTCCGTGCGAAATGCACTGACCGGATGCCTCCGTAGTCTGCTGCGATGCCATTCATAGCTGGAAACCAAATCTACTGTGCTGGTGTATCAAATGTAGGCCGTTACAGAGCATGGCGCTCGGATGTCTCGTGTTGTCTCTATGTTCTGACTTCGTGGATAAGCAGAAGCTACCATTATAGCCCATCGGAATGCTCATGACAACCCCGCGACTCAGC
>JAAZAN010000023.1 GCA_012514315.1 Chloroflexota bacterium
GATGGATCGCTCTACGTGGGTGAGACGACGCGGGTGGTGCGTTTGAGTGAGCCTGATGCGGACGGGGCGTTCACGCTGCGTGAGGTCATTGTCGATGGACTTCCGTCCGGTGGACACTCGACGCGAACAGTGCTTTTCAGTCCAGACTACGCCTGGCTGTTCGTCTCGGTCGGGTCCTCGTGCAATGTTTGTCTGGAAAGTGATGCTCGGCGGGCGACCATCGTGCGCTATACGCCCGAAGGTCAGGACGAGACGATTTTCGCGGTGGGATTGCGCAATGCTGTGGGTATCACCTTTCGTCCTGGGACGGACGAGCTGTGGGCGACCAACAATGGCCGCGACATGTTGGGAGATGATTCGCCACCGGAGACGGTATACTGGGTGCGCGAGGGGGCGGATGCCGGCTGGCCCCGCTGTCACGCCGGCCGGATCATCGATCCAGACCACGGCCGGCCGGGCGACTGTGATGGGGTTGCCGTGCCGGAGGTCGAGTTGCAGGCACATTCCGCTCCGTTGGGGCTGGTCTTCTACGACGGCGAGCAGTTCCCCGAGGAGTACCGGGGCAGTCTCTTTGTCGCTTTTCACGGTTCCTGGAACCGCAGTACACCCACCGGCTATAAGGTGGTTCGAGTGCCCATGGACGGCGGCTCACCCGGCGTGGTGACCGATTTCGCCGCCGGCTGGCTGCGGAGCATCGGTGCCCGGTGGGGCCGCCCGGTTGATGTGGTAGTTGGTGTGGAGGGCAGCTTGTTCGTATCGGACGATGCCGGCGGGGTAATCTATCGCATCTTCTACCACAGTGACAGGTGACAAGTTCTCGGACGTGAGATATAATGCGACATCACTGAGACGGGAGGAGATAGACCCTATGCCGCAATTCCAGCGACCCACTGGCACGCTCGATATCCTGCCAGAGGACCAACCCTACTGGTACCACGTGCGCGCCCGCGCCCGGCGCCTGGCCGAGATGTCCGGTTTCGAACGCATCGACGTGCCCATCTTCGAATCGACCGAGCTGTTCGCGCGCGGTGTTGGCGAGGGGACGGATATCGTCGACAAGGAGATGTACTCGTTCACCGATAAGGGAGATCACGAGCTCACGCTGCGGCCCGAGTTCACGGCCGGCATCCTGCGAGCTTACATCGAGAACGGGATGCACGTGCTCACCCAGCCGGTCAAGCTGTACACGTTTGGTCCCCTGTTTCGCTATGAGCGCCCCCAGGCCGGGCGTTTCCGTCAGCATACCCAGTTCGATGTCGAGATTATCGGTGAACAGGACCCGGCCGCCGATCTGGAGGTGATGGTGTTGGCCTGGGATCTCTACGCCGATCTTGGATTCCGCGATCTGGCGTTTCAGTTGAACTCGACCGGTTGCCCGGCTTGTAAGCCGGCCTACGTGGCGGTGCTCAAGGAATACTACGATCGGCATCACGACGCGATATGCGATGATTGCCGCCGCCGTCTCGAGCGCAGCCCCTTGCGCGTGCTGGACTGCAAGGCCGCGCAGTGCCAACCGATCATCGAGGGGGCCCCGCATATCATCGACCATCTGTGCGATGAATGTGCCGATCACTTGGCGGAACTCCGAGAATACCTGGATCTGCTCGGTCGAACCTACACCATCAACCATCGTCTGGTCCGAGGTCTGGACTATTACACCAAGACGGTGTTCGAGGTCTGGGCAGCCGGCATCGGGGCCCAGAGCGCTGTCTGCGGCGGGGGGCGCTACGATGGCCTGGCCGAGCTTATCGGCGGTCCGTCCACACCGGGCGTCGGCTTCGGGTCAGGGCAGGAACGCATCATCATGGTCATGCGGGAGCTGGGTGTGGATGTGCCGCCGCTGTCCTCGCCCCGGGTGTTCCTCGCCCATCTAGGCGACGCGGCAAGGCGGGAGGCGCTACATTTGGCCGACGGGATGAGGCGCGAGGATGTGGCTGTCTATGTCGCATTCGGCAAGCGGGGTCTCCGAAGTCAACTCCGCGAGGCAGGCAAGCGGGATGCGAAGTATGTCGTGATACTGGGAGAGACTGAGTTGGCCTCGGGTGTCGCATCTGTGCGCGATATGGGGTCTGGCGATCAACTGGATGTCCATCTGGACGATCTGTATAACTGGCTCAAGACGCACGTGCAGCCGAATTGAGTGCGTGCGGGCGGTTGAGCTGGAACTGAAAAGACAACCTGGCCACAGGAGACGCCATTGGGAATGGGCCACGATGTGAACACAGTCGGGATCCTCTGTTCTGCCGCAAGTTGTCCTGCGAAGTCACTTGCCCAGGAGATCGCTGAGTGGATTGCGGCGCGAGGGCGCCGCGCGTGGGTTCATGAGACAGATGGGCGTGAGGTGACTGCCGACGGCCTGGCGCAGACCGACCTGTTGCTGACGCTGGGCGGCGATGGGTCCATTCTGCGCGCGGCGCGCGCTGCTGCGCCCCATGGTGTACCGCTTCTGGGCGTCAATTTGGGGCGGGTCGGCTTCCTCACCGAGAGTGATCCCACTAACTGGCAAGAGGTTCTGGGGCGTGTTCTGAACGGAGAGTACTGGATCGAGGAACGGATGAGGCTCAGAGCGACGGCCTGGCGTGATGGCGCAACGTTGGGCCAGGCAGGGGCGCTCAACGACGTTGTTGTGGGGCGCGGTTCTCGTGCGTACGTTGTTCACCTGTGCGCTGAGGTCGATGGCGGGTTCCTGGCCAGCTACGTGGCGGATGCACTGATCGTTGCCACACCGACGGGGAGTACGGCCTATGCTCTGGCAGCCGGCGGTCCGGTTATGCCGCCACAGTTGCGCAGCATCCTGCTCGTGCCGGTAGCGCCTCACCTGAGTATGGAGCGGCCCATCGTTCTGGCTGAGGGGGCGAAGGTGCGCATCCTGGTCACAGATGATCGACCGGCCGTGTTGACCGTGGACGGCGAGGTCCACGCCGAGCTGGAGAGTGGAGACGAGGTCTGCGTGGAGGCCAGCACGCACGTGTCTCGTTTCGCTCGAGTTCAGGAGCCGACCTATTTCTATAGGACGCTGGTCACTCGTCTGGCGCCTCGGAACCAGTTTCTGTAGATATGATGTGGTCGTCCAATATTGAGCGTGTTGTCGACGATGACGTGGTGCTGGAGTTGCGTAGATGAGTGAACCGCTTCGCTGTGCGAATCACCCGAATGTCACTACCTATCTGCGGTGCAACCGATGCGGGAAGCCGATCTGCACAAAGTGTGTGGTGCGGACACCCGTGGGCTATCGGTGCAACGAATGCGTCCGGAACCAGCAGATGGCATTCTACGCCGACTTCCAGCCGGTCTATTATGTGATTGCGGCGGCGGTGGCGCTTCCTCTCGGGCTGGTCGCGGGTTGGCTGATCCCGCGCCTGGGATGGTTCTACGCGTTGATCTTGGGGCCAATCGCCGGGGCCGCCATTGCGGAGATCGTCCGCTGGGCTATCCGGCGTCGCCGTGGCCAGTACACCTGGCTGGTTGTATGTGGCGCCATCTTGCTCGGCTGGCTGCCCACGTTTCTGCTTTCGGTCTTCGGCTATGGCGCTGCCGCGCTGATGACCGGCCGAGGGGCGTATCTGGCGAGCGGAGCGATCGGTCTGTTGCAGGACATTCTCTACCTCGTGCTGGCGGTAGGCGCGGCCTACGCCCGCCTTCGACCGGCTCGGCGCATCTGACGGGAGGCTGCGTGCTCGCTGAACTGCGGATCTGCGATCTGGCGATCATCGATGAACTCCAGCTCAGCTTTGGCCCTGGCTTCTCCGTTCTAACTGGTGAGACGGGCGCTGGTAAGTCGATCATTATCGATGCGGTTGAGTTGGTGTTGGGTGGACGGGCCGATGCCACGGTCGTGCGTGCGGGATCAGACCGGGCTCTGGTGGAGGCCGTGTTCCATCTGGAGGCGGACCAGCGTCAGCGCCTCGACCCCGTGCTCGTCCAGGAAGGACTGGAGAGTGATGACCCCACTGTGTTGCTGCTAGCGCGCGAGGTGCGCGTTGAGGGTCGGAACGTGTGTCGTGTCAACGGGCGCTCGGTCACGCTGGGTATCCTGAAGGACGTCGCCGCCGGGCTCGTCGATATCCATGGCCAGAGCGAGCACCTCTCACTTCTTCATACGCGGAACCAACTGGATCTACTTGATCGGTACGCGGGGCTGCTGCCCCTCCGGGAAGAGTTGGCCGGTGTTGTGAAGCGGGTCCAGGATGTGCGCGCCGAGCTGGACTCGCTGATCAAGAGCGAGCAGGAGCTGGCCCATCGGGCAGATCTGCTTCGCTTCCAGATCGACGAAATCCGCGCGGCATCCCTCCGTGAGGGTGAGGAAGAGGAGTTGGATGCCGAACGGGTGCGGTTGAGCAATGCCGAGCAGTTGGCACAACTGGCCGCCCAAGTCCTCACCGTGCTGGAGGAAGCGGGGGAGGAGGCGCCGGCAGCTCTCGATCTCCTGGGTACCGCTGTGCGCGCGCTGGAGTCCCTGGCGCGCATCGATACGACCCTCCTTCCACAAGCACAGTTGGTCGAGAGCGTGACGTACCAGGTGGAAGAGCTCGCCCGCACTGTGCGCGACTACCGCGATAGCATCGAGTTCAGCCCGCGACGTCTGCAGAACGTTGAAGATCGTCTGGCGTTGATCCACAATCTGGAGCGGAAGTATGGAGCGACGATTAGTTCTGTGCTGACCTACGCCGATGAGGCGGAGCATGAGCTCAACCGGATTACGCACAGCGAAGAGCGTATCACAGAACTGCAGGCCGGCGAGCGGTCTCTGCTGGACGCGTTGGCCCGCCTGGCGCTGGATCTCTCGCATCGGCGACGTGAAGCGGCCCAGGAGCTGGCTGTCGGGATTGAGCGTGAGCTGAACGATCTCCAGATGGAGGGCGCGCGTTTCGGTGTGGCCTTCCGCTGGCGCGAGGCCGAGCGCGGTGTGCTGCTTCCCGATGACGTCTGCTGCTCTCAGTGGGATGTACTGAGTTCGGGCGCCGAGCGCAGCGACTCACAGGAGGACGCTACACTGAGGCGACAGAGCATCGCCTTTGATTCAACCGGCATCGATCGAATCGAGTTCATGATCTCGCCCAACCCCGGCGAGCCGCTGAAGTCTATGGCGCGCATCGCATCCGGCGGCGAGACCGCCCGGCTGATGCTGGCGCTCAAGGCGGTCCTGTCGCACGCCGATGAGACGCCGACCCTGGTTTTCGACGAGATCGACCAGGGTATCGGTGGACGGGTGGCGGTGACCGTCGGGCGCAAGCTGTGGGGCCTGACGGCGCGACCGCATGGTGAGAGAGGCGGGCACCAGGTGCTCTGCGTGACCCATCTGCCGCAATTGGCTGGCTTCGGAGATGCCCATCTCCAGGTCGAGAAGGCTGTGGTCGGCGAACGCACTGTGACGCGGGTCCGTCTCCTCAATGAGGTGAATCGCGTTCAGGAGCTGGCGCTGATGCTGGGCGCGAGTGGCGAGGCCGCTTACCGGAGCGCTGAGGAGATTCTAGACCACGTTGGACAACTTAAGCATCAGGAGACTTGAGCGAGTGTCTCTATGGCTGCCGTGATACGATGCCGGGTAGTCCCCCCATGATTCCCCAGAGACTGTTCGTCACCAACTTCATGTGCTATCGGCAGGCCGCTCTCGACTTCAGCGGTATCCACGTTGCGTGCCTGATCGGCGACAACGGCGCGGGCAAGTCCGCGTTGCTGGATGCGCTCACCTGGGCTGTCTGGGGGCGGTCGCGTGCCAGGCGCGACGACGATCTGATCCTCCAGGGCGAGACTGAGATGGGGGTCGAGTTCGTGTTCGATCTGGAAGGGCGTGCATACCGGATCGTGCGTCGCCGTAGATCGGGCAAGCGCAGCGGTTCGTCGCTCGAGTTCCACGTTGAGCATGATGATCAGTGGCGGTCTCTGGTTGGGGGCGGCATTCGGGCGACTCAGGAGGAGATCGATCGCACGTTGCGCCTCGACTACGACACATTCGTGAACTCAGCCTTCCTGCGACAGGGACATGCCGACGAATTCACGGTGAAGACGGCTTCCGAGCGCAAGCGTGTGCTGGGCGCTATCCTCGGCCTCGACCGTTGGTCCGTATATGAGGCGCGCGCTCGCGAAGCGCTCGGTCGCGTTGAGCGCGAGGCCGCGATGCTTGATGCCCGACTTGCCGAGATAGGGGAGGAACTGAGCAAGCGCACTGAGTATGAGGCGGATCTCAGGGCAGCAGAGTCGATCGCCGCGGAGATGAGCGCCGATCTCGTGCATGCGCAGGAGGCCTTCCAGGACTTGGAGGCTGCACGGGCCGAGATGCGCCAGCTCGAAGAGCGGATCGAGGATGCCCAGGGGCGCATCAGGCGGGCTGAGCGGGAGATCTCGCGCCACGCCGCCGAGCGCGAGCGCCGTCTAGCGAAGATGGCCGATGCCGAGCGCGTGCTCGTTCAGCGTGAGGAGATTGCGGCGGGCTATGCGGCGTACCAACAAGCTGTCCGGCAGGAGCGCGAACTGGGGGCCCGGTTGCTCCAGTCCGTGGAGCTGAACGACCGGCGTCAAGCGATCGAGGCTGAGCTCGCTGAGGCCCGTCGCGTGATCGAGACAGAGCGGAAGGTCACCTTGCGCCAGGTGTCTGAGCTGCGAGCACGGCTGAACCTCGATGCGTTGCTGGCCGAACAGGAGCAGCTCACGGCACAGATTGCCCACCTCCGCCAACTGGAGGAAAGCCGTGAGGCAGCCCGCGCTGATCTGACCCTGATTACCGAGGAGCAGTCTGCTGCGCGCGCGCACAACCAGGTGCTGAGGTCGGAGATGGAGCAGCTTAAGGACCGCATTCAATGGCTGGAGGCGGCCGGCGCCGAGTGTCCGCTCTGTCGCCAACCCTTGACTGAGGCTCACCGCATCGAGTTGATCCAACAGGCGGAGCACGAGGGGCGCGCCAAAGGTGACCAGTATCGTGCGAATCAGGCCGCGAGTCAGAGGCTCTCGCAGCGGTCTCAGGCTCTGCAGCGACAGATCGCCGACGCCGACCGTCTGCTGGGAGGGCTTGTGGCGCTCGAGCGACAGGAAGCGGCGGTAGCCGAACGGATTGCACTGGCAGCCACAGATCGCGAGGCACTGGCTGTTGAGGAGCGAAAGCTCCAGGCGCTCTCGCGGCGGCTTGATAGTGAGGATTACGGGCAGGAACACCGTCAGAGACTGCGCGATGTTCTGCAGGAAGCGGTTGCCCTCGGCTACGATGTCGCTGCCCACGAGGCGGCGCGTCAGGCGGTGAGCGAGGGCGAGATCTATGCCAATCGGCAGGCTGAGCTGGACCATGCTCTGGTGGGAATCGAGGAGGAGCAAGCTGCCCTGGACCAGCTCGACGAATCCATCAAACGCTGGTACGAGCAAGCTGAGGCTGAGCGCAACCTGCAGGATGGGCTAGACAAGCAGACCGCTGCCCTACGTGATCGCATGACCGACGCCGAGGCAGTGGAGCAAGCCCTCCAGAGGATGCGCGGCGATGAGGCCGCCATCCGTCAGCGACTGGGAGCGGCTCAGCAACGATTGGAGGCCTGCAAGACGCTCGAACGCCAGCGAGGCGAGCGGCTCAAGCGGCTCGAAGAACTGGCGGTACAGAAGGAGATCTATACCGAGCTGCGGACCGCATTCGGCGTCAAGGGCGTTCCAGCGATGATCATTGAATCGGTCGTCCCCGAGATCGCCAGCGAAGCGAATCGGCTGTTGGAGCGTATGACCGATGGTCGGATGCATGTGTCGTTCGAGATGCAGCGCGAGACATTGTCGGGCGCCATGCAGGAGACGCTGGAGATCCATATCTCCGACGAACTGGGCACACGTCCTTACGAGAGCTACTCGGGCGGGGAGCAGTTCAGAGCCGACTTCGCCATTCGCGTGGCGCTGTCGCGGCTCTTGGCGCGCAGGCGGGGCGCTCAGCTGCAGATGTTGGTTATCGACGAGGGCTTCGGTTCTCAGGACGAACAGGGGCGTGAACGGCTGGTCGAGGCGATCCACGCGGTTCAGGACGAGTTTGAGCGTATCCTGGTCGTCACACACGTTGAGGAACTCAAAGATGCGTTCCCCGTGCGCATTGAGGTCACCAAGACGCGCCAGGGGTCGTGCGTAGTGGTGGTGTGACTACGCATTTCGGTGCGGTCGCCGTCTCCGCTGAGCTTGCCAGCGGCCGCGGAAGTCTAACAGCTGACGCGATAGGTCCACCCAGTCCTCCACGCGCAGGATGAGTTCCTTGTCCTGGGTGTTGAACAGATACGGGCTGAATCCCAAACGCAGCTGAATGTCGGGCATCGGCAGGTCTGACAGCGCGATCGCCACGGTTGTCTTGATCCAGAAGGGATTTAACCATCCGCGATGCACGGCTCGTTGACGCTCGTGAGCAACTGCCTGTCCGAGCATCCTGGGTCGCGCCAGCTGCATTCGGCTATATGGGATGATCAGCGACATAATCAAAGCCCGGACGTACAGATGCACTGGTCTGCACTGCACCCAGGCTGTCCTCCGGGCCACGAATGCGTAGGCGAGAATGCACAAGTGCGCAGATCCCAGGGATCGGGGTCAGCACACGCCACTGCAACGGAAAGAGGTCCATAGACGGCGCCGCCAACCACTTTGCAGCTGACGCGAGCGCGATCGAGAGGCACGGGAATGTCCATCGCTGCCACATCCGTTCGTAGATCAGAAGTCGGAAACGTCTTCCGTGTTGACGACTCACCCACGGTACTATCCCGGCTGGTCGGCCGCTGTTGATGATTTCGAACGCGGCGAGTAGACTCAAGAATCCGATGATACACAGGCTCTCGGCGTCCAGGCCGCACGACCTGAACCGTCCTCCGGTGCGGGGTTGCTGGGGCGGTTTGCTCCCGCGGGGGCAGAGCCCTGCATGTTTCTTTTGCTCACTGGTTGACTTGTGCCACGGGCGCATGTATAATCAGGCGAGTGAGGCATCTCGTGCGCGATTGGCGGACGTTACGCTCGCTGTGTGGAGGTAACTATGGCGCTCAAGGGTGACCTGCGCGACTTCAGTACGACGCAGTTGCTCAATCTGATCAACCTGGCGAGGAAGACCGGTACTCTCTCCGTGGATGCCGGTGACGGTCACGCCCATCTGTACTTCAAGGAAGGTAAGCTGATCTACGCAACCACCAATGGGCAGAACGGTCACCTGGTGACCGCGCTGCGGGGTGCGGGCAAACTCAGCGAGAAAGAGGCGCAGGCCCTGCAATCCCAGGCTGGATCCAGGAGCGACCGCGAGCTCGGTGTGCTGCTTATCAACGCGGGTCGGCTGAATCGGGCCGAAATCGAGGCAGGGATCCACAGCTTCGTGCTCAACAATGTCTACCGGCTGTTCACGTGGACTGAAGGCGCGTTTCTTTTTGAGCCGACTCTGCAGGGCATGCGGGATCGCATTCCGGTCGTGATCCCGCTCGAGAATGTTATCGTTGAGGGAAGCCGGCGGATCAAGGAATGGGAGCGCCTTCAGGAGGAGCTACCCGATCTGGACAGAGCGCTGAAGTTTGCCGATCGGCCAGGCGCCAATGTGCGAAACATCAGCCTCAGCATCGATGAGTGGCGGGTCATTTCGTTCATCAATCCGCGAAACACGATTCGCCAGATCGCACAGCATAACAGCATGAGCGACCTCCAGATTCGGAGGATCGTGTACAGCCTATTGCAGGCCGGGCTTGTTGAGCTCATCCCGCTCGATATCGGCAGGTCGCCGCAACCGCCGGTATTGGACGCTGCCGTCGAAGAGACCACCAATGCCCCCACCGTCGCTCCGCCCAAAGTGCGACGGCCTGCTGTCAAACGGAATGTCATCCTGCGCCTCATTGACCGCATACGGGAACTGTAGCAATGCAGACTGTCAAAATGGTAGTTACGGGCCCGTTCTCAGCGGGCAAGACACAATTCATCCAGACAATCAGTGAAATTGATGTCGTTGCCACCGAGCGGAAGATCAGTCGAGCGGAGGAGCGCATCAAGGACCAGACGACGGTCGCTATGGATTTTGGTCGTATCTCGATCGATGATGATCTGGTTCTGTATCTCTTTGGCACTCCGGGGCAGCGTCGTTTCGACTTCATGTGGGAGATCCTGTCGGAGGGGATGCTCGGCTTCGTCGTGCTTCTCGACAGCGTGCGGAGCGAGACCTTTCGGGAAGCTCGTGGCATTCTGAACACCTTTCAGTCGTATGCGCCGGTACCCTATATCGTGGCGGCCAACAAGCAGGACCTGATGGATGCGTGGACTCCGGACGACCTTCGCATCGCGCTGCGTATCCCAGCCAACGTCAAGGTTCTGCCTTGTGTCAGCACGGATCGAGAGAGCGTCAAGCAGGTATTGCTGGAGCTACTCTACTCGATCCTGGAGATCATGGACCAGGCTGACATAGACTGAGATACACGCGCTCTCCGGACCTGCCTGCGCCATTCGGTGTGGGGCTCTGGGAGTACCCGTTCGAGGGGAAGTGATTGGCTGATGAGTTCCATTGTGACCGATCGGGGCATAGTGCACTACGAGACGGCCGGGCGCGGGCGGCCGGTTGTCCTGCTTCACGGTTGGTTGGAGTCGTGGGATCACTGGCATCGAACGATGGAGCTGCTTGCCTCAAATTACAAGACATATGCGCTTGATTTCTGGGGCTTCGGTGATTCGGGCAAGAATGGGAGCGCGTTTACAGTTGAAGACTACGTGTTGATGGTCAAACAGTTTGTCGAGCGGCTGGGGATCGAGCGGGTGGTTCTTCTGGGGCATTCGATGGGAGGGACCGTCTCGCTGCGGGTCTCGCTTGACCATCCAGAGTGGGTCGACAAGGTGGCTGTTGTTGGCTCGCCCATTGTGGGTGACGGGCTGGCGCTGTTTCTGCGGATGGCGGCCAGACCGGCCCTCGCTACTGCGGCCTATCGTACACCAGGCTTCCTGCCGCTAGGAGTACGTCTGGCCTCACCACTGCTTGTCCGTGACTGGCGGACCTGGTACGGTATGTTCAAACGCGATATCTCTCGTACGACGATGGAGTCCTTTCACCACAGCATTGCGTCGCTGCGCCACACCGACCTGCGACCGGATCTGCCCAACCTGGCCGTTCCCGCACTGGGCATATACGGACGGAGAGATCGTATTGTTGATCCTGGACAGGGTGACGTGCTCAAGGAGGGCGTTCCCTCGGCTCAGATACGGTATTTCGAAAGATCGGGCCATTTCCCGATGCTGGACGAGCCCGATAGCTTCCTTGAGACGCTGGGCTCTTTTCTCAATGACGCTCGACACGGGTTATCGGCATGATATGGACTTGTAACAGGGCGATGCCTGTTGCGCGGGTGGACCGGGTCGGTAGACAAATGGCGAAGCGGGCCAGGGCGCGGGTGCTCGCATGACGTCGGATTCCCACGTCGACGTTCAGGAGCCGCAGGAGTTATTCCTTCCCAACAAGATGGGGCGAATCGTCCTCCTAGCCCTTGAAGAGCTGATGGGCCGCAATGGACTGAACGGTGTGCTGAGCACCGCCCGTCTGCAACACCTGGTCGATTCATACCCGCCTAACGATCTCGACAAGGAGTTCCCTTTCTCCTCACTGAGTCAACTGCTTCAGGCTCTCGAGGAGATGTACGGTGTGCGGAGTGGGCGCGGTCTGGCACGGAAGGCAGGGCAGGGATGCTTCCGGCTTGGCATTCAGGACTTCGCACCGGTTCTGGGCATCGTCGACACGGTGCTGCGAATCCTGCCTCTGAGGATGTGTATGAAGATCGGCCTCGAGGTGCTGGCGGAGACCTTCAACCGTTTCACTGATCAGCGTGTGAGCATCCATGAGGATGATGGACATTTTCGATGGACTGTGCCGTCCTGTCCCATCTGCCATGGTCGACTCGTTGAGTCGCCCTGTTGCCACCTGATGATCGGCGTTCTGGAGGAAGAGCTCTTCTGGGTTAGTGGTGGTCGCACCTTCTATCTGGAGGAAGTCTCCTGTATCGGGACGGGTGACGATTGTTGCACGATCTTGATCGGACAGAGACCGCTTGAATGACGTCACCGATGCGCAAGATCATCATTCGAGATAACCAGGCCATCTTCCCATTCAATGAGCCAGCGCGCGATCTACGGGTGCTCAACAAGCCGCTCTGGCTACAGCAGCGGGATGTGCTGGCGCTGTACGCGACGGAGGAGTTGGAGGTCAGTTCGTTCAATGAAATCGACTCCCTCAGAGTTGAGACCATCGTGCATCGGGATAACCTGTTCTTCGATCAGGCGTTCGTTAACGAGTTCATCCGGCGGGCTCGTCAGGTAGGTAAGGCGTGCCAGGTAGCGTTCGCAACGGACGATCCCGCGATCAAGGCGCACGCTCTGCCACTGCAGCGCGGGATACGGCGCGAAGGTGATGTCTACGTCGCGGACATGTGGTACTTTCCGCATGGACGTGATCCCATTGTGCGGCCGCTCGTCGTCGATCTGGGTGCGCACGAAATGGGGTACTATCACGTTCCGTCGCATATGTCGAATCAACGCGGCGATCTCGTCTACCAGGTGCCGGTCCGGGCGTTCTGCTCGATCGAGCATTGGGTTCACACAGTCACCGCCAATGTGATCTTCGGTGTGTTCGCCAATGGCGCCCGGCTTGACCTCGAGAGTGAGCGTCTGAGCAAACAACTTCGGCTGCTCTGGCGCGGCATACTTGAGCGCAAGCAGTTTCACTCGTGCTCGGATGTCGTGCACATTGGCCGGGACTGCAGCATCGATCCGACCGCGATTATCAAGGGGCCAACATTCATTGGTGATCACGTTAACATTGGACCGGGTGCGGTCATCGATGTGTCCATTATCGGTGATAACGTGAACATAATGCAGGGCGGGCAGGTCCAATTGAGCGTGGTTGCGGATCGATGCTACCTGCCCTTCCGTGCCGCGCTCTTCATGTCCACGATCATGGAGGACTCCATGCTCGCGCAGAACACGTGCCTGCAGTTCTGCAGCGTTGGGCGCAACACATTCATTGGGGCGGGCACTACGTTCACGGACTTCAACCTGGTGCCGAAACCGATTCGGGCGCCCCAGCACGGTGCGTTGCAGGACACCGGCATGCCCGTTTTGGGAGGCTGCGTAGGCCACAACTGCTTCGTCGGATCCGGTCTGGTGGTCTATCCGGCCCGCGCCATTGAGTCGGATGTGGTTCTGCTGGCCTCAGCGGCCCGCAGGGTTATCGATCGCAACGTGTACTATGAAGACGGGGATCATTTCGCGATTAAGAACGGCGCTGATCTGCACGAGAGACTGTACCCACGGTGATCGTGGCGGGATCTGCCGGCCGCGAAGTGACTGGCTATGCGCACGAGCGGCTGTCCGGCTTCTGTGACAGAGACGGATGGGGTGTGTAGGAGGAGATATGGCCAACGGTAGGATACTCGTTGTTGAGGATGATGTCGACATCTCGAACATGCTGCAGATCTACTTCAAGTCGCAGGGGTATGATGTGGCGGTGGCCCCCAGTGGAGAAGATGCGCTAGACGTCTGTCGTCAAGAGCTTCCGCACATTGTTGTGCTGGACATTATGCTGCCAGACATGGATGGCTATGAGGTCTGCCGGCGGCTGCGGAGCAACCTCCGTACCAGCCACATCCCGATCATCTTCCTCACTCAGAAGGACGAGCGCGCCGACAAGATTCAGGGACTGGAACTGGGGGCGGACGACTACATCACCAAGCCATTCGATGTGGAGGAGCTGAAGCTTCGGGTCAAGAACGCGCTGTCTCGGTCCAAGTACGAGAGCCTGACTAACCCGGTCACGGGCCTGCCCAGCGGGGAACTGATCGAGGACCAGATGCGGCGTTTGATGCGGCGCGATGGTTGGGGCCTCATCTACATCGGTATTCCGGGCCTGCCCGCTTTCCGTGATGCCTACGGATTCGTGGCGGGCGATGATGTGATCCGTTTCACCGGCATGATACTGGGCCGGGCGGTCGACTCCCTGGGTACGCCCGAGGACTTCATAGGACATATCGGCAGCGACGAGTTCGTTGTCATCACGGATGCGGCCCGTCTCCCGGTGATCGCCGAATCCATACAGGCCAGTTTCCGTGCGGACGTGGGAACGCACTATGACTGGCGCACGCGAGAGCGCGGATACCTGTTAGTCCGGAATGATGCCGGCGAAGAGGTGCAGGCCGAACTGATGCGCCTGTCGCTTGGCCTGCTGACCTCCGACGATGGGCCCTTCGCTGACATTCGGGAGATCACCGAGGCGGCCGCCAGCGCGCGTCGCGACCGCGGAACGCGTTAATGATCACCGTTGAGTCCGCGGCGGCGCAGGGTTTCGACCGGCATCGAGTGTGGTACGTCTGCAGAGTGGATGATCTGAGGTAGGTATAGCTATGGCGAGGATTTTGGTGGCCGAGGATGAGCGGGATATCAGGGAACTCATCGGACACAGCCTGCGGTTTGCTGGGCTCGATGTCGTTCTTGTCGCTACTGGCGCCGAAGCGATTGAGAAGGCTCCAATCGAACGGCCTGACTTGATTATCCTGGATGTCAGGATGCCCAAAATGACGGGCTACGAGGCCTGCCGTATTTTGAAGGACAACCCGGTGACCCGTGACATCCCCGTGGTGTTCCTGTCGGCCAAGGGGCAGGAGCGCGAGATCGAACAAGGGCTGGAGTCCGGAGCGGAGCAGTACATACTCAAGCCGTTCGCACCCAACGAGTTGGCCGAGGAGATCAAGGCGATATTGAACCGCGTACAGTCGAGGGATCGGTAGCTGCGGTATGCGATAGCCCGATCCCGTGCGTGGTCCCTCGGATCTGGGCCTCAGGCGTGACTATGAGTGCAATCGTTCTTGGAGATGGTCTGGTTCACTATGAAGTGCTGGGCAGGGGAAAACCCCTGATACTGCTGCATGGCTGGATCGGATCCTGGCGCTACTGGATGTCGACAATGGAGGACCTGTCGTCGGGCTACAGGGTGTATGCGCCGGATCTGTGGGGTTTCGGCGATTCGGACAAGCGCCGCTCCGCATACACCGTCAGGGACTATGTCGCACAACTCGATACTTTCCTGAGCCAACTGGGAGTGGACGAAGTATCTCTCGTGGGACACTCCCTTGGAGGAGCGATTGCGCTGGAATTCGCGACGAGCAGCCCCGATCGGGTGAAGAGAGTTGTCGGGGTCGGTGTGCCATTCAACCGTGCTGCTGTTGCCCGAGCGCTGGTGAATGCGTCCACTCACGGTGAGGCATTGGTTAAGTTGGCGACGCGCCGGGCCACCTATCCCGAGATTGACCTGGAGGTCCGCAAGACTGATATGGCGGCGGTGGCTCACAGTGTCGCCTCGCTAGCTGAGTTGGACCTCTACCACAGTGTTCAGTCGCTGCGGATTCCTGTGTTGCTGGTCTACGGGGAGCAGGACCCGCTCGTACGCTGGCCTGGACCGGATATCGTGCCCGACGATGCCGCAGACCGCAAACGGGTCTTCTGCCTGACGGGCGCACAGCATTTCCCGATGCTGGAACAACGCAACAAGTTCAGCCGGCTATTGCTCGACTTCCTCGAGAACGACGGTGACCTGGCCACGCTGACTATCAAGCAGGAGTGGCAGCGACGCTTGCGCTAGCGGGTATCGGGTCGTCATCTCCACGAGTCTAGATGCCTCGTGTTTCGACGTGGGCTCAAGTGAGCGCCCCCTCACCGTGCATCGGACACCAGGCCGTGTCCGTCCTCGAGCGACATCCGTCCCCAATTGCGGTGAAGAGTGTTGTAACATCGGCATAAGTCTGTTATAATCCGCCCACATTGCCAGGAGGACCCTCGATGCCGATGCTGAATCGCCGCGACTTCATTCGATACGCAGGCGCCAATATCGCTGGCGCATTTCTGCCACGCGTTCATCCGCCTGAGGCGTACCGGCGTCAGTTGTCGTTGCCCGCGCCACTCGGTCGGATTGCAACCTGGTGGCGTCAGGCGGTGCGCGCGGAGCCCGATCCGAAAGCGAGTGTCGTGGCATACAAGAGCCGGGATGAGATCATCCCGATCTACGCGGCTCTTGAGGCAGTTCCGCCCTGGCCAACCAACCCGGTATGGTTTGAGACCGAAGGTGGCTATATTCACAGCGGGTATGTGCAGCCGGTGGCAGATATGCCCAGCGGTGAGGTCGTCCAGAGCGTCGAGACGCCAGGCTTCTGGGCCGAGGTGTGCGTGCCTGTCGCACCGGCGTACACACAGCCTGGGTCCTCCTACGCAACGAAGAAGCTGTACTATGGAACGGTCTACCGGGTGATTGGCGCTCTTGCGGATGATGCGGGCGCATGGTGGTATCGATTGCAGGAGGGCATTACCTACACTCCTGGGCCGTATGTTCTGGCCTCTTCATTGCGTCGGATTCCTCCTGAGGATCTGACGCCCATCTCGCCCGAGCGCACCGACAAGTGGATCGAGATCATGATAGATCTTCAGCTGCTCAACTGCCGTGAGGGCGATGACGTGGTCTACACGACGCGGATCGCCTCGGGCTTGCCCGCAACAGCGACACCGCGGGGGCAGCACAAAACGCTGCTCAAGCGCCACGCACAGCGGATGATCGGAGGCAGCGGAGATGACTACTATGACCTGCCTGGTGTGGCTTTCCCGACCTATTTCACGTGGTCCGGTGTGGCGATTCACGGCACGTACTGGCACAATGATTACGGTCGACGGCACAGTCACGGCTGTGTGAATGTGACAAACGACGCTGCAAGGTGGATCTTCCGTTGGGCGCACCCGATCGCTCCGTACACCGAGTACCGGGTGAACGCAACGCCTGAGTCCACGATGCGAGTTGTGGTCATCTGAACGGTTGCTAGCCGGTCGCTCTGTTGCCAATTCGACATCTGTCCGATCCAGACCTGAGACTGATCTCGATGCCGTCGATGTGACGCGATCTGGTGGACTGGCGTCGCTCGACGGCACATCACGATGGGGCTTACATTGCATGCGAGTAGATCTGCACATTCACACAACGGCATCGGATAGCCGGTGGACTGTCGATCAGGTGGTTGAGGGTGTGAAGGCCGCTGGCATCGGCCTGTTCGCAGTGGCGGATCACGATACCGTCGCAAGTGTCGATCGGGCCGAGAGTCTGGCACGGTTGGCTGGCCTGGCTTTCCTGCCGTGTGTGGAGTTCTCGGCAACGCTCGACGGCCGTCTGATTCACATTCTGAGCTATGGGATCGATAGGACCGACCATGCGCTCGGCGAACTGCTGGCCGCCAATCGGGCAGCGATGAAGGCGAGCAACACAATGATCATCCGTCGGATGATAGAGTATGGGTTTCCGATCGACTGGGATGACTACGTTGCGTACAGGCACGTGCCGACCCGAGGCGGGTTTCGGGAGTTGAACTTCGCGATCGATCGTGGTATCTGCAGCTCGGTGGACGGCTTCTATTCTGACGTCCTGCCGCTGCTGAACCTCCGGGCGCCTGAGCTTGTCACGGTGACCGACGCGATCGCGGTGGTTCGGGCAGCCGGGGGTGTGCCGGTGCTTGCCCATCCAGGCGCCAGCCTGCGCGATGTCGGTGTCAGCGAGAGTACGCTGGCCCCTCTACTGGAGGCGGGGGTGGGCGGATTGGAGTGTCATTCCCAATACCACGATAGGGCCACGACAGATTTCTGCGTTGCATACTGCCGTGACAGAGGCCTGTTGATCACCGGTGGGTCCGACTACCACGGCGGGTTCGTCAATCGCCAACTGGGAGTGCCCATCGTCTCCCTCGACGAATTGTACCTGGGCGAACTGATGCAACTTGTCTCGTGTCACGGAGCCTGATACTCACCGCGTTGGGGGATGGCTGTCTGCAGTGGCGCCGTTGACCTGCGGCTGCCATTGCCACATAGATCCCCTGGATAAGGAGAAGCGATGTCCGAACAGCAGTTCGATGGTCTCACGTTAGCTTTCATCGGTGGCGGAACGATGGGAGGAGCGATCGTCCATGCGCTCATATCAACTGGCCAGGTGTCCCCGGATCAAGTCGTCGTCAGTGAGCCGTACGCTCCCCGCCGTGACGAGTTGCACGAGCGCTATGCGGTGGCTGTGGTCGATGACAACGTAGCGGCCGCCAGCGAGGCCGATATTGTTGTGCTGGCGGTCAAACCTCAGGTGCTGCCTGCCGTTATGCGGCAACTGCAAGGCTGTATCCGCCCCAATGCGCTAGTGTTCTCCATTGTCGCGGGAATGCCCATCGTTACCATGCGCAATGGCTTGCATCATGACGCGATCGTGCGGACGATGCCCAATACCCCAGCTCAAATTGGCGAGGGGATGACCGTGTGGACGGCGGCGCCTCAGGTGACAGAGGCGCAATTGGGTCAGGCGCGCGCTATCCTGCAGACCATGGGCCTCGAAATGTATGTGGACCATGAAGACGCGCTGGATATGGCCACTGCGGTGAGCGGGACAGGCCCAACTTACGTCTTTATGCTGATGGAAGCGTTGGTGGATGCGGCGGTTCATTTGGGTTTCGCCCGTCACCAGGCTCGCACACTTGTGATCCAGACCGTGCTGGGGTCGGTGAAGTACGCTCAGCAGTCCAACCTGCATCTTGCGGAGATGCGCAACATGGTCACCTCTCCTGGCGGCACGAGCGCCGAAGCGATCTATCAGATGGAGAAAGGTGGTGTGCGCACGGTGTTCTCCAAAGCCGTGTGGGCCGCGTATAAGAAGTCACGTCTGTTGGGTGAGAGGGCACAGCAGCCTGCGGAGGGGCCTCTGCCGGTTGGAGAGGATGGCAGTAAGGACTGATCCGATGTCGTTCTAGCGTGCGCGACCGGTCGTGTCCAGCAGCCCACGCCCGATACTGGCTGCACCATTTAGGGCCTGGCATGCTGGCGATCAGTCGTCGTTTGCATAGACTCGCCGTCGCATCCGCTTGATGCGGCGGCGGTGTTCTTTGTCCTCTCGGCGGCGTCGGATGGAGGCGCGTGTTGGCCGGGTTCTGCGGCGCGCTGTGGGTTCCACTGCGGCCGCACGGATCATCTCGGCCAGACGGTCGACTGCATCCCGCCTGTTCCGTTCCTGCGTCCGATAGCGTCGGGCGTTGATGATCAGCACACCGTCCTGCGTGATCTGCCGTCCTGCCAGTTCGATCAGACGGTGGCGAACGTCGTCGGGTAGAGAGGGCGAGCGCCCCACGTCGAACCGCAGTTGGACCGCAGTGGCAACTCGGTTGACGTTTTGACCACCAGGGCCCGAAGCGCGGACGAAACTGACTGTGATCTCGTCCTCTGGGATGGCGATGTCAGCGGTGATCTGAATCACGCATCTGTCCACAGGGCCACCTGTTCATCAGCGTCAGCGACGCCGATAGCCGGCGCATCGATGAATACGCGACGTGCCGTTTCAGGCATTCCCCGGCCGATCTCAGACGGTGGCGTGAGCACGGCTGCGGTGCTGCGTGTGGTCTGTGGACTATCCGGTGCGTCGAAGCGAACCTCTCGCAAAGGCGCTGGCATGAACGTCAAGACGAATATAGCGATCATCACCAGCCCCAGGGCAAGCCGGTTCGTCCCGATCGGGGTGACATCATCCAGTGGCGCTGGATGCTGCCGGTTGAGCACGAGATTCAGTAGCGCCCACAACAGCCAGAACCCGCCTGCCTCATTGCCGCTGAGCATTAGCCAACCGCCCCAGAGCGCCATCGCGGCGATTGTGAGGCGCCCCAACATCCTGGCCCTGTTACCCAGAATCGCGTAGCTGATGTGCCCTCCGTCCAACTGGCCGACGGGGATGAGGTTGATCGCGGTGACCAAGAGGCCGGCCCATGCGGCAAACGCTACCGGGTGAAGCCAGACGTCGGCGCCGCTGCTATTCGGTAGAATCTCACCGAATACCAGATACTTGAGGGCCAGGTAGAGCAGCGAATTCCCTTCCTGAATCGCGCTTTCGGTTCCTGCGGGCGGCAGGCCAACGCTGGACAGCGACAGGCCGATGACCAGCAAGGGGATTGCGACGATCAACCCCCCTAGAGGGCCGGCTACACCGATGTCAAAGAGCGACTTGCGGCTTCGCATCGGTGCACGCTGCACGATGACCGCGCCCATCGTGCCCAGGATGTTGGGCATGGGGATGAAGTAGGGCAGGCTCACTGGCGAACCGTGGCGACGCGCCACGAAGAAATGGCTCAGCTCGTGCGCCAGTAGAATGCCCAACAGAGTCCCAGCAAATGGGAGCCCGAGATGTATGTACCTTAGGGGGAGCAGGATGATACTCGGATCCGTCGCGTCAGTCACCAGGCCGGCATCCTGGATGGCGTAGCCAGCCCCAATGTACAGCACCACGAACGCCGTGGCCAGAAACAGGACCAGGTTGACGACCGGGTTGCTGGGTTTCTGTGATGTGAGGAGGCCTCGCGTCGCGTAGACCTCGTGGCTGCCGTCCGCCCCACGCCGCAGCAGGGCTGTGTAATTGTGGCGCGCGAATCTCTTCGTGATTTCGTCGAATGCAGTCCCCGTGTCGCCGTCGATCTGACCTCGGAACACGATCGCCTGGTCAGGAGGAGTGATGATCTGATGGATGTGAATCCGCATCAAGCCGGCTAGCTCGCGGCGGAGCAGCCCGACGACAACCAGCTGGTTGGCAGAGTCTGAGTTCCCGACGCCAGCGTCTGTGTGTTCTGAGTCCATGTATGTAGTCCTATCTGTATGCCTGTGTACGGAACCGCTCAGCAACCTGCTGGGGCAATCCGCGAATCTAGGTCGATTATACCCCAATAGCCCAAGGTGACCAGAATGCGCCGGTCAAGCGGTATGCACGCGGCCCGTCACTTGCGGCGTGGTCCCAAACCACGATGGTTGCAACGTGCAGAACGGGGGCGGGGCGATCGTAGCGACGCGGATGATGCCTGGCGACACAGGAGTCTACGCATCTTCCCGGGTGTGGTCGGTGAGGGATTGGCCCAGCGCGTCCAATCCCTCTTGGATGCGTTGGTAGTGGGTGCCTGGCCAGTAGATCCGGTCGCACGCGGGGCAGTAACGGAACTCTCGATGTGTCTGGACGATGTACTTGGGCGCCCGCGGCCTCACGAACTCTCGGTCGACGGGCTGCAGGATCGAATTGCATACGCCGCACCGCCGGAGTGGCGGCTCCTCCGGCCGTCCGAGTCCAACAACGACCTCCCGCAACTGATCCTGCAGATTCTCCGCATGTATCAAGAGGGATCTCAGCCCACGGCGCGATGCGAGTTCCTGATCTCGTGTGAGGAGCACCCGGTTCTCGCTTCGGCATCGACGGGCCAGCTCCGGGTCGCTGGCGTGGCTGTCATACGCCGTATCATATCCCATGAAGCGCAGCCATTTGGCCAGACGCCCGAGCATGCCATCGGCCATGAGCCTTAGTGGCTCTTGCGGGCTTGTATTTGGCGAAAATCGCTTACTCTGGTAAGATTGCACGTCAAGGTGACCTGAAACGCGGAAGCACGTCAACCGCCAGGCTGCCCCACTGAAGTGATCGGCTGCTTATATTCTAGCTGAAGGATGTCGTTATGACAATCGAAGCGTGGCTTCCCGCGCTAATGGCCTACCTCATGCCCGTGGGAGTCTTCTTGATGGCGTGGGGGGGCATGAGGCCGGAACGGGCTCACCGCGCTGCAAGTGTCGGCGTGCTGGCTCTGTCCCTGTCGATCGTGGGGTATTTCGCCGTTGGTTTTGCGTTCCACCTCGGTGGTGCTGCGGTGGTGAGCAATGCGCCGGGTCTTCAGGGTTTGACCGCACTATGGGCCCGGCAAGGGATGGAAGAGTGGGGCCTGATCGGGCTGCAGGGATTCTTCCTGACACAGGGTGCGGCCACACCGGAGGCTATGGGGCTCTTCGTGACCTATGTGCCCTTAGTCGCCACTGCGGTGCTGCTGGTGATCCTGAGCATCAGTGATCGCGCTCGGGGTTGGCAGATGACGGCCCTGGGCGTCTTGGTCGGTGCTCTCGCGTTCCCGGTCGTGGCATGCTGGGCGTGGGGTGGAGGTTGGCTGGCCAATCTCGGTTCCACGCTGGATCTCGGTCACGGGTTCGTCGATCTGGCTGGGGCTGGTGTTGTCTATCTGTTGGGTGGGACGGTAGCGCTGGGCGCCCTGGTTGGGCTTGGCGCGCGCTTGCCCGTGGGATCCCAAGATGAACCTGAGACAATGCCACCGACTCACTTCCCGCTGCTGGCCAGCCTGGGCGCCTGGCTTCTGCTTCTGGGTTGGCTGGGCTGGATCCTCAGTCTGCCGTTTCACGTTGGCGATGCGCTCCTGAATCGCTCCCTCATTGCTGTGAATGGCCTACTGGCAGCGGCTGGTGCGGCGATCGCGTCACAGTTCTACTGCTGGGTCACTGTTGGACGCGCTGACCCGCTGATGGCGGCGCGTGGCGTTGTCGCCGGTATCGTGGTGCTGTCGGCTGGCGCGCCATTCGTACGCCCGTGGACTGCGCTGGTTGCTGGCCTGTTCGCGGGAGCGCTGCTGCCCATTGGCGTCTATACAGTAGAGCGCTTGCTTCGCCTGCCCGATGATACATCGACGGTGGCATTGGGCGTCGCTGGAGGCAGTGTGGGGCTCGTTCTCGTCGCCGTCTTGGCCGACGGTCGGTGGGGCCAGGGATGGAACGGCGTTGGCGTTGAGGAGTATCTGACGGTGGCCGGGCAGGGAGTCACTGGATTCGCGGTCGCCAGTGGGTTCCATCCTGGCGGACAGGGGCAGATGCTGGCCCAATTGCTGGGGCTAGGCGCTATTGCTGTGCCTGGATTCCTCCTTGGCTGGCTTTCCCTTCTACTGTTTACGTTGCCCTATCGGATCCGTCAGGCCCGTCTGGACCGCCTGGAACAGGAGAGCCTGTCCGTCGAACTGGGTACATCGGATATTTCGGTTCGCCCGTCGATGCTCCAACGCATGCTGCAGCGCGTCCGCCGACGTGGGGAGGTGGAAACGACCGAGGAGGCGCCGGATGCAGAAGCCGAGGCGCTCGGCGTATCCGAGGTTGCCCCGGATGTCGACCCCGATGTGACGCTACTGGAAATGCCTGCTCCGGTGGAGCTGGACGATTCGCCCATCGGCGACCTGCCCCAACCTGTTGATACGCCTGATGTGGTGGAGGCGGAGGAGGTGCTGGACGACTAGAGCCCGCTGACTTCCGGCCTGGCAAGCCGCGTGTTGGATCCCTCTGCCTGCTTCCGTACACTCTGTTGCACGGCCCGCGGAGGTGAATCGCATTGTACCACCCGCTTCGTAGTCATTCATCTGCGGATGGGCATTGGTGAGGGAAGAACGCTAACTAGCAAGAATGGGGAGGATCTATGAGACGCACAACATTCATTGGTATAGCGCTGGCTGGTCTGGTGATCGCTGCACTGGCATGCGCTCCGACCATCCCAGGCGTCCAGCCTACGGCTGAACCGATCGAGATGCCGACGCTGGTGGTTGTTCCCACCACAGAACCGACTGTGGCGCCGACTGCCACATCGGAACCTACGGTCACGGTTGAAGCCAGTGGCGGGAAGTCCGGCGCGGAGGCGACCATCACACCGCCATCGGGAGAGGATCCCGGAGGTTCGAAAGGAAGTGGGGGAGCCACCGGCAATGCCAACCTGACCATGATCAACGATTCGGGTAGTGAGATCTGCTATGTCTACATCTCCCCAACCGACAGTGAGTACTGGGGAGATGACTGGCTTGGCGGTGAGGAGATCGTGCAGCCCGATGGCCAGCGTAGATTCAGCCTGCCCGCTGGGACATATGATCTCCTGGCAGAGGACTGCTCGGGGAACACGATCGACGAGCGCTACGATGTCTCGGTGGCTGGCGCGCTTGAGTGGGCGGTCGGTGGTGCTCCACAGGGTGATCTCCGCCTGACGCTGTACAACAACTCCGGCTCGGAGATTTGCTACGCCTACATCTCGTTGTCCACGAGCGATACCTGGGGGGGCGATCAGCTAGGCAACAGTACGATACCCGATGGCGAGTACCACGACTTCATGGTCACAGCAGGCAACTACGATCTGCTGGCTGAGGACTGCAACGGGAATACTGTGGATGAGCGCTATGGTGTGACGATCTCGTCAGATCGCGACTGGTCCATCGGTAGCTCGAGCCAGGGGCAGGCCGCCTTGACGATCGTTAACTCCACGGATGTTTCGGTGTACTACGTATTCATCTCGCCGAGTGACAGTGATAGCTGGGGCGACGATTGGCTGGGCAACGATATCATTGCTCCTGGTGGATCCTACACGTTCTATGTCGATGAGGGGTACTACGATCTCCGGGCAGATGATATGGACTTCAACACGATGGCCACTCGCTTCGGTGAGGATGTATCGGGCGATGTCGAGTGGACGCTATTCGTTGGTGACGCCAGCCTGACGCTGCAGAACAATGCACAGGATGCCGTCTGCTACGTCTTCATATCGCCGACGGATAGCACCGAGTGGGGAGGGGATTGGCTGGGTTCATCGGAAATCGTCGATCCGGGTACCAGTCGCTTGTTCTCCCTGCCCAGTGGTACGTACGACCCTCGGGCCGACGATTGCAGCGGCAACATCCTGAACGAGCAGTACGGGGTGAGTGTGCAGGGCGATATGTACTGGACGGTGCCAAGGTAGGGCGACAGATCGGTCCATCCTGCATTGGTGGTTGAGACACTCGGTGGCCGGCTGCTTGAGGTCGGTCACCGAGTGTGTATGAGGTTGGCTGGGTGGGTCCTCCCGTCGGCTCGATCTCCGTCGATGAGCCGGGAGGTGACGGCGTCGAACTACATCGGATGTCCGTTCGCTGGTGTGTTCAGGGCGTCCCCTCCAGGGTATAACTCGCCAGCGTTGTGTACACGGCGCCGGTTGGCTTCAGGACGCTCTGGATCAGCGCGAAGCCATCGCACTCAACCTGGCCCAGAACTCCGATATCGGCGCGTTCGACGGCGTCGCCAATCTGGGACGCTATGCCACGGCCCATCCGCTGATTCACGCGACCCAATGTGAGGTGCGGTGTAAACCCTCTTCGCTCCGGTTTGTAGCCCAGTGGCTCGAGAGCTTCCTCGATGCTCGCCTGGAGCGCGGCCAAACGCCCGCTCGGTTCCCGAACCCCGATCCAGACCACACGGGGCCGTTGTGTGTCCGGAAAGCATCCGACACCTTCGATCGTCAGCCGGCACGGCGGCGCGTGTCGTGCGACGACGCTGAGCGCCTGATCAATCCCCGAGATGTGTGAAGCAGGAGTGTCGCCGATGAACTTCAGCGTCAGGTGGATGCCCGACGTGGTTACCCACCGCACGCTGCGGGGCGGGACCTGATCGGCCAGACGCCCCTGAGTCCGCTCCAGCCCCCGGATGATGGGCGCTGGCAGCGGAACGGCAACGAACGTGCGGATCGTCTCCATTCTGTCGTCGTCTCTCACTCCGTAGCAATGGGCCTGGACGTGAGGACCCGCTCGATCTCAGCGGCCAGCTCTATGCCCGAGACGGGCTTGTGTAGCAGTCTCACCCCTCCCATACTGAGCATCCGATCGCGCCCCTCGATGCTGTCAAGCGACAGAGCGGTCAGGACGATGACGGGCAAGTCCCGCGTCGCGTCGTGCGCGCGCAGGGCCTGCAGCGTTGCGCGGCCATCCATCTTGGGCATCAGTAGATCCAGGAGCACAAGGTCCGGCATGCTTTGGTCGATGGCCTGAAGCGCCTCGACGCCGTCCGCAGCCAACTGAACGGTGTAGCCCTCGTGGGTGAGAGCGACCTGGATCCAGCGACGAATGTCGGGGTCATCGTCGACAGCCAGGATGTTTACCGACTCCTTCTCCCCCCGTCCACCGAGGACCTGCTCAACCGCGCGTACGAGCTCCCCGTGGTCAAGTGGCTTGATCAGATAGTCGGCGGCGCCAAGCGCCAGGCCCTTGCCGGGTTGCGGCAGGACCGAGGCGATGATCACCGGGATGTTTGCGGTCTCCGGATCCGCCTTGAGATCTCGGAGAACCGTCAGACCGTCAATGTCCATCAGCAGATCCAGCGTGATCAGATCGGGGTGACTCCGCCGGGCGGCGCTTATGACCTCGCTGCCCCGCGTGATCACATCGACGATATAGCCCTCTCTCTCAAGTTGGCTGCGGAACAGGTGAGCCACATCGGGTTCGTTGTCGACAACCAGAACATGCCCGCGCGTCCCTTCGATCGTGCGCGTACTCTGCGGTACGCTCTGGGGCGCCTCCGACTGGAGATTGCCTGGCAAAGGCAGTAACACGCTGAATGTGCTGCCCTGTCCCAGCTTGCTCTCGGCCCAGATCTTGCCGCCGTGCATCTCGACGAGCGACTTCGTGATGCTCAGCCCGAGCCCGGTACCGCCTTGCTCCCGCACGAATGTGTCGTCGGCCCTGAAGAAACGACTGAACAGCTTCTCCTGATCTACCGGGGAGATGCCGATGCCCGAGTCCTTCACGTCCACCTGCACGAACCGACCGTGCTGATGGGCGCGCACTGAGACCGAACCCTTCGGCGTGTACTTGAGTGCGTTGCTCACCAGATTGGCGAGTACCTGGGTGATGCGATCGGGATCAGCCAGAATGTGGGACAGATCGGACGGCACATCGACCAGTAGCTTCAAGCCCTTCTCCTCAAACTGCGGCCCAAACAGGGTCACGATGTTCTCAATCAGGCCCTGCAGGTGGAGAGGCGTGATGTTGAGTTCAATGCGTCCCGACTCGATGCGTGAGATGTCCAGAAGATCATTGACTAGAAGATGCAGACGGTCGGTGTTATCCTTCGCGATTTGCAGGAAGTTCTGCTGCTGAGGATTCAACGGGCCCGGCGCGCCCATCAGAATAAGGTCCAGATAGCCACGGATTGATGTCAGCGGCGTACGGAGCTCGTGGGAGGCGATCGATACGAAGTCGCTCTTCATCTTGTCGAGCTCGGCCTCCCGGGTGAAGTCGCGAAAGACTGCGACGGTTCCAGTGACGTTGCCCCGCTGGTCGTGGACCGGCGCCAGGCTAACGGAGAGGGTTTTGTCGGCCCAGCGGAGCTTTACACTCGGGTGTCGTGTCGCACGGTCGACGAGGAGTGTCCGCACGACCTCACGGTCCACCTGGTCCACATCCTTACTCATCAGCGCTTCTACGTCCTGGCTCAGTATGCGGTCGGCTGGCTGTCGAATCAGACGTGTGATGGCGGGATTGGCAGCAATCGCACGGTTGACGTTGTCGAACACGATGACGCCATCGGCGATGCTCTCCAGAATGGCCTGACCTCTGCTGGCCTCGGCATGCTCGCGGGCCAGGGCGTCGGCAAGGTCCTGGGTGCGCTGAGCTACCCGCGCATCCAGCTCGCGGTTGACATCCCGCAGTTCCTGAAGCGCTTGTTCCAGGCTGCGAGACGAAAGCCATGCCACCAGCGCAACGACGAAAAATGCCAGCAACGAGGGGATAGGCGGCACGATCTGAAGCTGAGTGTGCGCGAGCCCTGTAACCAGAACGCTGGCTATTGCGGCCATAACGAATCCGGCCCACGGCTTCAACAGCACGCTGGCAGTCAGGATGGGGATTGCGAACAGGAACAGGCTTCGCCCCTCCACGATCTCCTTCGGGTTGTCAGAGAAGACAAACACGACAGTCATCACGAGTAAGAAGAGCGAACTGGCGAGCCATCCGGGACCATACCGGTTGATACCGAATATAATCATCGTCCCGACAATCATGATGATGGTGATCTGCGTCAACCAGATGGCCTCATTGTGTTCCACCCAACCCAGAACATTGGCGACGACCGAGGCGATCAGAGTGATCAGCGCGAGGATCGCCATCCCCGACAGGAGGATGTTGAGTAGCTTCCGACGACGCGCGTCGTCCGGATCGCTTGCGGAGACCATAAGCAGTGTGCTGAAGAATTCCATACGATTTCTTGACCTCGTTTGCCTGTCTGACCCTGCCGCTGATAGGATGCTCCTATGGGGTGCGTCCAAAGGTCTGCTCGTACATGATGAGCGCGCCTAGGATCGATGAACGGACAATATCGTAGGGCGCGTACAGACTCTTCACGATCCATAGCTGTGGATAGGTTGACGCTGGACCACGGTGCTCCCGTGCAAGATAGGCCGCCCCGCGATGGAGTGTCTCCGCATCGACCGGTCGGCGGCGATTGAAGTGCAGCAGTGCGGACATCGCGAAGGCCGTTTCCTCGATCGTTCCGTGCTCGAAGTAGCCCCACGACCCATCATCCCGCTGGGTATGTTCAATCCAGTCAACCGTGTGCTGACAGACCGGCGCCAGGTACTCTCGAGCGTTGAGCAGCGCCGTCAGCGTGTGCGCGGTCGCATAGTACGGCGAGGCGTGCCATTTGTCGATCCAGAAAGTGTTATACTTGCGACTGTCCAGCAGCATCGTGATGATCTGATCCTGCACCTCCGCCCGATTTGGGTAATCCTTCATCAAGCTCAGTGCCTCAAGGGCGTGGACATTGGTGCTTACGCTGGGATTGCGTTCGTAGAAATATGTGCGGAAGACCTGCTTCTGTCTGTCCTCGTACTGTTGAAGGATCTGCGGGTCGACGTTGTAGCCCGCTGCAAGCAGGACTCTGCAGCAGACCGAGGTAGTGTCACCGTCCGGCACCTCGAAGGTGGGATCGAATCCGACACTGTGCCGGTTCAGCTCGTGCTGTAGAGTGCGCCAGGCGTCTTCGGATATCATGTGTCTGATCGACAGGTTGGCCGCGGCTAGATTGTTCAGCACCCACGTCAGCTCAAACGTGCGGAATGGGAAGACGGGGATGATATGCGGCATATGCGACCGCACGGATTCCAGGTATTCCAGAGCCTGATCATCGTCGCCGATCAGCGAGAGGTAGTAGGCTGTCGCGGCAGGGGAGTTGCCCAGCGATCCGATTTCCGTCAGCGCCTCGCGCAGTTTGCCCACCTGCCCAGACCGGCCGAGAAACTCAATCGAGAGAATTGTTGAGACGTGCGGTGAGTAGAGCATCTCAGGTGGGATCAGACGCAGCTTGGTGGTCTGAATCCTGCCGTAGCCACACGTGTGTGTCGGTACGTCCAGTCCCAGCTGTTGTGCTTCTGCCAACAGGGTGGGGAAGATGAGTTCGAAACCGACGAGCTCGAAAGGGTCGCGCGCCAGCAGATGCAGGTTGCGCCACAGGAACTTCTCGGCGCGTGCGATGGCCTCCTCGGAGCTGCGAGAGCGCCCGTTCTGCTGTAGCGCGATACACGCGGAGAGGGTCGATATGATCCGGTCATGGTAGTACGGAATCTCGCCCCCCCAGCTTCCATCTGGCTGCTGGTGTTCCAGCAACCAGACGACCAGGTCCGGCCAGCGCGCATCGCCAGTGGACGGATCGCGGAGTCGTGCTAACCAGGCGATGTCATACGCGCTGGGACCCATTCGATTGCGCAGGTTGCGTACAAGATCCTCAGCCTCTGCTACATAGTTCACTGCGGTCTCCCTCGATAGGCCGTCGGTCGGAGAGGCCGACGTTTGACGAGGCATTATAAGCCCGAATCGCTCTGCGTACCAGTGCTCCCTGGGCTTGTTATTCAGTGGATTGATTGCCATCCGCTCGAGGCGCGTTCAGGGCATCGGGTGCGGAGAATACCTGCACTGTTGGGTACCAGAACTTCCCGCCGTCATACTGGTCGCCGATGCCAAGGACGCTGTGGCGGTGAGCAGCATAGAACCGTCGCATAGCGGACCAGTCCGCAGGCGAGAATTCGCTGTAGTCCTCGGGCACGCGCCGGGTGTAGGCGTGGTCGAAGAGAATCGTCCGCAGGGTCCGCTCGTCTAGATAGGGCGACGGGCTTACCATGAAGTAGAGGTCCTCGCTTCCGGTCGCGATCAGCGGCATGTCAAAGGCGGCAGGCCTATCGAAACCGATGAAGAGATCGACGGGGTCGATGTATTCCCCGTAGTAGTGGGCGATGATCTCGCGTCGCGTCGGAGCGCGTCCTGTTTGCTGATGAAATGCGACAGCAAATGAGGCGACCCGTTCTGTCGGATCGTGCCCGCATACTCCGAAGAAGAGCCGACAGTGACGGTGCGACGCTGTGCGGTCAGCCAATTCGCGGTATGCCTCCAGTGCACCGGCGTAAGGGGTGCCGGCCAGGTATCTCTCGGCATCGCCGTAGACGTGCACGCGAACATCGTATTGGTCATAGAAGCTCAGGAAGTCCGCGTCGCGGGCGAACCAAACCAGCGCAGATTCCATCATCTGCCGGTATTCCTCCCCACGCTCCAGCAGGTCGGGACCGAAGATCGGCGTGACGAGTGTCTCCACGCCGTGGTCGAACAACATCTGGTAGAGCGCGATGTGCCGCCTGCCACTGAGGACGAGGTACTGAGTACTGAAGTCGCTCTGCGCCTCGTACGGATACTCCAGTATGAACCAGCGTCGGGTTCCATTGATGGGAAATACACACACGTGGGGGCCGTGTTCGCGGACCAATGTGGCCACCTCTGCGGTTGGTAGGCTCAGGAAACTGCTCAAGTTCAACGCGCTTTGCCTCCTCGTTTGAGATGCGGTCTGGGAATGAATCGTGACGTCCGGGCCATGTAGTCGGCGTATTCCGGCAGTCTGGCGCTCAACAGGGCCTCCTCCTGCTTCGCTGCCCTCGGGAAATCCCAGAAGGCGTAGGCCGCGGTCAGGAGCGTCGGGAGCGCGGGATTGACCAGGAAGACGCCGGCGGCAATCATCATGAACGATGTGAAGGTGGGATGGCGCACAACAGCGTAGGGTCCGGTATCCACCACGGCATGCCCAACCTGATACTCCACTCGCTCTGTATAGAAATGCTGGAGATGGGCGCGAGACCACATGTGCAGGCTTAGCCCGGACAGAGCCAGGACAAGACCGCCGATCTGTAGGACGGCTCCCCAGCAGGAACGAATCGAAAGGCTTATCTGAGGCAACAATATGGGTTGGACAATCAGCGCAGACGCCAGTAGAAGCATCAGACAGGTGTAACCCCAGGCCTTGCCTGTGCCCTTCTGGCGACGCTGTCGATCGTAGCGCACGAACATCATCGCATCCAGCATGTAGAAGACGCCGACGATGGCCAAGATGGCTATCGACTGACCCGTTCCCTTCAGCAGCACGCGCTCCTCCTGGGTATTCTGAACCTCCCGTCCTGATCATATTGGAGCGCCCAATGCAGACGCCCTATGAGTATCCCGTAGAAGACGAGAATCACGATCATCACCATTGGAGCGTAGATACTCGGATCGGTCAGGAAATATGGCCCGGGCGCCATGACGTCCGACCCGAAGATGGCGAAGCTGGCCAGTTGCCACAGATCGACGAGTGCGTAAGGCACGAATACGGTCGTGAGCAGTGCGCGTACTCGACGCTGTTTGGCCACGGCCATCAGGTAGGTGAACACCGCGATCCCCAAGGTGAGTTCCCAGACCATATCCAGCCAGATGAACGCGGCCAGGTAGAGCAGAAACGCGAGATCGAGCAGGCTGGACCCCTTGTGCCACGATGGATCCTCGATAGACAGCGCGGGTCTTAGTCTGAGGAACCACCTGCCTGCCACGAGCCCGGCAGGTAGGAGAAGGGCCATCTTGACGACCGTCGCGATGCCCCGCGTGCATGCGTTGACGCCGAGAACGAAGTAGATGATCTGGCGTATCGAATGGTTGTAGCCCAGGAATGGATGTCCCGGCTGGCGCCATGGGAAGTCCTGGCTCAGTCGGGCGAGGAATCGGAAGTATGCGATCTCTTGTTCCCATACATAGGCCGGACCGCCGATGACCATCGTGATGGCTACCACGGTCAGATAGAGCACGGCCGTCAGGCCCAGCATGCGACCGAGTGACGACCAGCGTCTGGACAACAGCGGAACACCCACTGCGAAGCCCCACTGAGGCTTGATCAGCAGGATGATCACCAACCAGACGGCCGCCAGGCCGGGGCGTTCAGCGACGATCGCGTAGATCAGGAGCGTGGCCAGCAGTGCCATGAAGATGTACACATTGAGATATCCCAGGTCGCTCCAGTACGGGGAGTAGACCAGCCAGACAGGCAATGTGCGGGCCAACGTCTTCTCCACCCGGTGCAGTTCGAGGGCGCGGAAGATGAGGCTCCAGACCATGTAGACCAACGGATAGGCGACGACGTGTGCCAGCGTGTGCACGACAGTGACAGCGACGCTCGATAGGTTGAGGGAAGGCGCGAACGCCAGGGCGAATGAGGGCGCGTACTGGTACAGCTCCTCGAGTGATCCGATGTCGCCCTCGATGTAGAGCGGCTGACGATGCGTGAAACGGTGTGCTGCATCCACGTAGACCTGGAGATCGACGGGAATCATTGGCTCGCTTGCATCCACCCAGCCGGGAAGCGCCTGCGGGTGCAGCAACGTGGCCAGGTAGACAGCGTGGGCGGCCAGCCGCACGACCGAGTACACGACGGCGATGATCAACATGACTCGGTAGCATCCAGATTCATGCCACACGCGTCGGATCGCGTCACTCATAGCGCAGTACCTCCACGATGGAGGCGTCGGCGGCACGGCGCGCCGGAACGATGCTGCCGCCTATGCCAACAGCGACCATCAGCGGCGCTACGAGCGCAGCGTAGAGTGGGCTCAATGTCACGTTGACCTCGCCGAACCCGTACACGCCCGACAGCGTTGATAATGTCACCTTGGTCAGGGCAAGACCCAGTGGCATACCGATCACGGCAGCTCCCAGTCCCAGAACCGTAGCGCTGCTGGTTACCATCGCCACGACCTGTAGGGGTGTCATTCCGATGGTCTTCAGAACGCCAATCCTGCGGAGCTTCTCCTGGACCGCCAGCAGCGACGTAGTGAAGACGTTGATCAGTGCGAAGCCGACCAAGATGGCTGCCAAAGAGAGAATCGCGAGCTTCAGATACCTGACGGCGCCGGGCAGCGCCTGACCGATCAGGACCAGGTTCAGGTCTGCGTTGCGTCCAGGCTCCAGAAAAGTCCTCAAGCGGGCGACGTCCGCGTCCGGCCCGATGCGAATGTAGTACGTGCGGGGTTCGACCCGAACGTGGCTGCGCACGACCGTCGGGAGGCTGACCATAAGCATCTGGCCCGAGTTGACGGGCTCTGGATACCTGCCCACGATCCGCAACGCTATCGGACCGCCACCCTGGCTCGACAAGGTGATTGTCAGGACATCACCGACATCAAGATCAAGCCAGTCGAGCAACCCCTGTCCGGCGATGGCCTCGTGGGTTCCCGGCTCGAAGAAGCGCCCCTCGGTGATCTGAAAGGGGAATGCGTCCAGGTCACCGTCCACGGCGCGAACCTGAAACACGTCTCCGGCAGGCGTCCTGGCGTCGGCGAGATACTCACCGTAGTACGCGATCACGCCAGGCGCCCGGCTTAGTAGAGCACGGGTATGACTGTCGCTGTACGACTCCCGTGTGACCACGCCGTCATACACGATCCCCAGGAGTTCTGGCTCGCGCTCGTAGGTCCCGAGAGTGTCGTTGAGTGCCAAGCCGAATACAACTCCCATCACGCCGAGTGTCAGGTTGAGCGCGGTCAGCAGTGACCGGATCGGCCGGACGAATACATCGCCGACACCTAGCGCGAGGAAGGTGGGGATCCACGCTTGAGCGAGAGCCGTCCCGATCCGCTGTGTCTGTCGCCGCGGCGTCTCGACACCGGTGGTGATCGCCTGGATGATGTGTGCGCCGGCGCCTCGACGGGCTGCACCGAGGGTTGCCAGGATGACGGCCCCGCTGACGCTTCCGATGGCGAGTACAGCGACCAGCGGGTTGAGTGCGGGTTGGAAGGTCGTGCTCAGCGACGCGGCAACACTCCTCAGCGGCAGCGGCGAGAGGAGTGCCCCAAGGAAAAGCCCGGTGGGGCATCCGAAGGCGCACAGCACCAGGTACTGTCCCAGGTAGACCCATAGGACCTGCCTTCGGCGGAAGCCAATCGCCTTGAGGATCCCGATCTGCCGGTACTGGGACAGCACGGCCGAGCCGATGCTGCTGGCGATGACTAAGACTGTTGCGAGTACCGCGAACAGGCTGAACGTTCCCAGGAAGACCAGGTTCAACTGGGCCCCGAATACCGCTGCCTCGCGCACGTCCCGCCAGTCCGTGTGTGTCGCGATAGCATCGCTGCGCAATATCCCTTCGATCTGAGTGAGCGCTTCGTCGACCGCATTAGGGTCCGTCAAGCGCAGGCCCATCGAGGATTCCCATGCATCCTCGTCTGGGAACAGGCGCCGCAGCGTGTCCTGGGTTACGTACAGATACGGAGGTTGCGTGTTGCGATAAGTGTCCCACATGGGATTGTACGCCAGACCGACCACCGGGACGTCTACCCGATAGCCGTCGGAACCGACGACGCCGACAACGTCATCTACGCTCAGACCGACCAGGTCGACCAGTTCACTTCCAGCCAGGATCTCCAGCGCCTTGGGTTCCAGATCGCGACCATCCTGGATCAGCAGCTGGTTCAGTGTTGCCTGTGGTGTCTCGATGGCGCGAATGCTCGTCCAGATACGTGTTCGGTGCGCGGCGACCCTGCTCGTCACGCTGTACTGGATGCCCGTACTGGCCTCAACTATGGGCAGCGCCTCGATCTGATCAATATCCCGCGCGCGAATCTGATCTCGGTTGAAGTAGATCCACACATGGGCTGCGTTGAGCAGGTCGAATGATCGGTCATAGGGCGCGCTGCTATTGACCACCGTCGCTACAGCGAGCGTGACCAACGCGGTTGATGTGGCAATCGACGTCCCGATCAACAGTGAGATCAACGGCCGGGTCGTGACATCGGCCCAAATCTTGCGCAGGACGGCGTGCATCGGATCCCTGCCCCCCCTCAACCGAGCTGCGTCACACGTTGCGCCACGCGACCTGATTCGCCCCCGGGCATCGCGTCGACGATTCGGCCATCATGCAGGAATAGGATCTGTTGTGCCCGTGCCGCGGCGACGGCATCGTGTGTTACCATAACTGTCGTCTGACCCTGATTGTTAAACTCCGCCAGAATATTCAGTACGTCCTGGCTGCTGAGACTATCCAGATTTCCAGTAGGCTCATCGGCCAGGAGCAGGGTGGGACCGTTGATGAGCGCCCGAGCGATGGCGACGCGCTGTTGTTCCCCGCCCGACAGCTCCCATGGGTACTTGGAGGCCTGTTTCTCCAGACCCAGTCGCGCCAGGAGCTGGCTGGCCCGCTTGCGAATGGCTGGCCTGTCTGCACGGGGAGCCAGCAGAGCCGGAAGCTCTACGTTGGCCTGCGCGGTGAGATTATCGATCAAATTGAAGAACTGGAAGATCACGCCGATGTGTTCTCGTCGGAAGCGTGCCAGTGCTGATTCGTCCATCGCGTGGAGCGCGTGTCCGGCGATGTCGATGGCGCCTCGCGTCGGCTGGTCGAGCCCGCCCAGCAGATGTAACAGCGTCGACTTACCGCTCCCCGAATGGCCCATGACGGCAATGAAATCTCCTCGCTCGATCTGCAGTGAGACGCCGGCCAACGCCTGGAAAGTGATCTCTCCGACTTCATAAATCTTAGTCAGATCCGATGCTTCGACGAGATAGTCACTTCGCTCGCAGAGGCCTTCGCTGGCGGTGCACTGCTGGTGTGTGTGCTGGACCATCAGACCAGTAATCACTCCGAGACGTAATATGTACGGGTGAAGAGCGTCTGGAATCCAGTGATGCGGAGCAGACGTTCGAGTGTGGTGTTTGCGGTAGTCTGCTGCAACAGTGTGTCAATGCCCAGCCGTTGGGATTCGCGCACGCTGCATATCATCAGGTTGGTGGCCGCTCCGCTCCGCCGGTGACTCTCCACAACTCCTGCGCTGCCGATCACTCCAAACCGCCCATGCCGCAGTAGCGAGAACGTGCCAACCGGTTCATTGCCAACGAGTGCCAGGTAGTGGAATGAATCCGGCAGTCCGACGGAAGGCTCCAGTAGTTCGGCCATATACGGCGCGTACTCACCGGGCATCTGGAAGGCGTCGAGAAAGACGCGGGCGAATTGCGCGGCCTCACCCGCATCGATCTGACGGACCTCCACTCCCTCAAATGGATCCGGCGTGGCTAGATTGCTCACGTTCTCCAGCACCATCCAGGCTTCCCGTTCACGTTGGGCGACATAGCCTCGCCGCTCCAGGCGAGTGGTCCAATCCGCTGGGAGGCACGCTGACGAGATGGCGATGGTGGTCGGTAGCCCGTGTGGCGCGTACATCTCCTCAATCTCGTCGAGCAGGCGGTCTGTCTGCTCCTCCGCGACACGCAGCAGGCAGGCGTGATTGGCATCAGGTGTTGGGAACAGTACGCTACGCGTGATGACAACATCGTCACGAATAAGGACATCAAGCCCTGGCGTCACCTGGGCTGTGGGAAGCATCGCGCGGTAGTTGGCGCGTTCCAGTTCCTCAATGCGTCTGACTGGGACTGTCATTCTGGAATACCTCGCGCAATCTGACGTTGGCGCGCGCTGTTGACGCGCCCGCGAAAGGGGTACCGCTGGAAGATCAGGAACGCGATCACCATGAAGAGCCCACACACGAGACCCACCATCCGCACGCCGAGTGGGCCGTGCGGGTCCGATCGACTGCTGCCCAACAGCAGCAGCAACGGCAGCGTGGCCGCGGCGATTCCGTTAACCAGTTGATCGAACAGACCCCAGGTCGCGTAATACGCTCCCTCCCGGCGCTCTCCGGTTCTCTTGGCGTCGTCGTCTGTGATTTCAGCGCCGAAGGCCGGTGGCAACATAGTGACCCCCGCGCTGGCGATAGCCTGGAGTGTCACCCAGATGATGCCCTGCGCCTTGAGGGAGATCGGTATGCTATCGCTGATCAGCATCAGTCCGGGGAAGACAACGGCCGAGGCGATCAGTGATCCCGAGAAGACACGCCATTTGCCCTGACGATCCGATAGCCAGGTTACTACCGGGTAGCAGGCCAGCGAAGCGAGAATCGCCGGGATATAGAAGACCATCGTGTCGGCGGTGGATAGCCGGCAGATCTCGGTGGCGATGTAGGGCAATGCCGCGGGGATGAGGGCTGTCGTGGACCAATACAGGATTCCGGCGCCGGTGAGTATTCGAAACGCCGGGTTGCGCAATACTGTCGCGATGCTCTCGCGGAAGGAGAGGCGCGGAGGGCTGGTCGCCCGCTCCGTCCGCTCGCGAAGCACGGTGATCGGTCCGTAGAGGGTGGGGAACGCGATCGCGGCGTAAATGATAGCTGTCCAAACGTAGCCCAGCCGCTCGATCAGCGGTCCCGCCAATCCACTGACGATCATACCGACCAGTAGGAATCCAGAGTTCCACGCGGCCAGCCGGACCCGGTGGGGATCGGTGACCGCAATCTCGGGCATGAGAGCCACATACGGAATCTGATAGATGCTGTAGGCGATGCTGTAGAGCGTGAATGTGAGCAGGAGGTAGACCGCGTTCCAAACTGACGCACCGGCGACCGGCGGGGTCCAGAGCAGGACAAACAGCAGGAGCATCGGTAGACCCGAGAGGGCCATGTAGGGAAGACGTCGGCCCCAGCGCGTGTGGGTGCGGTCGGAGAGGTACCCGATTGGGGTGATGACCAGCGCCCCCACCACACGTACGCCCAGCATGATGGCGCTGAATACCGCCGCAGGCACCAACGGGTCGCCATCCGGCGGCAGGTAGAAGTAGAGCAGCCAACTGGTCAACACCGACCAGATGGCGGTGCTACCCAAGGAAATGACCCCGTAGGATATGTCGTGTAGCAATGGGGTGCGTGGTTCCGACACCCGATCCTCCTCCAGTGCCGAAGGGTCTGTCAGCGTTCCTGTGACTGCTTTCTGTCGGGCGTGCGCCGGTTGAGCCATGCTGTCACATCGGACCGCCGCAGACGCCAGACTCGTCCCACTTTGTATGCCGGCAGCTCACCCTGATTGATCCAGCGGCGCACGGTGTAGACCGATACCTGCAGGAGGTCGGAGACCTCCTGGGGTGTCATCAACCTGTCCGGGCCGCTGGCATTCATCTCATCGCGCATCGCACCACCCCGCATCATGTGGCAGAGACGAGCAGAGTATAGCACGAAATAGCAGGAAGTGGCATAGGAGATGCGTACCAACGCACGCTGAGGCGACTGATCCAGGATGCCCGTGCGCCGCATTCACCCCATGAGGAGGCGGGTGCTATCGCTAGTCCGGGACGCCAACGTGTATGGTTTCGACGCTTCCCGTCTCCATGTCCAGTATCAGGAGCCTGTTTCGCAGAGGCCGTCCTATCCCGGTCAGTACCTTGACGACCTCCTGGGCTTCCCAGGCCGCTACTGCCATCGGCGTGGCCGCCGGCGTACCGATCACTGCTTCCATGCCCTGCTCGGGAACTGCGTTCTCATCAGATCCGTACAGTGCGAACAGCCCGTCGTCATCAGGGAAGATCGTCATAACCTGGCCGATGAAACCCGCGATGCTGCCGTGAACCATAGGAATTCCCAATGCTTGCGCCCCCTTCTGGAGCGTCAGCCGGATCGGAAGTCGGTCCAGGGCATCGACAACGACGTCCGAGCCGCACAGCATCTCATTGACGTTTTCCGGCGCAAGTCTGGCAACAAGCGCGGTCGCCTCCACGGCGCTGTTGACCGATTGCACTCTCTTGGCGGCCTCAAGCGCCTTAGCCGCTCCTTGGTTGCTTTCGGTGCTGACGAGCTGTCGATTCAGGTTATGCTCCTCAAACACATCCGTGTCGATGAGGACCAAGCGCCCTACACCCATGCGCGCCAGCGCCTCGCTAATGTATCCCCCAAGACCGCCCAGGCCAACGATAGTGACAGTCGATTGGAGCAGGCGTGCCTGCCCTTCAGCACCAATCGTGCCGACATTGCGGGCATATCGGAGGGGGATCACGCCCGCGGCCAGTGCGGCCAACTGAACGTCTCGAAGGCTGCACGCCCAGTCGCGGCTCAGGTGTGACGCGTCCTGTGCGTGGATCACCTGCAGTCCCTCGTAAGGCGTCGCAAGATGCCGGACGCGCTCTGGCGGAATCAGCGTGGCCATCGGATCTCTCCCTTTCTCCCTCACGTCACCAGTACGACCTCGACAGGCTCGTCACCGGTCACGGAATGAGCTTTGCGCTGGACCTGCTCCAGCAGATACTCGGCGTGAGGACAGCCGGGGTAGGTCAGGCTCATTTGGATCTCGATGCCATTTCCATTGAGCATGATGCCCCTGATCAAGCCAAGGTCCACGACATTAGCGCCCACTTCGGGTTCAATGACCTGTCGCAATGCCTCTCGGATGCGTTCCTCGCAGTGGGCCGGGAGGCGGTGAGTATCGACAGGGTGGAGGCCCGGGCGCAACTCGGCCAGCGTGCGTTCTAGATCGGCTATGCGCTCTTCGAGCCGTCCCTGGCTGGCCAGTGTCTCGCTGAGGGTGCGCAATACAGGATCAGGCAGGCGGGCGTGCTCAAGCGCGGGTTCGTGACGTGACTCGCGGCTCCGGTCCGCCACGTGGCCCGGGACGCCCACCACCGTCGTGCCCGGCGGCACGGGTTTGATCACCACCGAGCCGGCGCCTACGCGCGAGCTGTCGCCCACCTCAATGGGGCCCAGCACGATGGCCCCCGCACCGATGATCACATTGCTGCCGATTGTGGGATGGCGCTTCTTCTTCTCCAGGCTGGTGCCCCCGAGCACGACGCCCTGATACATGAGCACGTCATCCCCGATCTCCGCTGTCTCCCCAACGACGACGCCCATACCGTGGTCGATGAAACAACGCCGGCCGATCGTCGCTCCCGGGTGAATCTCAATCCCTGTCAGCCAGCGCGCGAACTGCGAGACCAATCGCCCGAGGAAATGGAGCCGGCGCTTCCACAGCGCGTGCGCGATGCGGTGCAACCACAGTGCGTGGAGCCCGGGATAGCATGTGATCACCTCCCACGTGGTTCTCGCTGCAGGGTCCTTATCGAAGACGGTATGGATGTCCTCCCGAATCATGTGGAACATAGTCTATCTACTTGCTCCCGTTGCATTCCAGTGGGGGAAAAGATCTGTGCTCGGTCAGCACTCTTCTGCGACGATCATATCCACGGCTCCGTAAGTGTGACACCACAGCCTCTCAGCTGTCATCCTCTGGTGGATGGCCGGATTGACGCCCACTACAACGGACGCGTTCCAATCCAACGTTGGTCGCTTCAGGCAAATCGGAGGCGCGCGACCGAGTGTCTCCAAAAAGTCCTATCGTCGATCGTCGCCGTTGTCCCGCTTATCCCCTGGGTTGGATTGTAGTATAGTTGAGCAATCCTGTCAACTAGGGAAACGCGATGGGTTCTGGAACCTCAGCGCGATGGCCCCAATTGACCGATACTCGGAATCCTGGCATAATGATCCTATGCAATATGCCAAGAAGATAATTGCTGGTCTACTTGTTCTGGCCTGTGCGGCGACATCCTGTTCCCAGCCGGGTTCAGTGGAACGGGAGGCGGGGCAGGCGACGGTTACCTCGGCCCTGACTCTGACTCCAACTCGGACTCGGACAAACACACCGACGCCCACAGTCACGCCGACTCCATTGCCGACATATACGCCGACGCCATTGCCCCAGGCCCGTCTGGAGGCCGCCAGCGCGGATCTGGCGATCGGTGATTACGCGGCAGCGGCGGATGGTTACCAGCGCCTCCTGGCGTTACCCTCTCTGGGTGACGAAGAACCCTCCGCGCTCCTGGGCCTTGGTCTGGCCCATCTCGAAAGCGGTGCAGCCGAGGACGCTGCAGAGTCCTTTCGGCGGTGTATCGACGCCTTCCCGGACGACGAACGCTGCACAGAGGCCCACATGTTCCTGGCCCAGGCGCTCATGGCGATGGACCAGCCTTTGGACGCGGCGGGCGAATACCGCGCCTATCTCTCCGCGGGAACGGTCATCACGGCTTACGTTCAGCAGTGGGTGGGTGAGTCGCTTCAGGCTGGAGAGGACTACGAGGGAGCCATACGCGCCTACGAAGAGGCGATACTGGCCGCGCCCGATCTCTCGTTCGAGGTTGGAACGCGCGAGCGACTGGCGCTGACCTACGTGGCTCTGCAGGACTACGAGGCTGCCGTCGCGCAGTACGACGCGATTCTCGATCAGGCGCGGATCAACGCCTACCGCGCGCGTATCGACTATCAGGCCGCGGAGACACTCCGTCTGGCGGGTGAAACGGATGCTGCCTACGATAGGTACTTGCGTGTGGTCGAATCCTATCCCACCGCCCCCCAGGCCTATCAGGCGCTGGTCAGGCTGGTCGAGGCCCGACGTCCAGTTGATGACCGGTTGCGCGGTATCGTGGACTACTACGGACAGGCGTACGGACCGGCTGTGGAGGCCTTCTACCGCTACATGCGGAACTACCCCGACACCTACAACAGTGATGCACACTACTTCGCAGGGCTCTCCTATCTGGCGGCTGGCAGTCCGCAACTGGCTGCAGCGGAGTTCACAACGTTGATCGAAGCGTACCCTGACGACCCGTATTACGGGGATGCCTGGATGGGGCTGGCTGATGCATTGTATCGTGATGGGGATACCACCGGCGCCGCTGCCACATACCGTGCTTTCGCCGAGGGACATCCTGAGCAGCGCCGCGCCCCCGAGGGCCTCTGGCGCGCAGCGCAGATCCTTGAGTGGGCCGGTGATCTGGAAGAGGCGGCCGAGGCGTACATGGCCTGTCACGTCGCATTTCCGGATTCTGAGTATGGGGCACAGGCGCTCTTTCGCAGCGGCCTGCAGTCCTATCGCATCAACGATCTGACTGGCGCTGCAGTGGCCTGGGACACTCTGGCGTCGGTCTACACCGATCCTGGTGTAGTGGCCGCCGCTCTCACGTGGTTGGGTAAGGTGCGCCTGCAGCAGCAAGATCGTGCAGCAGCGTTGGACGCATTTGGGCGCGCGCGCGAGTTGGATCCGTTGGGCTGGTACGGTCTGCGGGCCGCTGAGCTCGCGGTGAACCCACGGGCGCCGGCCTTCCCGCGTGTGAGGCGGGGCGACGCCCGTTTCGATGCACCGAACGGGCAAGACGAGGCGAACGCATGGTTGAGTGAGTGGTTGGAGCTGGATAGCAGCGCCACTCCAGATGTCCTTGCGCCGGAGCTCGCAGCCGATGCGCGCCTGCGGCGTGGACTCGAGTTGTGGAGGCTGCGCCGGTTTGAGACAGCGAAAGCGGAGCTGGAGTTGATGCGTGTTGCGACGGAGTCGGATCCGCTCTCCCAGTACCAGCTGGCGCTACTGTTCCGCGACATCGGTCTATACCGCTCGTCGATCCTGTGCGCGACCCGACTCATCGCTCTTTCGCCGGCAGCGTCGGCTCTCGAAGCGCCTGAGTTCATTGCACGGCTTGCCTACCCGATCTATTATCAGGATCTGCTGTTGGAGAACGCCACGGCGGCGGATCTGAGCCCACTACTTGTCGCAGCGCAGATCCGACAGGAGAGTTTGTTTGAGAGTCTGGCTTTCTCGGTGGCCAGTGCTCACGGTTTGATGCAGGTGATCCCGGCTACCGGCGAGCAGATCGCGCGCGAGCTGGGTTGGCCTCCAGACTTCAATACGGCGGATCTGTACCTGCCCTACGTGAGCGTGCGTTTTGGCGCCTACTACCTGGCCCAGCAGCGCGACTTCCTTGATGGGCGGCTGGATGCGGCGCTGGCGGGGTACAACGGTGGGCCGGGAAATGCACTGCGTTGGTTGGAGCAGGCTGGCGACGATCCCGATCTGTTTCTGGAGCTGATCACATTCTCGGAGACGAATCTCTATTTGCGGCGCATTAAAGAGAGCCTCGCAGTCTACAAGACACTCTATGGTAGCTGACTCTTCCGCTGTAGTTTGGACAACAGGGTCAATTTTGCGAATTCTGTTTTCTGGGCTATACTTGACGGTAACGGTGTTGGGCGCTACGGGAGAGTTGTTGCACCTGAAAGGGGGTCCGTGTGCCTGGGACCCGGCTGCGGTGAGACGACCATGGTCATATTGTGCCGCTTTCGGTAGTCACTGATGCGCAGGCTTGTCGAGCGATTCCGTCAAGGGCTTCATATACCGTTCGACGCACCGGATGACGTTCGTCGCCGGCGGATGCTGCATATCTTCCTCTTGACCCTCGCTATCTCTGGCCTGATTGGCGGTGTCATCACGGCCGTGGCCATTCTCCTGAATGTTGCCGGCACCGCTGACGAGATCCTCATCATGGCCGGCAGCATCATCGGGGTCTGGACCTTCTGCATTCTCATCTTCTGGATCGCCCGATCCCATCTGCAGTTGGCGTCCTGGCTCTTCATCGGCCTTTTGCTTGTCGTCGGGATTTTCAGTGACACGGCGTATAACGTTGTCAGTGGCCGCACGTTACTGCTCTTCGCGCTTCCCGTGATTCTGGCCAGTGTGCTTCTGGGCCCGTTCAAGAGTTTCCTGATCGCTACGCTGGCCAGCCTGATCATTGCTGTGTTCTCGTTTCAGCAGCAGATCATTCCCAATCCTGGCTTTGTCGTCCTCTACCTGATCGCGCTCATGGTGGGTCTTGTTATGTCCAATCTGGAGCGCATTCTGGCTGAATGGCGATCCGCCAGGTCGAGACTGGCGCTCTTCAACCAGGCTGGTCGTGTGTTGGGTACGACGTTGGAGCCGGACCTGATACTCTCGAATGTTCTGATGGAGATCCGTAACCTGCTCAGTGTCGACACGGTCTCGGTCTGGCTGGTGGATCCCTCCAGTGGCGAGCTGATCTGCCGTCAGAGTATCACGGGAGAGGCCGCCGGTCTCCTGAGCGGATATCGCATCGCGGCAGGACAGGGCTTTGTGGGTTGGGTTGCGCAGATGGGCGAGAGTCTGGCGGTTTCCGATGCGCAGCGTGATGAGCGCTATTTCCAGGAGGTTGAGGGGCAACTGGGCCTCACGCTGCGCTCCATCCTCTCAGTGCCGCTGCGCGCGCACGAGCAGACCATCGGTGTGCTGCAGGTGGCGGACGAGCGGATAGGCCGCTTCAGCGACGAGGATGCCAACCTGCTGGAGCCTCTCGCTGCGTCGGCGGCTGTGGCCATTGAGAACGCCCGGCTCTACCAGGAGACCGACCGGTTGCGCGTCTTCAATGAGACCATTGTCTGCAGTATGCAGGAAGGGATTCTGATTGAGGACGACGAGGGATTCATCACCTTCGCCAATCCGGCGGCTGCGCAGTTCCTGGGCTACGAGGAGGGGGAGCTTGTTGGACGGCACTGGACGGCCTTCGTTCCACGGGAGCACATCGAGGCGGTAGCGACGGAACTGGCGCAGCGACCTTACGGTATCTCTTCGCAGTACGATACCGAGCTGCTCGCCAAAGGAGGGCGACATGTTCCTGTCATCGTCAGCGCCTCGCCCATCTTCGATGGCGATCAGTTCGCGGGCGTGCTATCGGTGTTCACGGACATCACGGAACGCAAGCGTGCCGAGGAGGAACTCCGCTGCCATACAGTCGACCTGCAAGCGCGTAACGAGGAGCTGGACGCATTCGCGCACACAGTGGCACACGACCTGAAGAACCCGCTGGCGCTCATTGCTGGCTACGCGGAGGTGCTTGAGCTCAATTTCACCACGATGCCACAAGAGCGAGTACGCGAGCACCTTCACACTGTGGCGACAATGGGGTACAAAGCATGCGACATCGTCGACTCGTTGCTGCTCCTGTCGGCGGTGCGGACCAAGGAGATCTCCACCAAACCGCTTCATATGGACGAGGTGATCACGGTGGTGCGGAAGCGGCTCGATTACGCTTTGGATCAGGCCGGCGCCGAGTTGGTCTCCCCAGAGGAGTGGCCTGTCGCTGTGGGGTATGGCCCGTGGATCGAGGAAGTATGGGTCAATTTCATCACCAATGCGATCAAGTACGGCGGCGCCCCGCCTATGATCGAGCTGGGCAGTGATCACGATTCCGACGGGAAGATTCGTTTCTGGGTTCGCGATAATGGGCCCGGCCTGACGCCCGAGCAGCAATCCCGCCTGTTCAAACCATTTACACGCCTGCGTCCGGGTTCGTCCAACGGGCACGGGCTTGGGCTGTCGATCGCGCTTCGAATCGCCAATCGACTGGGCGGGAGCGTCGGCGTCGAGAGTGAGCTCGGCCATGGGAGTTGCTTCTACTTCACGCTCCCAGCTTTTGCGTCGGAGGATGGTTCTTCAGACGAGGCGCTGTAGCGCCCTGACTCCGTCAACGCCGTCCTGGGGTCGCGTCGGTCTCAAGAGGTCGGTCACGCGCGCCCCGGCGTCCCTTGCATCCAATTGCTCACCGTGGACTACTTGACAGGCGGCGTTCTGTATGCTATAGTATCTTAGCTATAAGTAACCTATGTATCACAATGGGCGGGGCGGCAACCGTGGCCAAGATCGACCAGATGCGTAAAGGTACAACCGATATGATGATCCTCAAGCTGCTGGCCGATGCCGGTGTTCCATTGCACGGCTACGAGATCATCCAGCGACTGGATTCCTCAAGCTGCGGGCTCTTTGAGTTCAAGGATGGCTTGATCTACCCGCGTCTGCATCAGATGGCCCGAGATGGGCTCCTGATCAGCCGTTGGATCGACGCACCGAATGGACGACGTCGCAAGGTGTACAGTCTGACTGAGAGAGGCCGCCGCCAGCTTGCGGCGGACATGGCGCATTGGCAGGATTTCAGCCAGGTTGTCAACCGATTGCTTGGCCTTGAGGAGTCGGCGGCGTGAACTCTCGCGTCGAACATGCACTGCAGTGCGTCCAGCGACAGCTCGATCTGGATGCAGAGACTCAGCGTGACGTGCTAGACGAGTTGCGCGGGCATCTCGAGGAGGCCGTCGAATCTGGGCGACGGCATGGCCTGAGCGAGGATGAAGCGGTGACCCGAGCGCTCAGTGCCTTGGAGGGCGAGGATCTCGGCACCGAGTTTCAGAGAGTCCACGCCGGTGAGGCAACGACTGAGGGAGTTATGATGGCCGGGTTGCCGGTGCTCTTCGCGCTGATCCTGCGTTGGCTGGTGTTCGCTCCTGAGGGAACCGTGGGGGGATGGCGAGAGGTTCTCATCCGTCCTGCATTCTGGGTGATATCGGTATCGGCTCTGTTGGCGCCCTGGTTGCAGTTCTCGCGCCGCCGGCACGCTGTGATGTCCTGGGCAGTCTTCTGGGTGTTGACAGTCGTCTTCGCGATCATGCCTGCCTCCAGATGGTAGGTCACGGTCGGTCGATAGCTGATGTGGGGCGCTCTGCCTCCCTGAAGCCGGGGATGTGCCGCATGGGCTGGGTTCACCGCTTCGACGGTAGCCCGGCTGTGGGCAGCGTGCGAGGGGACAGCCAATCTACTGTGTGGAGGTAGCGAGTGAAAAATCTAGCGGTCATCGAGAGGATACTGCGCAATCGCGATGAGTTCTTCATCGATATCCGTGAAGCGGATGACTTGTCCGGCAAGATGCATGCGATGCTCGTATCCAGTATCGCGTTCCTCGCGCTCTATGGAGCGGTGATGGGTTCGACGCACAGCCTATGGCAGGTTCTGAGCTCCGCGGTCAAGCTGCCCATCTTGTTTCTGGCGACGCTGATGGTCTGCTCGCCCACTCTCTACTTCTTCAATCTGATCTTCGGATCGAACCAGAGCCTGACCCAGAATATCTGCCTGATGCTAACGGCCATCACGGTGACCGCGGTCATCTTGCTCAGCTTCGCTCCGATCGTGATGTTCTTCCTGTTGACGACTAGCCACTACCAGTTCTTCAAACTGCTTAATGTAGGCGTTTTCACAGTGGCTGGTTTTGTCGGCGTCCGCTTTCTGAGTCACGGTATGCGCGTTGTCTCCCGGTCGGGGAGCGGCGGCGCTGGGGCGCGGGCCAACGTTCTGCGTCTGTGGATTCTCATCTATGCATTCGTTGGCAGTCAGATGGCCTGGACCTTGCGCCCGTTCATCGGCGCGCCGTCGATGCAGTTCGAGGCGTTTCGGCAACTGGGCGGCAGCTTCTACGCCAATATCTTTGCGAGCATCGGCGAGATTCTCGGCTTCTTCACTGTGAGGTGACGTGTACATGAGCGATCAGAATCCGTCCCGAATGGAGCAGATCGTCGAGCTGCTGACGCAGGAAGTTACGGACCGGTTACAGGCGCAGCAGATCTCGGGCGAACGCGGGTCACTTCCGCCGGCGGAGTCGAGTGCGGATCAGGACGCGGACCGGGAACCGGCGCAACCTGCTGCTCCGATGACTGTGTCGGAGGAGGATGTGGCTCCGCCCTCGCGGCCGGAGTTCCCCGTTGAACCTGAGCTATGGGAACTCACGACCGAGCCTGTGTCGCGGGAGAGTGGGGCTGAGTCCGTGTTGTCAGAGCCGGACAATAGTCAAGCGGCGGACGCTCGGGGTGCGGCGCACGCGACGCGCCTGATGGGACGTCTGATGCTTGGATTGCTGATTGCCGTTGTGTTGATCAACATTCCGTTCAATCGGTACGGCACACGACTGGCCACCGCGATGCCCGATTCCGCCGCGCTGATCATCCGAGACGGCCTGGTTGTGAAGGAAGCGGGCGCCGCCGAGATCTATCTGTACCAGGATGGACGCTTTCGCTGGATCAGCAGCTTGGACGCTTTTGAGCATCTGGGGCTGACCTGGAACGATGTTCACGAGGTGAAGGCCGGCTTCCTGGATGCCTACGAGACCGGCACGCCGATTCACGTGCTGCTCAAATGCTCGTCCAGCCCACATATCTACCGTCTCGAGGGCGCTCGCAAACGCTGGATCGTGGATATCGATGCGTTCACTGCGGAGGGGCATACTTGGGAGGATGTGAGTTTCGTGACCTGCGAATACCTGCGCAGTCTGCCCGATGGGGAGACGATTCCGCCCGACCATGGTCCCGCGCCACAACCCTAGCAGACTGGTGGAAATCCGCTGTCGACGTTGACAGTCATGCGGCGGCGTGATATAGTCCCTGATAGCCAACGTCAGTCGCGTCCCAACCTGCCGGACTATCCGACGATCCGATGAAATTGTCCTCCGGCGGTTGGCGCTATTCCCAATTGGAGGCTATCGGCCATGAACAGCGAGGACTACATTCGACTCGAGAACGAGTATGGGGCACGGAACTACCATCCCCTCGACGTTGTGCTCGCAAGAGGGGAAGGTATCTGGGTCTGGGATGTGGAGGGCAATAAGTACCTGGACTGCCTCTCCTCCTATTCGGCAGTGAACCAGGGTCACTGTCATCCCCGCATACTGGCCGCCCTTGTAGAGCAGGCCGGTCGATTGACACTGACGTCACGCGCCTTTCGCAACGATCAGCTTGGACCGCTCTACAAGGAGCTCTGTGAGCTGACGAACTCGCACATGGTTCTGCCGATGAACAGTGGTGCTGAGGCTGTCGAATCCTGCATCAAAGCGGTCCGGAAGTGGGGCTACAAGGCGAAAGGCATCCCCTATGGTCAGGCGGAGATCATTGCCTGTGAGAACAACTTCCACGGCCGAACGATCACCATCGTCGGATTCAGTACCGAGGAGCAGTATCGGGATGGATATGCACCGTTCACCCCAGGATTCAGAGTGATCCCATTCGGGGACGCCTCAGCATTGGAGGAGGCCATTACGCCCAATACCGTTGCTTTCCTGGTGGAGCCCATCCAGGGCGAGGCGGGCATTATCGTGCCTCCTGAGGGGTACCTTCGTGAGATCCGGCGGATCTGCACCGAGCACGACATTGCCATGATCACCGACGAAATCCAGACTGGCCTTGGCCGAACGGGGAAGCTCCTGGCAGAGGAGCACGAGGGTGTCGAGGCTGACCTCACGCTGATTGGAAAGGCGCTCTCCGGCGGATTCTATCCGGTTTCCGCGGTGCTATCGAACAAGGAAGTGCTGGGGGTCTTTCAGCCTGGGGATCATGGCAGCACGTTCGGCGGCAATCCCTTGGGCTGTGCGGTGGCTCGGATGGCGCTCAAAGTGCTGATCGAAGAGGGTATGATTGAGAACGCGGTCAGAATGGGTGAGTACCTGATGGCCGAACTGCGCTCAATCCCGAGTCCCCATATCAAGGAGGTCCGTGGGAAGGGTCTCCTGGTCGGTATCGAGCTTTTTGAGGAGGCGGGTGGCGCACGTCGTTTCTGCGAGGCGCTACAGGCCAGAGGATTGCTGTGCAAGGAGACGCACCGCAACGTGATTCGTATCGCTCCCCCGCTTATTATCAGTCAGGATGAGATTGACTGGGCGCTTGAGCGGATCGCGGACGTGTTGATGACTCTGTGAGAAGATGCTGTTGATACTGATGAGCCCTCGTGAGAGCCTGCGCGAGGCGGGAGGGTGTCCGAGGGCTCGTCGACGGAATCGTCACGTCACAGCTCGTATCCCAGGCGTTCCATGGTTGGACCAGCGATCTCTATGACGGTCTGCATCTCCTCCGGCGTCAGACCCGACCGATATTTCCCCATGCTTGATGCTCTGACGATCTGAGATGGGAACCCGTCAGGATTCACATCCAGCCATTCACTCAGTTTCGTCAGGGTCTCAGCTGGCCACAGTACGAGGTTCTCGTATCTGATGATGTGGCACGCACTAGCGTACCGCTCCATCACAGTCATGGCGTACACCCACCGGTCGGCCACTTTTTCCGCCGTGTTGATGCTTCTGGTCCACACCCGTTTCCCCCAAACTGTGCGCACTCTCTCGAGTGTCGATGAGGCGACGTCGCGGGCGTCACGGTAGATGACCACGCAGCGTACGTTGGGTTCGCGGGTCAGTTCATCCAGTTGCCAGATGTAGTCTGGCCACTTATCTCCCACAATCCGAGCCTTGGGGAATGCCCCGCGCAGCGCGGTCTCCATCGCCGTCGCGCTTGTCGGCCTGTCTCGACTGAGTATGAGCCGCGCCAGGTGGCTGGTGGCGAAGCCTAGATTGGCCCAACGGACAATTTCCCTGCGCAGCGCGCTGCGCGGATTGAAGGTTGCTGCAGGACCTGAGGGTCTCGGTTTCAGGAAATGGAGGGGGACGAAGGGGGCCTGGCTCCGTGCGGCGCGCCCGAGTATGTGTATGGCGTACTCGGTTGTTGGTAAATCCAAGCCCTGCAGGCATGCGAGTTCCAGCGTGATGGCCATATCCGGATGCCCCCGACAGAGTTGCGACAGCAGGGTTGTCCCCGAACGCTGGTGACCAGCAATAGCGACGAACATGGATAGCCTTTCCCTCGAACGGTCTCCGCTGTCAACACCCGGTGGGTATCTGGCCTGAAACTCAGCGATGGATGCCCAGCCATGCTGCCGAGTGTCGCAACGATCGAGCGTGGTTCTAGATTCGAGAAAGCCGCAGGGTCTTCACTTCGAATGGTCGGAACTCAAGCTCGATCCGACCATCGGTCATGTTCAGGGCGAGATCGCCCTCCTCAAGCATATTGGTCTGCATCACAGCCTGGATCGGCAGGCCGCATTCCAGCGTGCATCGTGTGGCGGCCCGCTTACATTCGTATAGCCGGATGATCACATCCCCGCGACCGTCCTCAGCCGTTTTCACGGTGTCGACTATGATGTTGGGTGCATCGATGGCAAAGAGCGATCGCTCACCCGCGACGCCAGGCGCCACGGTTACCGGGCAGTTGAGGTCATAGGCCTCCCGAATCACATCGCTCTCCGCGAAGCAACCATTCCATGTGTAGAAGGCATACGTGAACTCCTGTCGGCCTCTGTCCGCCGTCATATCCGGTGCAAGGGGCGACTTCAAAAGCGTCAGGCTGATTCTCTGACCCAGTACGTTGATCCCGTACTTGCAGTCGTTCAGTACGGCCGCGCCACGGTTTGCCTCGACGAGAGCGGTCCACTTGTGATTACTCACCTCGAAGCGGTCTGCGTCGAACGGGCGGGACAGGTGGTTTGGCCGCGCGATGTGACCGAACTGGATCTCGTGAAGCGCCTCGTGGGCGTGGATGTCGACCTCGAAATCGACCTTGAGCAGCTTGTGGCTCTCCTGCCAGTCGATCACAGTGTGGAAGTCAACGCGGCGCTGGCCGCGCCTCAATGTGATCTCCTGTGTCAGCACGGACTGGTTCAACCTGCGGGTGACTCGCAGGCCAGCAACGAGTGGGCCCTCGGCAAGGATCTCGATATCGGCCGGTTCAGCCAGCTCTACCGGCGTCAGAGCATACATGCTGTCGATATCCCACGCGTCCCACCCGGTGGGGACATCCTTGTACATTCTGAGGCGGTTGCAGGTACCCGTCGCGAGTTCGCGACCCGCGTCCTTGTCATACAGGCTGACGATCTCACCGAAGTCGTTGAACTCAATTCGCAGGTGTTCATTCTCGACAGACATTTCCGATACGCGCAGTGTGTTGGCGACATCAGTACCGGAGCCAGGCTCGAATGTCGCCCATCCGCACGCGGGAATCGTGACCTCGACATAGGTGCGCCCCGCGATCTCCTGTACGGGCAGTGATGCACCGTGAGGCAGACGGGCGCCGGTCACGGCGGCGGGTAGAGCAGCCAGCGCGGTTCTCGGCCACGAGAGCGAGTTGAATATCACCCAGGCATTGCCAGGCTTGACCAACGTGGTTGTCGCATTCTCCAAGATCCGGTCCGCCGTGGTCAGAACGTGGTTGTAGGCAGCCTCGGCCTCCTCGTAGACCCGATGAATCGATGAACCGGGGATAATATCGTGGAATTGGTTCAGCAGAACGACCTTCCACAGCTCATCCATCGTCTCGTGCGGGATGGCATAGTCCGCCAGTACTGCCGCCGCCGCCGACCACATCTCTGCCTCACGCAGAGTCAGCTCACTCTTGCGGTTGCCGCGCTTCGTTTTCGCCTGGGACGTGTAGGTGCCCCGGTGTGCCTGGAAGTAGAGCTCGCCCACATAACGCGTGTTCGGAACCCCACGCTGCACCTGATCCTCGAAGTAGTCGATAGGTGATGCGATCTTCACTCTGGGCAGGCCCTCAAGATCGCCCTCGCGCCGCAGGTACTCCAGGTGGTCGCGGGTCGGGCCGCCACCCCCGTCACCGAAACCGAACGGGTAGAGGCGTGTTGATATGCCGTCCTTCTGCACGCGCCCATTCCATCGATCGGCGGTGGCTGTGGGGTGAGTGTGCGAGTTGTAGTCGTTGCAGAGATGCACCAGAACATGCGACCCGTCGATCCCTTCCCAGGTAAACGTGTTGTAAGGGAATGGATCCCCGCCGTTGTAGGCCCAGAATATCTTCGCCGTCGCGAAGTACTCGATGCTGCAGCCACGCATAATCTGCGGCAACGCCCCGGAGTATCCAAACACGTCGGGAAGCCATAGCAGGCGGCTCTCTATGCCAAACTCATCGCGGAAGAAGCGCTTGCCGTGAATGAACTGACGGATGAGGGACTCACCGCTGGAGATATTCGTGTCGGCCTCGACCCACATACCGCCTTCGGGCATGATCTGACCTGCCTGCACGGCTGCCTTGATCCGCTCGTAGAGGTCTGGATACCGTCGCTGGATCATCCGATAGAGGTGCGGTTGGCTGAAGATGAAGCGGTATTCTGGATACTCCTGCATCAACGCTAGTTGTGTCGCGAGCGTGCGTCCGGCCTTGCGCTCGGTCTCAGCCAATGGCCACAGCCAGGCTACATCGATGTGCGAGTGGCCAAAGGCGAAGAGCGTCGGGGTTGTCGATCCATTGACACAGGTGAGCAGTGGCGCCAGGCGCTTGCGGCAGGCGCGACACGATGAGAGTACACGTTCCGGAGGCGCCTCAAAATCCACCGTGAGCGTGAAGTCGCGCAGGCCCTCATCGATCTCGACAACACGCAGGGAGTTGGGATCCAACACATCGCGCAACTGCGTCAGCGTCTCAACATCCATATGAAGCTGGTAGACGTCTTCCTGCCAGATACCCACCGTGCTACGACCGATGACCGCCTGTGTCGGCCCTGGCTCTGGGACCGTCTCTCGTCCTGGGGGTGTGGGACCGGCGTATTCCACGCGAGGCCCGTGGCCAGCATAGCCCTCTACCAGGATGCTGTACTCCGTACCCGGCACTCCACAATGGCTCAGCAAGATCTCGTGATGCTCGGCGTCGATGGCGCCGGCAAGATGCCCATTGATGAGCACCGCGCTCTCGGCCCCCACATTGACCTTCAGCACGATCCGCTGATCTCTAGCCTCGTCCGGCAACGTGACTTGCCCCCGGAACCATCCGTACTCCCATTTGGCGCCCCACGCCCACCCGGGGGGCGCCGGGTCGAAATCGCCACGCAGGGCCTCACTCGCCGTCAGTTGGTCCCTGGTGGTGTATCCTTCCAAGTCAACAGTCGCTAACTCGTGGTAGAAGTGACGGGGTAGTTCACGGCGCCAGTTGTCGATGCGCCGTCTCCATTCGATCGTCAAGGCCATAGTCTCCCTCCGTATGCAGTCAATGATCAGGCCGCGTCCGCGCAGGCGAACGGTGAGGCTGTTCTAGTCAGTGGTGTTGGTGAACCACCAGCTCGCGGTATAGAACGCCAGGTAATCCGGGATGTTGGTAGACCATAGCTCGTCGGCATGACCGCCCGGATTCGTCTCAAAAACGTGATCGAAGCCGCGTTGAGCCAACGTCTCGTGGAGTCGCTCGGTTCCTGTCCGTGCCCAGTCCACATCACCGGCGTCGAGGTAGATTCTGAGTGTTGCGACATCCGGACGATCCAGCAAGTAGAACGGGTCGTACACGGGCGGGGCCAGGTTGAGTGTGAGCGCCGGGCTGTGGGCGCCAACAGCGGAGAACACATCAGCGTGCATGAACGCTATCTCAAGCGACCAGACGCCGCCCCGTGAGATGCCACCGATAGCGCGTCCCACTCGATCGGTCCGGGTACGATAGATGGCGTCGATGGTGGGGATGACTTCCCTCAAGAGCTGCGCTTCGAACGAGAAGTCACCACCACTTGTCTGGACGTAAAGTCGCTCGCCGGCACCCGGCATCGCGATGATGAACGGGGGCAGCGTTCCCGCCTCGATTCCCGCGGTCGCTGCCTCATCCACTCCCAGTATATCCCAGTGTGCTTCATCGTACGGCCACCCGTGGAGCAGATAGAGCACTGGGAGTGGGTGCTGTATCTGATCGTAGCAGGGCGGGAGGTACACGCGATATCGCTGCTCGATCTGCAGTATCTGGCTGAAGTAGACGCCCTCTTCCACGCGGGCCAGACTGCACGTTGGGGTGGGCGTGGGTGTCTCTGTGGGCGTTGAGGTCGGCGTCGGTGTGGACGTTGCGGTGGGCGTGTTGGTCGGGGTGGCCGTCTCGGTGAACGTCGGCGTGATGCCGGTCGTGGGCGTGGGAAGATTGGGCTCCGGAAGAGGTTTTGCCACGATCACCAGAGTCAGGATCAGGCCCAACACCCCGGCCAGGAATAGGCGCAGCAACCAGACGGCGAGGCGCTTCTCCACTTAGTCCACCTCTGGACTGGCAGAGAGCGAGTCTACGCGAAAGTGGATTGGCGTACTCTGTATGGTTGTTCGTGTTGCGCCTCTGGTTACCTCATTGCCGCCCATGGCAGCCTCCTGCGGTGTATAGCTGGTGCATTGTACCCCAGGGGTGGGTCCACTGCAAACGCCAGGCGATCCCGGTCCTGCACGCTCCAAGCGTGTCACTTGTGTGTCCGCTGGGTTCGACTATAATCGCCGCGATGCACTTGCGGTTCCGGTCGTGTGGCCCGGATCGTGTCACGCTGCGGACTATTCCATCGGAGGTTGCTATGTCGCAGACCGAGTTGCAGGGTCAGGTCGCGCTCGTCACCGGGGCCGGACGTGGCATCGGGCGAAGCATCGCGCTTGCACTGGCACGATGCGGCGCGGACGTGGGGCTGGTCGCCAGAACCGTTGGGGAGCTGGCGGTGGTGCGTTCGCATGTTGAGGCGCTAGGGCGCCGGGCGCTCGTACTTCCCACCGATGTAGCGGTTGAGGCTGATGTCCGTGTCGCGGTCGGGGACCTGGTTGCCCATTACGGACGGCTCGACATACTGGTCAACAACGCGGGCTTCGGCGAGTTTGGGCCGCTGGAGCATACGAGCGTTGCTCAGTGGGACCGGATGATGGCGGTGAATGCACGTGGCGCCTTTCTCTTCTGTCGCGAGAGCATTCCGCATCTCCGCGCACGGGACAACGGCCGCATTGTGAACATCGCGTCTGTAGTGGGTCACAAGGGCTACGTGAATCAGGCTGCCTATAGCGCCTCCAAACACGCGTTAGTCGGCATGAGTAAGGCGCTGGCCCGCGAGGTCCAGGCCGATGGGATTCGTGTCCACGTGATCTCTCCCGGTGGTGTGGACACCGGCTTGATCGGCGACGCACGTCCTGACCTGGATCGTTCGGTACTGATGAGCCCGGACGAAGTCGCCGAGGTGGTCGTCTTCCTTGTGACACGGCGAGGCAACGCCGTCATCGATGAGATTCGGATGCGCCGGGCCGCCTCGACGCCGTGGGACTAGCGCGGGGAGGTTCAACGCCCGTACGACGGTCCGTCTGGCCTGAGCCCTGCGTCCCGGCCGACCATGTATCGGCTTCCAGGCACTCACGCTGATATTCACACCACACCACACTGACAGTTCGGCAGGAGAAACGGGGTGCAGACACACAAGCGGGTCCATCACGGTTACGCTGAGTTCAGTGGAGTGTGGGGCGAGAATGCGCAACTGGCATGGGATACGCTTGAGTATCGCCCGACCCGTGGGATACCGTTCCGAACGATGACGATCGTGGAGCGTGGTCTGCTGGAGAGGCTGGCCGGCTGCGAACGGGGGGCCTACTGCGAGAACCCCGAACGTGTCTGCCTGGAGATGCAGCGTCACAGTGGCGCATGCTGCAACGATCAGTGGATCCCGGCAGACCCGCTGCAGATCGGAGAGCACGAGGGCGCGCGGGAAGCAGGACGGGATTCAGTGATGGCGCGTGGACCCGTTGTGATAGATGGCATAGTGATTGATGGGCCGGAAGCCGTCGCGGAGCACGTGGAGCGCTTCGATGTCCCCCGGCGGATTCGGGACGGGCATCGGCCGACGGATGAGGATGTTGCAGTTCGTCGCCTGATCGCCCAGGAGGTGGAGACTCAGCGATTGTTTGGATGCAACGTCCTGAAGTTACCACACCGTGGTTTCCAGCAGTTCCCTCGCTTGGATTTCGCCACGTATGGCTGCTGCAACTACTCCCGGGCCCTTGCGCTCTTTCCAGATGTGATCGAACGGACCTTCGCGCTTCAGGCCGATGCCGCGGTCGTGCATAACCGCATTGCGGCACGCGCCATTGTCGAGGGCGGCCTGCCCAAAGTGCTGCGACTGGATTGTGACGCGCCTGCCCCAGACTGCATACTGGCCAATCTGGCCGTTCTGGATCGGATTTGGTTCCCACACTTCGCCCGAGCTGTTCAGCCGTTCGTCGATGCTGGCGTCCGACTGCTGTGGCACTGCGATGGCGGTTTGAGCGGCGTGGCGCCGAGGTTGATCGAAGCAGGCGTGGGGGGCTTTCACGGCTTCACGGTTGAGCACAGCACGGACTACGAGGCTACCTGTCGGATGACCGATCGGAACGGCGACTTGCTGATGATCTGGGCCGGGGTCTCGGTGGTTCGGACGCTCCGTCTGGGAAAGCAGTCTGACGTAGTGCACGAGCTGAGATGGCTTGTGGAGAACGGTCCTCCGGTCGGACTGTTTCTGGGCGCGAGTGGCCCGATCGCTGCTGGAGTCAATTGGGATAACGTGAAGACGTTAGTCGAGGGCCTCAGTCACTATCGAGAGCACGGCCGGTTCGGTTGAGGACACAGCCTGGCGACTATTGGACTGTCATGGCGCCTCACCACAGCACCGTGACCCATTCTACCGCCCGGTGTCTGGATTGGACGCTGGGCCCCGAGGAGGCGTAGTTCTATGTTGCGTTTGGGTGTGGTTGGCTATGGACGACGTATCGGCTCGCTGATAGAGGGTCCGTTTCGTGCGGTGGAGCCGGAGCTTCGAGTGGTCGGGGTGGTTGATCCGGATGAAGAAGGGGCCCGAGCCCGCCTGGCGACGTGCGATCGGGAGGCGGTGTTCTACGAGAGCCTCAGCGATATGGTGCAGCGTGGCCGCCTCGATGCTTTGGCGATCGGTACGCGCTGCAACTTGCATGCTCCGTACGCCATAGAGGCAGCGGCCTACGATCTGCCGCTCTTCCTGGAGAAGCCGGTCGCGATTTCGATGGACCAGGCTGTCGCGCTGGAGCGCGCGTTTGAGGGATCAGATTGCCCGGTCGTTGTCAGTTTCCCGCTGCGGGTGTCGCCTCTGTGCATGTTGGCACGCGACTATATTGCTGCAGATGCGGTCGGCGACCCGGTGCACGTGACTGCGGTCAACTATGTTCCGTATGGCACGGTCTATTGGGAAGAGGACTACCGCGATTTCGCGATCACACAAGGGCTGTTTCTGCAGAAAGCCACCCACGATCTCGATTACTTGATGTTCCTGTTGGCGTCGCCGATCGTGCGGGTTGCGGCCATGGCGTCTTGGGAGCGCGTGTTTGGGGGTGATCGACCGGCCGGGCTATTCTGTTCCGAGTGCGACGATGCGCAATCGTGTCTCGAGAGTCCTGAGAACCGGGCCCGTCACGGTACGGATGGTAGCCGCGAGGATCATCGCTGTGTTTTTGGCTCGGACTGTGGGTCCAGGTTGACTGGCACGAATGAGGATTGCTCCAGCGCGCTGCTGGAGTTTGCATCAGGCGCGCACGGCGTGTACACTCAGGTCTTCTACACCCGACGCGACGCGGCGGCGCGCGGCGCCACCGTCAGTGGATATCTGGGTACGGTCAGTTTCGATTGGTACACCAATGAACTGACTCGCGTGCGACACCACGCACCGTTTAGCGCCACCGAGCATGCTGGGGAAGGGGCCAGCCATTTTGGGGGCGATATCGAGCTGGCGCACGATTTCATCGGCCTGATACGGGGAACCCAGGAATCACGAACGCCGATCGATACGGGCCTCCGCAGTGTGTACGCCTGCCTCGCGGCCAAAGAGTCGGCCGAGCGAGGTCGTTTCGTGGCGGTTCGTCAGATTGGTACTTAGGTTCACTTTACATGCCCCTGGAACCGTGCTATACTGACCGTATTGTGACTCGTCTCCAGACCTCACCGGAGGACCCTGATGGCGAATGGTGAGCAGGCGAAGCTGACAGTGCAGGGCATTAGGTCACCAACATGCTGACGCAGCGAGACGCTGGGGTGAACGACGGGCTCTGTGGGCCTAAAGCGTGGGTTGAGGCCTGGGCTGGCGATATCGAATCTGTTGGGCTCTCGACGCTGGCCGTTCCCCTGCTTGAGTTTGTGCGATCGTTCTCTGTTCTGGTGAGCCATGCGATGCTTCTGGTCCAACCGTTGCTAATCGGTATCGTGGATGACTCGGTACTACAACGCGTCATGGTCTTCCTGGATGCTCCAGAGCTGCAGGAACAGTTGATGTCCTGTCTGAAGGGAAAGGAGAGCTAGCCGGCGATGGGCAGTCTCAGCGGCCTGGATCCTGTTACCCTCAAGGCAGGCTTGTTGCTTGTCTTCAGTGCGGTTGTTCTCGTCGTGCTCCTGATTCTCCGCGGACGCGGTCGACGTGCGGTCGAGATCCGGCCTCTGTCGGCATTCCGTGACTTGCAGGCCGACATGGGGGAGGCCGCAGAGAGCGGTGACACGATCCACATTGCACTCGGGACCGGTGGGATCGACGGTCCTGAGGCTGTCATCTCCCTGGCCGGTTTCGAGGTCCTGGAGGCAGTGGCCGGGGATCTGGTATCGTACTATACCCCGCCAGTCGTGACGGTGGGGGATCCGACACTCCTATTTCTGGCTCAGGACGTGATGCGCCGCGCCTACGAGCGCCGTGGACTGGCCGATCTTTATGATCCTACGCGCGTGCGTTTCGTTGCACCGACTCCGTTGGCCTACGCGGCTGGCACGTCGCAGATTGTGGCCACGGACGATCTGACGGCCAGTGTGCTTGTCGGGGCGTTTGGGTCTGAAGTGTCGCTGATCGCCGATGCCGGCAGACGCCAGCGGCTGCCACATATGGCGGCGATGGCCACGGCGGATGCTGTTGGAGCGCTGTATCCCGTTGTGGCGGATATGGCGATTGGTGAGGAGATGTTCTCTGCTGGCGCACAGGTTACCGGCAGGAATCGATCTCTGGCCGGCCTGGCCGCCCAAGATGTGGTCCGAGTGGTTCTGGTTGCTGCTATTCTGTTGTCGGGGCTTAGTGCGTTCCTCAGGGGCGGCCTATGAGTCTAGTCAGGAAATGGGTACTCATATTCACGGCAACACTCACAGGTGGTTTGGTGTTGTTGGGGTATCTGCTGCCGGGGCAACGCACGCTGGTCCTTCTGCGGAGCACTCTGTTGGAGTGGGCTGTGGTCGTTGTAGCCTTCGCATTTCTGCTAGGCTTGGGCAACATCCTGCGTGTTCACGGGGCCCGGCTGGTTCGCGTCAGTCCCGGGTGGGTGTACAGCCTGATTCTCATCATCGCGGTTGCCGTCGGCCTGATCGTTGCGTTCGTTGGGGCTGAGGCGTCGCTTACTCAGTCTGTCTACACGATCGCGGCTAGGCCTCTGGGGGCTTCGATGGCTGCCCTGTTGCTGTTCACGCTGGTCGCGGCCGTCTTTCGTCTGTTCCGGGCGCGGCGAAGCTTCGATGCGGTCGTGTTCCTTATCGCCGTCCTACTGACGTTGGTTCTGAGCACACCGTTCATCGGATTGGGGCCGACGCTCCAGGGCCCGCGAGAGTTTCTGGTCCACGTGTTGGGTATGGCCGGAGTGCGCGGCCTGCTGATCGGAGTCGCATTGGGTACTCTCATCAGCGCCCTGCGTGTGCTACTTGTCGGTGATTGGCCTCACAGCGAGGCGTCATGAGTACAGAACCTATCTCGTGTCCAAACTGCGGCAGTTCGAATAGGTTGGGAAGTCGCTTCTGCAGCGACTGTGGTTTGCCCTTGCCCACGTCGGGAGGTGTTCGGTGTCCGATGTGTGGAAGCTTGAACGCTGCGGAAAGCATCCAGTGCGACAACTGCGGGGCGCGCCTGGCGCCTCTGGATGCTAGCGTCAACCTGGGCGCCTCTGCGGCCCGAGCACTGTACAGTACCGGCATGACTGATCGGCTTGACCGCACGGAATCCAAGTCGAGTGACTTGGACGAGACGGACGGGTCGCCGAGCGTCGATGCTTCTATGACCGATCTCGACGATCTGGATGAGGATCTGGAGGCTGGCCGCGACGCGATGAGTGAGGACATGGACTGGTTGGCCAGCCTCAGGGTGTCGGTGGATGCAGACCCATTTGACGTCGATGATTCCGCTGATACGGAGACAGTGTTCGAACCGTTCGATTTCCCCGATTGGTTGGCTGGCGAAGGATCAGTGGCTGGCGCGATCTCCCCAGGTCCTGCTCCCAAAGGCGATGATGTCTTTCGAGACCTCGTCCCGGAGTCAGGCGAATTGCCTGGTTGGCTTGTAGATGCGATCCCGAGGAGGCGGGACGATGTTGAGTCGCCAGTTGTCGAGCCGCCCGCTATCGGTGCATCCGACCAGGATGTGTCTCGTGGCCCGTCGAAGATTCGCGATGTCGGCGAGACGCCTGCACCCGAGCAGGCTCCACATGGCGATGCTCCCGAATGGGATTACCAGCAGTTGGCGCCTGATGAGTTAGGCGGTGTAAATGTGGACGAGGCGCTGCCCGCTGTCCCCGAACCTGCACCGTTCGAGGCCTCAGTGCAGGACGAAGCGCTTCCGGCATGGTTGCGCATCTCTGGAGATGACACCGGTGGACTCGACGAGACGGAACCTGTATCTCGACTCGAGCCAGAGCCGGCGGAGAGCTCCGCGCACGTTCCGTCCGAGTTCGAATTCGACGGCGAGATCCCACAATGGTTGCGCGCGACCGTTGACGATGTGACTGAGCCGGAGGGGATTGCTCCCGCGGTTGAGCGCGTGCCAGAGCCGCTGGAGAGCGAGGAAGGTGTTCCTCCCGAGTTTGCCTTTGACAGCGAAGTCCCAGAATGGTTGCTTCAGCTCTCGATGGGCTCAGCCGATCAGCCATCGGAGCCCTCGCCGATGGCCGACGAGGAAGTGCTCGAAGGGCAACTGGTCGACGGGTCACCGATCTCCCTAACGGAGACGGTTTTCGAGCCTGCTGAAGCTGGCGAAGTGTCCCTTCTCGAGGAAGCGCCTGCGGGTGGGGACCTAACCAGGATCGAAGCGGCCGAGGCGCCGGGGTGGATGAGTGGGCTCGCCACGGCGGAGCACGAGGAGCCCGAGGACGATTGGGCGACTGAGCCATCAGATGATGTGCTGCCCTGGACGGATCTCGCGCAGGAGCCCGAAGACGAAACGCCGGATATGCCTGTTGGAGAGTACGAGGTGTCGCCCCTGTCTGGTCTGGGAGAAGCGTGGGCTTGGGATGCTGGTGAGCTTGCGGCGGCTGAGATCCCAGACTGGTTGCAGAGTGTTCAGACCGTCTCGGAACCCGTCAGTACCGACCAGGATGACGGCGACGAGATGGCTGGCGGGGTACTGGAGGGGCTGAGGAGGATTCTGCCGCTGGCTTCGGTGATGGAAGTTCCAGGCATCGTCTCGAGCAGTACGACCAGCGGACCCTCCGAGGCGAGTATCGCCCGGGCTCAACTATTGCAGGGCCTGCTCACGCGTGAGCGTGAGGTCGCTCAGCCACGGGAGACTCCGTCGAGGGCAATGCGCCCGACTGAGCGTGTTGAGCGGGTCTTTGTCGCGTTGGTGCTGCTGATAGCGGTTCTCGGTGGTTTGATGCTGCCTGTGCTGCGGTACCCGACGCTCGGCCTGGCATGGATTCCGTCTGAAGATGCGTCGATAGACGCGGCCTTCGGCGCGATCTATCCGCTCGGAGCCGCTGATCAGGTGCTGATCGCCTTCGAGTATGGTCCAGCGGAGGCCGATGAGCTGGATCTGGTCGCCGAACCGATTCTGCGCCAGTTGGAGGGACAGGGCGTGCACGTTGTTGCCGTCAGCACCCATCCCGAGGGGATGGTGATGGCTTCCCGTCTTCTGAGCGCCATCCCTGCAGCGGTAGATGACTGGTATCAGCTCGGCGGCTACCGCCCCGGCGCGATGACAGCTGTCGCACACCTATTGGGTGAGTGGGGCGACGATGCCGCGGCAGTGATTGTCATAGCGGGACAACCGGCAGGTGTTCGTGGGTGGGCTGAGCAAGTTGCTCTAGCGGGACTCGCGAAGCCAGTGATCGTTGGCCTAAGCGCTGCTATGGAGGCGGTGGCCAGCCCGTATCTGGATGAGGCAAGCGGTCAGATTACTGGCTCAGTGACGGGCCTCAGAGGGGCGGCCTACTACGAGAAGACACTTCTGGGCATAGATGGGCGCGCTGTCCGGCGCTTGCAGGCCATGACAGCAGGACAGATCGCGATTGTGGCGCTCATGGTCGTCGGCGCGTTGATTCACGCTGTGGGTGGTGTGCGGAGGAGAGGCTAGCGATGCTCGGTCCCGAGTTGGTCGGTTCCATTATCGGCGGTGTGCTCACGCTGATGGTTCTGAGCTATCTGCTGGGCGACAATCCGCTTTATCGAGCGGCCATGCACTTGTTCGTTGGCCTGGCGACCGGTTACGCCTTGGGGTTCGCTGTCAAGGAGGTCCTGGTTGACCGGGTGGCTCCATCGTTGTCTGCGGGGGACTTCTCGATGGCGGTTCCTGTGGTGCTTGGACTGCTGCTGACTGTCAAAGTTCTCACACGCCATTCACCGGTGGGCGGTATCGCTCTAGCCTTTCTGGTCGGTACGGGTACTGCGGTGGCCCTGGGCGGAGCGCTGATCGGCACCCTGATCCCTCAAATAGAGGCTACAGGAGCTGCGTTTGTACCCGAGTCGCGTGACTTGCTGGGCGTGGGACGTTCAGCATGTGTGGTGGTTGGCACCGTATGCGCGCTGATGGCCTTCAACTTCACGGGCATAACCGCGAGGGGCGGATTGTTGGGGGTCTGGAGACGGCTCCTGACGATTATTGCAGGAGCTGGTAGGTTGTTCCTGGTCGTTGGCTTTGGGGTGGCGTACGCTGGTGCATTGGTCACGGCGCTTACAATGTTCGTGGGACGTGTAGATGCTCTGGTGGAGATGGTCGTGCGCATTGTGAATCTGTTCGGCTTCTAGCAGCAAGGGGCATAGATGACGGAAGAACAAGGCATTGGCCCAATCCTGTTAGCAGACTGTGGCACGCTGACAACTAAGGTGGTGCTGCTGGACCGCGTGGACGGCGAGTATCGGTTTGTCGCACGTGGTGAGTCGCCGACCACGGTCGAGCAGCCTTGGGCCGACATCGCTGCCGGGGTGCGGTCTGCGATCGAGCAGATCTCCGAGGTGACGGGACGGACTCTTCTCGACGACAGCGGTGAGCTGATCACGCCCTCCAAGTCGGGAGATGTCGGGGTGGATGCCTTTGCCGCTACGGTCAGTGCAGCGCCTCCACTGCGCGTTGTGCTGGGAGGACTGGTTGGCGACCTGAGCGTGGCCAGCGCCCGGCGCGCGGCCGCGGGTACGTATTCACAGCTCGTGGCCGTGCTCTCATCCGATGGCAAACGTGGGTTGAGCGATCAGGAACGTGTGTCACTGATCCGCCAGGCCGGTCCGGATGTGGTGTGCGTGGTTGGGGGTATTGAGGGCGGTGCGGCGCGGCCGGTGCTCGATCTGGTGGAAGTAGCGACTTGGGCGATGTTGTTGCTTGAGAGTGAGCGGTTGCCCTGCATGCTCTACGCAGGCAACTCTCGGTTGCGGAAGAGGGTTGCCGAGCTGGTTGACGGACAATTTGAGTTGCGGGTCGCAGACAACGTGCGTCCTTCTGTCTCGCAGGAGACCCTGATCGGGGCGGAGATCGAGCTGGACAGCTTGTATGTTCAGGATAAGTTGAGTGCGTTGCCCGGGATTGGAGCTGTCAGTGGCTGGAGCTCGGTGCCATTGATGCCGACAGCCCGGGCCTTCGGCCGGGTTGTTGAGTACCTGTGGCATCTGGGGGATCCGAAACACGGGGCTGTCGGGCTTGATCTGGGCGCGGGCAATCTGACACTCGCGACAGTGTTTGATGGGGAATTGTCCTTGTGTGTGCGCAGTGACCTCGGAATCGCCTACTGCGGTGATTACTTGCTTGAGAGCAGAGGCTTTGACGCGATCTCCCGATGGGTTCCGGTGCCCGTCAGCGAGGCTGATGTTCGGGGTTTCTGTATCAACCGAGAGATCCATCCAGCGACGATCCCACAGGATCCGCTGGAGCTCTGGCTAGAGCTGGCGCTGGCGCGTGAGGCCGTCGGTATGGCGCTGGAGGAGGCGCGGCCAAGTGGGCGCTCCGCCGAACGGGGGGCGTCTGGTGTTCGGCAGATGCGGCCGTGTGACACGATCCTGCTGAGCGGCGGTGTTCTCGCGCACGCCGCCAGGCCAGGTCAGGCAGTCCTGGTTGTTCTGGACGCGTTGCAGCCCGTCGGCATCTCGACGATGGTGGTGGACGCGCATGGGTTGGCGCCGGCGCTAGGCAATGTTGTGTCGATCAAGCCTCTGGCAGCCGTGGAGACGCTCGATCACGATGGCTTCGTCAATCTCGCAACGGTCGTCACGCCCATAGGTGAGGCACGGCATGGGGACACGGTCCTGAAAGTCCGTGTGACCTATGATGACGGTAGTTCCTTCGGTGTGGAAGTTCGCTATGGTGACTTGGAGGTGCTGCCCCTTCTGCCTGGCCATCAGGCTGATCTCGAGCTCAAGCCGCTGCGCCGGTTCGATGCTGGTTTCGGACCTGGCAAGTCGGGTAAGCGTCGAGTCAATGGCGGTGAGGTAGGGCTGGTTATTGATGCGCGCGGACGTCCGTTGGTTCTACCGACCGATGCAAAGAAGCGGCAGGAGACGATGCAGCGATGGCTGTGGGATGTGGGAGGATAGGCCAGCCAATGACTGCGTATGATTCGAATCAGTCTGACTGGAGTGATGCATGAATCACCTGCCAATGACTCGAGTGATGCCACTGACCAGTCTGCGGCGACGGCGGCTTCTGCCCACACGGGGCGAGGTCCTGGTGCGCGTGGGAGATCGGGTGGAGCCCAATGAGGTTGTGGCTCACGCCGAGATCTACGATGCGTTCCACATTCTCCCAATCTCGCGCCGCTTGAGGGTGCCTGCTCCCAAGGTGACCAACTATATGCTCGTGAAACTGGGCGAGCATGTGCAGGAGGGACAGGTCATCGCGAAGCGACGCGGGCTATCCGGAAATACCGTTCGAGCTCCAGCGAGCGGAGTTATCTCGGCGATTGGCCGGGGGCGAGTGATCCTGGAGGCCAGACCAAAACCCGTTGACCTGGTTGCTCACATTCCGGGGACCGTCGTTGAGGTGGTGGATTCGTTCGGCGCGGTGATTGAGGCAGTGGGGGCTGTTGTAGAGGGGGCATGGGGTGCTGGCGGTGAGAACCGCGGAGTCCTGAAGTGCCTGGTGGAAGGCCCTGCTGATGTGCTGACCGGGAAGGCAGTGGACGCCTCGTGTCACGGCACGATATTGATCGGAGGGGCGGACCTCGAGCCAGATGTTCTGGAGCGCTCTCAAGCGCTTCAGGTCCGGGGAATTGTGGTCGGTGGGCTGGCTCCGGACCTGATACCGGCTGTTAGAGCGCTGCCGTTCCCTGTAGTCGTCGTTCACGGAATCGGGCAGATACCTATGCCGGCCCCGCATTTCCGCTTGCTCCAGTCGAATGAAGGCCGCGAAGCGGCAATCAGTGGAGTGGTGAAGACGCGATGGGGCGCCATCCACCCCGAGATCATTGTGCCGCTGCCCGGTGAGGTCCGACAGCCCGATGGGCGAGTGCAGAGCGAGATTTCATTGAAGCCTGGCGCACGTGTGCGGTTGATGCGCGCACCGCATGCTGGAGCAGTGGGAACTGTGGTCGGAATGCCGCCATACGCGCGCCGCCTGGACACGGGGGCTCGTGTGCGCGGCGCGGATGTAGTGGTGGATGAGACGGATGCGACAGTCTTCGTGCCTCTGGCGAACCTCGAACTTCTGTTGACGATCTGATGAGCGAGTGACTAGGGCGCCGACCTGGCCCTGAAGCGCCACGAACCGACTTCAAGGAGGATACAACCAATGGCCCTCGATGACTTTGACTTCTTTGAGGAAGAGGAAGAAGAACAGGAACCGGAACCGGAAGCCGGGGATTCGGAGAAGCCCAACAGGACGTTTATTATCCTGGTGGGTGCTCTTGGGGGTTTGCTGGCGATAGGCATCTGCGCGTTTGCGATCTGGATGATTGTCGTCGCGCCCAGAATGCGGCAGGATGTTGCTGCCAGTAACCAGGCCATTGAGGCGACGAATGAGGCGGTCCGCGCCACAACTACGGCGATGGCTGTTGCGGCCATTGACGTTGCCAAGACCGAGGCTGCTGCACCAACGGAGATACCGCAGCCGACGATTCCTCCTGAACCCACGGACACTCCGGCGCCGACTGAGGTCCTGCCAACTGCCACGGTGGAGTCCGTTGAGGGCCAGGATGAGCCTGAGGCAGAGGCGACTGAGTCACAGGCGACCGAGTCACAGGCGACCGAGTCACAGGCGACTGAGTCACAGGCGACCGAAGCGCAGAAAACACCCGTAACCAATTCGGAAGAGGCCACGCCCAGGCCAACCGCGACCCGAAGGGCCACAGCAACGGTAACGTCTGGTGGCAGCAGTGTTCCGGAGACCGGCATCGGCGTGTTCGGAGCAGCATTGCTTGGTCTGGTTCTTGTGGCGGCTCTCGTGTTTGTCCGGCACGCCCGCCGGACGGTCTAGCGATCTCAAAACGATCTGAGAGGGTCAATGGGCGCCAATGGCCGGGCGAGTGGAACCTGCTGTTGGCGCCCGTCTATGTCTAGTGGGTATCAACGGCCGGGTTGTATGATTCTGAGAATGCGGTGGTCAGGGGATTTCAGACGACTCAATGTCTCTCGAACGCAGCTCGATCGCTGTCGCGAGGTAGAAACAGGCGGCAGAGGCAGCGATGCCGTCGGTGATGCGTTTGCCGATCTGTGCGCTGATGTCGATGGACTTCTGGTCGGACACACCGACGCTGTATACCAGGATGACCGATCGATGCCCTGTACCGTCCTCCTGGAGCGCCCATTCACAGCCGAAACGTCGGCGAAGGACCTCTCCGAGGAAGGCCGTCCATGCCAGTCGGGTGTTGGTAGGTGGATCGGACGCGAACTGCAGGTACCGCTCGATCCACTCGTCGAGAAGCTGAACCCCGGTTGCGTCGTAGCTGACGTCGCTCCTGGCAAGGCGGGTCAGGTAGTCGCGAGCCTTTTCGGCGAGTTCGGTGAGTTGGCGCGCCCGCTCGGCGGGCAGTAGCTCGATCGATCCTGGGTTCATACAGGGTGTCTCCACTCAGGGGACCGCCAGCACGCGGAAGTATAGCACATCATCAACTGGGGTCAATGCACGATCACGGTTGGACTTGGAGGAGGATGTAGATGCGAATTGCCATTGCCGCCGATCATGGCGGGCTGGAGCTGAAGAAGGCGTTGGTGGAGCATTTGCTCGCAGGCGATCATCAGGTGCAGGACTTCGGTACACATTCGACCGACTCAGTCGACTATCCCGACTTTGCCGCGTCCGTCGCGCGCGCTGTGGCATCCGGTTCTTGTGAGCGGGGGATTCTAATCTGCGGCACGGGAATCGGCATGAGTCTGGCGGCGAACAAGATCCCGGGGATACGTGCCGCGCTATGCACAGACTGCTACATGGCCCGCATGGCGCGCCAACACAACGATGCGCAGATTCTGTGCCTGGGCGCGCGCGTATTGGGATTCGGTCTCGCCATAGACATCGTCGATTCGTTCCTGACGCACGATTTCAGCGCCAACAGCCGCCATGCGCGCCGTGTGGCCAAGATCAATGCCCTCGATTGACGGAGCTGACCTGAGGGCCAGTAAGCGCCTATGTTGGTTGGGATAGATGCCAGTCGTGCGCTCGCGCACCGCTCCACTGGCACCGAGGTCTACTCCAGATCGCTGATCGAGGCGCTGTGTCGCCTGGACTCACCGCATCAGTTCCGCCTCTATGCACCGGGGCCGCTGGATTGGCCGCTGCCGCCCGGGGCGGAGGTGCGCGCGATTCCGCTCAGGCGAATGTGGACCCACGCGCGGCTCTCCTGGGAGATGCTCTGTTCGGCGCCTGATGTGCTCTTCGTGCCGGCGCACGTCGTACCTCTCCTCCACCCGCAGGCGACCGTCGTGACGGTGCACGATCTGGGCTATCTGGTCTACCCCGAAGCGCATCCGTTGGTTCAGCGTGTCTATCTCGATCTGTCCACCCGCTGGAACACCAAGGCGGCCCGTCTGATCCTGGCTGACTCTGCGGCGACCAAGGCCGATCTGATGTCCCGCTATCGTACGCCAGCGGACAAGATCGTAGTCGTCTATCCCGGCGTCAGCGAGTCGCTTCGACCGGTGTCCCACGAAGCGGCCGTCGCAGCGGCGCTGGGTCGCTATGGCATTACCGGCGAGTACTTCCTGTACCTGGGGACACTCCAGCCGCGCAAGAACCTGACGACAGTCGTGGACGCATTCGCGGCGCTAGCCAATGACCTGCCTCCATCCGTGAGTCTGGTGCTGGGCGGCAAAGCGGGTTGGTTCGTTGACTCCCTGCATGAGACGATCCGACGTCACGGTCTCGAAGGACGTGTGCTGCTGCCGGGGTACATCGCTGAGTCGGACAAGGCAGCGTTGTTGACTCGTGCTCGGGCTTTCGTGTTTCCTTCACTGTATGAGGGCTTCGGACTCCCTGTGTTGGAGGCTCAGGCGTGTGGATGCCCTGTGGTAACCAGTTCCACGTCCAGTCTGCCTGAGGCGGCCGGAGAAGGCGCGTTGTTAGTCGATCCTCACGACACGCGAGCAATCGCGGAGGCTATGGGGCGCCTGTGGACCGACGATGAACTGCGGCGAGACCTGATCCAGCGCGGCTGGTCCAATGTAGCGCGGTTCTCGTGGCGGGCCGCGGCCCGCCTGACGCTCAGCGCGCTAGAACGGGCGGCATCTGTTAGCCTCGATAGCTCGATCGTGTCGGGCGAGGCAGACGGGCTGACTTGAGGCCCGTGGCGCGTTGGTTGTCAATTCCCCCGGTTGTGCTATGATGACCCCCCGGTCTGCCAAACGGTCACTGGCCCCCTCGGGCGGCGATCCTGACAGCGGTACGAACCCCTGGATTGGGTGAAACAGGCGATAATGGTTGACGAACCGAGTGTCGAGATCAAAGATGAAGATCCTAAGCTATGTCCGGCGTGTGGTTCACGCGTGGCGGCATTGGCGAAGACGTGCCTTATGTGTGGCGCATCTCTGGAGGGACAGGACGAATCATCGGACTCGACCACGGAGGAGGCGCCCCGCAGACTGCCTGGGTGGGTGCGCGCACTGACCATCGTAGGGCTTGCTCTCATCATTCTTGGCGCGGGTGGGTTTGGCGTGCTGACTCTGATGAATCGTGCGCCGGAGGAAGCACCTCCGACGTCCACCCCTACGCGAACCGCTATTCCCACTCGGACGCCAACGTCGACTCCCACACCGACCATTACACCAACGCCGACACAGATTCCTCCGAGAGTCCACCAGGTACAGTCTGGTGAGACGCTCAGCGGCATTGCCGCTGAGTACGGCGTAGCCTCCGAAGCGATTATGCGGCTCAACCCCGCCCTCAACCCCGAGCTGATCCAGCCGGGTGAGGTGATTCTGATCCCGCCCGATCTCTCTCAGCAGGAGTCTGAGACAGAAGATGCGGCGCCGACGCCTGGAGAAGTGGTCCTCCACGTTGTGGCGTCGGGCGAGACGCTCAGCGAGATTGCTGAGGAGTACGGCGTCTCCGTGGAGTTGCTCCGGTTGGCGAATGACCTGGCCGAGGGTAACGACACGATCCGTCCCAACCAGTCCCTGCAGATTCCGATCGGCACACCAGCCCCAACCGCGACACCAACTGTCGATCCGAATGCCACTCCGACGCCTGTTCCTCCGTTCCCTGCGCCTCCGTTGTTGAACCCGTTCGACGGTCAGGTGCTGACTGGAACCGAGCGGCCGGTTCTGCTGGAGTGGGCTTCGGTGGCCATTCTGGGTGAGGATGAATGGTACGAGGTGCGTCTAGCCGACGCAGGTCAGGTTGTCTCGGATACATACCACACTCGTGGTACGGCGTGGCGCGTTCCGTATGAGCTCCTGCAGCGGATCACGGGTAACACCGGCGACGAAAGCTATTTCGAGTGGAACGTCCGGATCGTGCGGAGCGTACGGCAGGACAGAGACGGGCCTCGGTTCGTAGATGCTGGCGCGCCAAGTCCGGCCCGCACCTTCCTCTGGCTGGCTCCCACACCGACACCCGAACCGTCGCCGACGTCGGGGTCATAGGGCGCACCTTTCGCCTCGCCCGTTACCCGTCGCTCACCCGCAACTCACTGGCCATCCACGTCCCGTCGGCCGCTTGCCCAAAGATCTGTACTGTCGCGCCCGGCTGGATATCCGACAGTGCGATCCGTGTGCCGTCTACGCCGTAGAACAGTGTGGCTGCGTTGGTGACGACAACGTCTGCGCCGCCGACGCTCTCGGTCAAGCGAACCGTTCCGGCGTCATAGTCGATCTCGGCAATCTGCGCCACGATGGTGACGCCCGACGCTGCGGTTATGTACACGTTTGTGGTGCTCTTGGACAGGACCCCACCACTCTGAGCATTCTGCTCCACGATCTCGATCGATGCGGGCCCACTGTAGGTCGCATCGTACGCGATCGCGGTTGAGAACACGCCCGGAGAGCCGGGTTGCCCGTTCACCGCCAACGGACTCTCCAGGATCACCTGACCTTCCGGATCAACGATTCTGACGATCAGTTTGGTCTCGGAGGGCGTCAGTCGTACACTGCCCAGCAGCCTGATTTCCTCGGCGATTGTGTCGCCGGCCTTCGGTGTGACCAAGACGATCTGCTGTGGATACGTATCGATCACGCGAACCTGCCGGGCGATCAGCGCGCCACTCTCACCAGGCTGTCCACGTGCTTCGATCTCCATGCCTGGTTCAATCTCAAGCAGGCCTACCTCAGCATCGGTGATCGATAGCAGCGCGGTGTCCTCCTGCAGTGCGATGGTGCTGAACCCGTGGATTACCTCTGTCAAATGGATCATCATCGCGCTGGGCAGGACCTGGGCGACGCTGCCACTGATGATAATCTCCTCTGGCATTGGCAGATTGACCGCAGCGACTGCGCTCACCACAATCGACCCATCGTGAACACTGATCTCCGCGATCTCCACTGTCCCAGGGCCACTTAAGACTACATCGAATCCCAGGTGGACATCGAAGGTCCCCAATCCGCCCAGTGTCCCGGCGACCGCAATCGGCGCCTCGCCAACGACCTGTCCCTGTTCGTTGTAGACGCGTCCGCGCAGCGTGTTCTCCAGAGGTGTTACCGAGACAATGCCGCGGATATGGGCTGGATTGGCGACGGTGGCGCCCTCCAGAGGTTCCAGCAGCGTGATCGACCGATCCAGGGCCAGTACTGCCTGGGGGGCGGCTACAGCAAGGTCGGCATCTCCAAGCGCTGCCAATGAGTCCACGACCATGATGTCAGAACCCTGTGTCCAGCCCGTTGCCTGCAGCCTGGCGCCGCTCTCGATGCTCTCCAGGACGATATCCGCCCCGGAGGAATTCAGAAGTTGGCTGTCCGGAGTGAACCACAGAATGCTCACGCCGTCGGTGGGTGCTGCCAGAACGATGAAGCCATCTTCGGCCATCACCTTGTCAGCGATCCCAGTGACGGTAATGCCTGTGCCCGTAGCAGTTGGTGTGGGAGGCAGGGCCGCCAACGGTCCGCAGCCCGTAGCCAGAAGCATGATGACCCCAGCCATGCCGATGTGCTTCAGAACCTTGTGGCGCATTGAGCCCTGCCTCCTCTGGAATCTCGTGTGCGGGTGATCTACCAGGGATCGATCTCTCCACCCAAGTACAGGTTGATGTCGGCGGCCGCGCGTTTCCCTGCCCCCATTGCGCTGACGACTGTCGCCGCGCCGGTTACGACATCGCCGCCGGCCCAGACACGGGCCATGGTTGTGCGTCCGTACTCCTCGTCGGCGATCACGGTTCCCCACTTGCTGCGTTGCAGACCTTCGGCGTCTACGAACACCAGGGGATTGGGGCTGGTGCCGAGTGCCATGATGACAGTATCCATGGGCATCTCGAACTCAGAGCCCTCGATCGGTACGGGGCGGCGGCGCCCAGATTCATCGGGCTGGCCCAACTCCATCCGAATACAGCGCATCGCCTTGACCGTGCCCATCTCATCCCCCAGGATCTCGACAGGATTGGTCAGGAAGTCGAAGATAATGCCCTCTTCCTCGGCATGATGGACTTCCTCAGCACGGGCTGGCACTTCCTGACGGGACCGCCGGTAGACGATGTGAACCTCCCCGGGCTCCTCTCCGTTTGCCTGCGCGCGCAGCTTCTGGAGACGCAGGCTGCATCGTGCGGCATCCATCGCGACGTTGCCGGCGCCAATCACGGCGACGTTCCGTCCCACTTTGACCGGTGTGTCGTACTGTGGGAACTGATACCCCTTCATCAGGTTCACGCGAGTGAGGAACTCATTGGCCGACATCACGCCATTCAGGTTGATACCGGGAATCCGCATAAACGAAGGCAGACCGGCGCCGGTCCCGAGGAACACAGCATCGTAGTCCTCCAGCAGTTCCTGGAGCGTAAGTGTGCGACCGATAACCGTGTCCGTGCGTATCTCGATCCCGAGACACTCGGCCGCGTAGTCGATCTCAGCGTGCACGACACCCTTCGGAAGTCGGAACTCGGGAATCCCATACACCAGAACCCCGCCGGGACTGTGCAGCGACTCGAAGATCGTCACGTCGTGACCCGCGCGAGCTACATCGACGGCACACGTCAGGCCCGCCGGCCCCGAACCGACTACAGCCACCCGCTTCCCGGTGGCGTCAGCGCGCTCAAGCGGGCATGAACGTTGTGCCAGCTCGAAATCCCCAACGTATCGCTCCAGCCTCCCAATGGCGACTGGCTCGCCCTTCTTGGCCAAGATGCACAACTGCTCGCACTGCACTTCCTGTGGACATACCCGCCCACAGATGGCGGCCAGGCTGTTCTTTACCTTCATCGCCTGGACCGCACCAATCATGTCGCCGTCCCGCAGCGCCTTGATGAACTCCGGAATCAGCACCCCAACCGGGCAGCCCTCCACACATTGTGGACGCTTGCACTGCAGACATCGATCCGCCTCGATCTGAGCCAGCTCAGGAGTCAGGCCGAGAGCGACCTCATTGTAGTTTCGGCCGCGCTCGTCCGGATCCTGTTCCGGCATCCTCTGCCGCGGGATCTGCATACGTTCTCGCTGTGTCAACTCAGCCATTCCGCGCGCTCTCCTCTTCGATTGCTTTGTCGAGGCGACACTGGTGTTCGTATCGATCCACGGCCGCCTTCTCTTCGGTCTGATAGTAGCGCTGGCGCGCCAGCAGGTTGTTCCAGTCGACCTTGTGTCCGTCGAACTCCGGACCATCGACGCACACGAACTGAGCTCCTTCGTCCAGCAGTACGCGACACCCACCGCACATGCCGGTGCCGTCGATCATGATCGTGTTCAGGCTGACGATCGTCTTGACGTTGTAGGGCTGGGTCGTCGACGACACGAACTTCATCATGATTGCCGGCCCAATGGCCCATACCCGCTGTACGGCTGCTCCGTGCGCATCCAAGAGCTCCTTCAGCGGTTCAGTTACCAGAGCCTTGCGCCCGTACGACCCGTCGTCCGTACATACGATCAGCTCGTCGCTCACTTCACGCATTTTGTCCTCCCAGAATAGGAGGTCGCGTGTGCGCGCGCCGATAATGGAGATGACGTGGTTCCCAGCCTCTCGCAGCGCCCGGGCAACGGGGTATATGGGTGCAATCCCCACACCACCTCCCACGCAGATTACAGTGCCGAAGTTCTCGATCTCCGTCGGATGGCCGAGGGGCCCGACTACGGTGACCAGTGAATCACCTTCCTCCATGCGTCCCAGTTGCATCGTGGTCTTGCCCACTTCCTGGAAGATGATGGTGACCGTTCCGGCATCCCGGTTGTAGTCAGCAATCGTGAGCGGGATGCGCTCTCCTTCCTCGTCGATGCGGATGATGATGAATTGTCCAGCTCTTGCTTTGCGTGCGACGGCTGACGCTTCGATGACCATCAGCTTGTTCACGTCGCTGAGCACTTCCTTGTGTAGAATCTTGTACACGCTCTGCCTCCGAATAGTTCTCCGTGTTGTGTAGGCTTCGATGGACCGCGGCAAGGATAGCGCATTTCCACCGGTAGTCAAGTTGCCACGGGTAGTGCAACGTCTGATCGGTGCGAAGGGGCCTGTTGCCGCACATCGTTGTGCGAAACTCAGTCCCCCTCGCTCAAAGTGAGATGGCCGAAGAAATCCTGCAGGATCGCGACGGCTTCTGGCAGATCAAGGTACTGCTCACAGCGTACGTCCGCGTTGCCCGATAGCATGGCGGATAGTCGGTGGGCGTTGTCCCTGCGAATCAGGCAGAGCACAGGCTTCCTGAAGAGCTCTGCCCGCGCGATCTCGTACCCTACCCCGTGGCTGGGGGTGCTTGTCTCGGCAACAAGCACGTCGGCCGATTCGAGCCACGCCATGTCCTGCCTGTAGATTTCCCGGTCCGATACCTCCGAGCCCTCCATTGTCGACCGGTCAGTCGCGCCGACGTGCTCGGTCAGAACCTCGCCATATGATCGAAGCGCTTCGATGATCTGGCGATACAGGTGGACGTCCTGCTGCCCTCCGCGGATAGAACCGGCGAAGTATATCTTCATATCGTCTACGCGCCTCCTGCGAGTGGGGCGATTCATTCCAGTGTTCCTGTATCGTATCGGAATCTGCTTATTCGACAAGCGCGACGATACCGCAATTGACACGCAACATGGGCATGCTATAATTAACGGTTAGTGTGCTGTGAGTGCAGGCGTTCATGACCGTCTGCCTGCATGGTTTGATTGAGGAGTACCCGCAGTCGTGACGACCCTCGATGTCACTCTGGTCCGTTCGAAGCTGCTGGTTCCCAGCCCCGCTGGCCTTCTGCATCGGCCACGCCTGTGCGAGAGACTGACTGCCGGCGCCGAACGCAAGCTCACCGTCCTCTCTGCACCAGCCGGCTACGGCAAGACATCCGCTCTCGTAGATTTCGCTCGGCACACGTCAATCCCGGTCTGTTGGTACACGGTCGACGAGCGCGATCGCGACCTGGGGGTGTTTGTTCGGTATCTGGTCGGCGCGATTCGCGAACAATTCCCACGTTTTGGTCAGCGCACGGATCGAATCCTGGCTTCCATCGGCAACGAGCTGTACCGTGACCCTACTCTGGTTGTGGGTGACCTGGCAAATGAGGCGCTTGAGCTCGATGTACCCTTCGTTCTGATCCTCGACAACTTCGAGGCGCTGGATGGCGCCTTTGGGCTGGGTGAGTTCCTGCGTAGACTGGTCGATGTGCTGCCCGACAACTGCCACGTGATGATCGGCAGCCGGGTCCTCCCCGACGTGCCGGTCACTCGTCTGGTAGCGAAGCGTCAGCTCGTCGGCGTGACTGTCGATGACCTACGCTTCGACGCCGATGAGATCCGGCACCTGCTGAGTATGTCGCACATTGATGTGTCGTGTGAAGAGGCCGAGGCGATCTCATCGAGCGCGGAGGGATGGATCACGGGTGTATTACTCCTTGCCGATCATGCGCGCGGGCAGGCGGGATCCTTCCTGAGGAGCACACAACGGGCGACCGCCGAAGCATACGATTACCTTGCTGCAGATGTTCTGGAGCATCAACCCCTCCATATCCGACACTTTCTGATTCACTCCGCGATTCTCCGCGAGATGTCGGTTCGTTTGCTGGAGCAGGTCCTGCCCGATCAACCTGTCGGTTCGTTGTTGAGTGAGGTGGAGCGGCGCAACTTGTTCGTTACGCGCTTCGGCACGGGCGGCTCGGCGACATATCGATACCATCATCTGTTTCGAAGTTTCTTGCTGCAGCGGGCTGAGGTTATCGGACGCGTGGAGCGTACCGACATTCATCTCCGTGCGGCAGCCTGGTTCGAGAGTGCGCACGACATCCCGGAGGCTGTGCACCACTATCTGGCGACGGAGGCGTACGATCGCGCCATCACCTTGATGGAACGTGCGGCGATGGAGCGATTCACTCGGGGCCAGGTGGAGACGCTGCTGGTCTGGTTCGATGCGTTGCCTGAGAAGATCCGTGATCAGGCGCCGTGGCTGGCGTTCTATCACAGTCGGGTCCTGACCGATCGGTACGATTATGCCGGCGCCCGGCGATCGCTCTCCTATGCGGGGAAGGGGTTCGCGCGTCTGCAGCATCCCGGGCTGCTGGCACGGGTGCACAATCAGCGTGCGACGCTGGCGATGTTTGAGAGTCGGTTCGATGATGTGCTGAGCGAGGCCCAAAGCGCTCTTGATCTGCTGGACGGGGGCGAGCCTGTGGAACGAGCCGAGGCCCAGCGACTGATCGGACGGGGCTACATCGGCCTGGGACGGTTGAACGAAGGCATCGACAAGCTGCAGTCTGCCCTGGAGGCGTTTCGGGAGGTCAGAAGCCCGTACGATATTGTCAATGTGTTACAGGACCTCACCTGTGCCTTCACGCTGCAGGGCGCCTACGACGAGGCAACCCGATGCATGGTCGAGGCCTTAGCCGTTGCCCGGCAGCTGGGTTCGCCTAGCCAACTGGCCGGCGTGCTGAACAACCTGGGAGGCATCCACTACCTCAAGGGTGAATACGCAGAAGCTCTTCCGCTGTATGAGGAGGCGCTCGCCGCCGCTCGGCGTGGAGGTAATCCACGTTGGGAAGCATACGTGCTGGCCGGTCAGGCAGAGATCTACCGGGATCTGACGGCCTACGGACAGGCGGAGACACAGTACGGCGCGGCATGGCGCCTGCTTGAGGATGTGGACCCTGCGTCGCTGATGCACGTGATGCTCTCACAAGCCACTATGCTGCGCTGGCAGGGACATCACGCGGGCGTGCAGCGACTCCTTGAAGAAGCGTGTGCCTGGGCCGAGCACAGAGGGCTGTCGTTCGACCGCGACGGCTTGCTCAGAGCCACGCGAGGAATCGCCCTGGCTGAGAAAGGCGACTATGAGTCCGGCATCGACCTGCTTAGCGAGAGCATTGCTTTCCTGGAGTCACGTCACGCCGATCAGGATCTGGCGCAGGTCCGTCTTCTACTGGCAAAGGCCTACTACCTGGCTGGGAAGGAGCAGTCCGCGATTGCCGAGCTGCGACGGGTAATGCGCCTTGCCCGTCGGTTGGGGTCCGCGCAGTTCGTCGTTATTGAGGGACAGCACGTCCCAGGACTTCTGCAGCTTGGCCTTGACGAGGGTCTGCAAGGCCTGGATGTCGTGATCCGCCGGGTCGCCGCCATGCAAGACCTTCGCCGTCGGTTGCTCGACGCCCAAACAGGAGATCTGGACGAGCCTGCCGTCAGCCGTCTTGAGATCTTCGGATTTGGGGAGAGTCGGGTTGTGCGCGATGGACGGGTGTTATCCACGTCCGCGTGGCAGGCCGCTGCGCCACGCGAGCTCTTCTTCTACATCCTCACCCACGGTCCTGTCTCGCGAGATCAGATCGGCATCGACTTCTGGCCTGATCTGGAAGCGGTCAAGATGCGGAATACGTTCCACGCGACGCTGTACCGCATTCGGCGGGCGGTGGGGACGGACGCGATTGTGGTTGAGAATGGGCTGTATCGCATTGGTCCGGTGACCTACTGGTTCGATGTGGAGGAGTTCGTTGATGTGTTCGAGCGTGCACGGCTGCTCCCACCGCACGACTGGCAGGCCGAGACTCTCTGGCGGCGTGCCACGACTCTCTACACCGGCGATTTCCTCCCAGATGCGGACCGATTGTGGTGCGTTGAACTGCGAGAACGGTATCGGGATATGTTCCTGGATGCGCTCATTGGACTCGGGCGCTGCTGTGAAGTCCGGCGTCACTATCTGGAAGCGGTCGTCTACTATCGACGCGCCCTGGCGGTTGACAGTCTGCGCGAGGATGTCCACAAGCGCGTGATGGAATGTTACGTTGCTGCGGACCGTCGTACTGACGCGATCTCGCATTTCGAGAGATGCCGAGATCAGTTCGACAAAGAGCTGGGAATCGAGCCTGCTGAAGAACTGGTTGCTGTGTACCGAGAGCTCGTCGGGCTTCCTCCTCTCTGACTCAGAAGGTCGCGTAGCGCCACAGCCTGTCAGTGAGCAGAGGAGGCTGCCCCTCGGCAGCCTCCTCTGCTTTGTGGGAATGTGTACGTTCTGCAGGATATACGTCGACATTCGAGGTGAGCAGTGAGGCAGCTTCGAGGGCTGTCAGACGGGCTACGCCGTTCATCGGCGCACGGTGTGCTGGACCACGTGCACGCAGTAGGCCAGGAAACAGAGCAGTCAGCGACATTGGTGACCGAAGAGATCATCTCGTCTATAGGTTCGTTTATCGGTGTGGGGTATGCTATAACCATTCGAGGGGTGTAATTGGACTGGTACTGGGCCAATCCGGAGATTGACGCCCCAGACGGCCATTTCGTTTATAGGTTCGTTTATAGGGGTGTGGTATTCTAATACCATCGTAGACCGATATTCCTGGAGTGCGCGAGAGTAAGGCCTCAGGTTGATCAAAGGAGAATTGAACGACGATGAAAGGCAGAATGAACAAGTTTGTGGCGATCCTGGTCCTGGTGATCTCATTGATTGCGTCGTCCCCACTGGTTGTCTCTGCAAAAAGCACCGACAGCGTCGCTGACGTGTACTCGCCGCCTGTCATCATCTGCGGCATCATCGGCGGCGGCGGAAGCGGTGGCGGCTAGGTCGCCTGCAGTTGGATCTGGAGCAGAATGGCTACGCGAGTGAATCAATGGGGATTGGCGTTGTCGTTGGGGCGAGATCGTTGCCATGCCTCTCCGAGACGCTTTCTCACAGGCGACGGGATGACCGTCTGAGGAGGTCTGTCTTGTTGACGAAGAAGATCGATGAGATGGTATGGCAGGCGTTGACTGACACGAGTTTTCGCAAGCGCTTGCTCACGGAGCGGCGCCCCGAGTTCCTGGCAGATTTTGGCCTATCAGAAGAGGAACGCCAGTTTGTGATGGCGGTGCATGCTGACACGCTGGAGAATTTCGCCGGAGCACTGTGCCGGTCTGCGGCTTGAGAGAATGGAGCATATGGCAGCGAGCGAGTTGCTTACTGACGCGCTCTTCGCCCTCGATGAGCCTTGGCGAAGTCGTTTCCTGAGTCTTGTGGCCAACATGGCCACCAGCGGCACGTGGCGAGGTAACGCGCCAAAGCGCGATGACATCGTCTACTGGCTGAGCACCGACCAGGCTCTCTTCAGGCGCACTGAGCGGCTTCTTACAGCGTGGCGTGATCCGGTCGTGATGGCGGTGTAGCCGGGTCGTCTTGCCTCGCTGCCATCCCTCTTGCTCGTGATCTGGCCGCCGACCCGGTTCGGGCGCCAGTTCACGCTAGTAGGCGCCGTCCATGCGCAGAATCTGGGGTATCGTGCTCAGCAGTATTCTGATGTCGAGCCAGACCGACCAGTTCTCGATGTAGTAGACATCGAGAAGCACTTGCTCGTCGAAGCTGAGCAGGCTGCGGCCGCTGACCTGCCAGAGGCCGGTCAGCCCAGGATAGACCTCCAGTCGCTTCTTGTGCCACGGCAGGTAGTTCTCGACCTCCGCCGGAATGGGTGGTCGGGGGCCGACCAGGCTCATATCGCCGCGGAGCACGTTGAACAACTGCGGCAGTTCATCCAGGCTGGACCGTCGTAGAAACCAACCTACCCTGGTTACCCGCGGATCGTTCCGCATCTTGAAGATCGGGCCTTGCGCCTCGTTCAGGTCGCGGAGTTCGTCCAGTTCCTCTTCAGCGCCCTGTCGCATCGACCGGAATTTGTACATCTCGAACGTTCTCCCAGCCTTCCCAACTCTGGTCTGGCGGAAGACAACCGGGCCGGGCGAATCGATCCGGATGGCCAGAGCGATCAATGCCAGGATGGGCCAGCCCACGACCAGGAACACCAGTGACCCTACGATGTCGATGGCGCGCTTGACGACCAGAGCGGTCCGACTGAATCCTACCTCTCGGACTCCGATCAACGGTATGCCACCGACTTCATCCACATCGACCCGGCTCAAGCTGAGCTGAAATAGATCGGGAACTATCTGAGCGCTCACGTTGCGGCGCTCACATTCACGTACGATGCACAATATCTTGCGGTGGTACATCCATGGTAGCGTGATGATGACGCTGTCGATTCCCTCGCGCTCGATCAGGTCGGCCAGGTTGTCGGTTGACCCCAGCGCTCGGAAGCGTCCGATGTCTGTCTGTCCCTTCTGAGGGTCGTCGTCGGCAAACCCTACGATTTGGTAACCGAGCTCGGGGTGTGCAACCAGAGTGCGCATGACGGTCCGTCCAACCTCGCCGGCGCCGATGATCATCACGCGTCGGACTCCCTTTCCCCGAGCACGCAGTTTACCGAGCGCCCACCGGTGCACCAGGCGCATCGCAGAGAACAGCATGACCGCGATCACGCCGGCCTCAATGAGCAACAGGCGCGAGTAGAGCAGCGGTTGGAAGAGAAACGTGATCGCCAGGAGGACAACGACGGATTTCGCGATCGAGTTGGTGATCCGATAGACTTGTTCCAGCCACGGGCGTCGCCCCCACTGCGAATACACCCCGTCGATGCGGAAGCTAACCAGCGTCAGGACAATGAACAAGAGCCATAGGGGCACGTAGGCTGGAATCGGATGATAGTAGCTAATCTCGCGAAAGAGCTGCACATCGTATCGCAACCAATAGCCGAGCAGAGAGCTCATTGTGATTACCAGGATGTCGATCGCCACGATCCACCAGGGCACACGATCCCGTGTTCTCATCGTCTACCTCGTTCCGTTAGCACACTGCGATACAGTCGGGCTGTGTTGCGCGCTGTAGCATACCAGTCGAACTGGCTGGCGTGCCTCAACCCGAGCGATCGCAACTCATCGCGGAGGGTCTGGTCCTGCAGCAGCCGATCCAATCCTGCGGCCAACGAGTCCACGTCCCTCGGGTCTACGAACACAGCCGCATCACCCGCCGCCTCGGGGAGCGACGAGGTGTTGGAACATACCACCGGCGTTCCACAGGCCTGCGCCTCAAGGATCGGTAACCCGAACCCTTCGTAGAGAGACGGATAGGCCATCACCGTTGCCGCGTTATAGAGTAGGGGTAATTCCTCCTGGGGCACGAAGCCCAGGATATGGACAGAATCCGCAATGCTCAGGTCCTCAATCCTCGCGAATAGCTCGTCGTACAGCCATCCTCGACCGCCTGCAATGACGAGTGGGGTGTCATCCCGACGCACTTGCGCGAACGCTTCCACGAGTCGGAGGGTGTTCTTGCGCGGCTCTAGGGTGCCCAGAGAAAGCACGAATCTCTCCGGCAGCCCACGATGTTCTCGATAGCCCTGTACCTGGTCCCCAGGGAGAGGCGCGAATTCCGGCCGAACACCGTGGTAGATCACCTCGATTCGCTCGGGCGGCACTCCGAGCAAGGCTGTAGTTTCACGGGCCGTGAACGACGACACGGCAATGACACGCCGGGCGCGTTGCGCAGACAGTCGTGCCAACAGGCGCAGGTAGAGACGGTTGCCACGACGAAACAGACCTGGCAGGCGGATATAGCTAAGATCGTGAATCGTCACCACCGATGGACAACCTGATAGCACCGGGGCGACAAACACCGGACCGTGCACCAGGCTAGCCTGGAGGTCTCGCAGGATCCAGGGTAGGATGGTTTGCTCCCAGATCACCCGCCTAATCGCAGTGTGCGTGGAGAACTTGGAACGGCGCGTTGCGATTGCGGGGTTGGGCGGTGGAGTAGCGCCGCCAATCAAGGCAGTATAGCGCAGATCGTCCGAATCCTTGCCCAGATGATCGAGCAACTGGTATATGTATTGGTGCACACCGGCGCTACGATATCCATCCTGACCAGACAGAAGGTGGGCATTGACCACGACGTGCGAACTCGTGCCTATGTTAACCTCCATTGCCAGCCGATTATAGCATATTACCGCAGGCATACCAACGACTGACAGGTGGAACCGAAGACCGCACGCCAGGCCAAAGGAGCTCGGGCCGACGGCGTCGCTAGCGGGAGCGCCAGATGGAGAAGATCAGCGTCAGACCCAGTAGACTGACTCCCACAAACGAGGTGATGACGAGCACTGTGGCCAGGTTCCACTGTCCTTCCGGGTTGAACAGTGGGACCAAGAGCGCCAGCCCCACAATAAGGGCGGCCAGCAACAAGCTCAGTGAGAGACGATTCACGACGTGATCGAGGCGCGATAGCGCATTGGGCAATCCCTTGTGCTCGATGGTCACCTGAACGTCGCCACGCTGAATCCGGCTCAGCACATCGTAGCCGACTCGAGGGAGAAGCCCCAGGAAATCCTGCCAGTTGTGACTGCTCTTGATCAGGACAGGAATCCACGCACCTGGCAATGCCCGTTCCAACATGAACCGCTGCAGATAAGGCTTGAAGACTGCAAACGCGTCGAAATCCGGATCCAGACGGAACCCGACTCCCTCCATCATCGTGAGCGTCTTGCCGACTAGCCAGAGTTCCGCTGGCAGGTTGATGTGATGTCGGAAGGCGATCGGCAGCACTTCACCCATGATACCCTGAAGGCTGACGTCGCCCAGCGGCATACCATGATACTTTCGGATCAGTCGGACGAGGTCTCGCCGCAGGTGCGATCGATCGACGGTGTAGCTCACTGCTCCGACCCGTATCAGCTGATCGATGATGCTGTCTTCATCCATCTGTACCACGAGCGAGTATAGCCGTGCGAGATCCACGCGAGTCTGCTGGCTGAGATAGCCGACCATGCCGAAGTCCATCGCGCCGATGATCTCGCCAGGCAGGACGACGAAGTTGCCCGGGTGTGGGTCGGCGTGGAAGAACCCGTCCTCCACCATTTCCTTGACCAGGATGCGAGCGGCGTGGGTGGCGATGCGGTGCCGGTCGTAACCCGCCACGTCGAGCGCCTCGATGTCGCTCACCTTGATACCTCGCAGTCGCTCCATCACCAATATGCGCCGGGTCGTGTAGTCCCAGTAGATGGTCGGGATGTGTAAGTGGGGTTCTCCTGCGAAGTTCTCTCGGAAGCGGTCTGCATTGTGCCCCTCGCGGTAGAAGTCCAGCTCGGATCGGAGCGTGGCGGAGAACTCCTCAGCGATCCCAGGAAGGTCGTAGAGCTTGCCAAGGGGCGTTCGGTCCTGCACCAGTCTCGCCAGGTTGAAGAGGATCTCCAGGTCGGTCTCAACCACAGCCTGAATGCCCGGTCGCTGCACCTTCACCACCACTTCACGGCCGTCCGGCAGTGTCGCTGCGTGAACCTGCGAAAGTGACGCGGCAGCGAGCGGTGTAGCGTGGAATGTGGCAAAGAAGTCCTCAATCGGAGCTCCGAGCTCGTTCTCCAGCACGTCCTGCACCGGTTCCCACGGGCCTGCAGGCACGGCGCTCTGTAACTTCGAGAACTCAACGATGTAAGCCGGAGGAAGCAGATCAGGGCGCGTGCTCAGGACCTGGCCGAGCTTGACGAAGGTGGGGCCCAGGTCCTCCAGGGCCATGCGCATCCGAGGCGCAATCCCCAGCGGCGAAGGCGCCTGTCGCCCGCGGCGCTCGGCGATCCGTCCGGGAAGTGAAAGGTAGGGCAAGAGCTCCAGTAGCTCCGCAAGCTCGCCCAAGCCGTGATGGATGAGAACCTGGGCAATCTCTCGGTAGCGCTGAAGATGTCGGACACTGCGAACGTTGATATGAGGCGCGGGCATCTTCATCTCCGGCTGCCTGTATGGTTCAACTGCTAGTGCCGTGGTACGCTCTGCTCTGAATCTTGGGTAGCGCCGCTCGAGCGGCGGCTTCTCCCGCGCCAATCAGCTCGCGGGCGTGTGTGAATCCATTGAATGCACTGCACATAGGAGGAATCTGGGGCTCGATTGAGATGTATGGCCCCGCTTCCTGTTTCGCCCTGGTATTGATCTCTACAACCACCAGCCTCATGGCGAGCAACATCGTCGTCATCGTGTCCAGCGGCATGGACCGAGCGATCCGATTGCTGCGCAAGCTGGATATCAGGTGCGTGATGCTCGCCGTATCACTCGAGACATCCACTCCGATGACTACGTCAGCCCCCTTGTCTCGGGCGACTCCTATCGGTAGATTGTCGAGAAGACCGCCATCCACGAGCATCTGTTCGCCGTTTGAGACCGGCGCGAAAATACCGGGCACCGCAATACTCGCTCGTACCGCGGCGAGCACCGACCCGCGATCCAGCACGACCTTCTTCTGGGACATAAGGTCCACGGCGATCACAGCGAATGGAAGCGATAGTTCCTCGAACGTCGTGTCCCCTAACCAGCGCCCCAGGTAGGACGTGACTCGCTCGCCCCGCAGGAGCCCGCGTCGGGGCAGTGAACGGTCGACCAGGCCAACCAACTGCCGGAGGCGGCACAGATGGAGCGCCTCGGCCTCGATCTCGTGAGCTGACAGGCCGCAGGCAAACAGCGCCCCGACCAGACCGCCCACGCTGGTGCCCACCAGTAGATCGATGGGCACACCTTCCTGCTCAAGCACCTTGAGGACGCCGATGTGGGCCAGCCCTCTGGCGCCGCCGCCGCTCAGGGCCAGCCCCAACCTGCAACCGGAGTGTGTCACAGCGGGGTTGAGGCCTGTCTGTGATGGCTCGATGTGAGGCGTACCCGCTACTCCTGATCGCCCTCGACGGCGCTGCTGGTCAGTTCCGCAACGCGCTGCTCGAGTTCGCCGATTCTTTGCGAGAGCGCCTCAATCTCTTCCTTCGAGACCGGGATTACGGTCTTCTTCAACTTGTCGATCTCCTGGTTGATGAGTCTGCGGATCTCCTTCTGCTCGGCCTCGCCTTTTGTCACGAGCTCATCCACCAGTCTGCGCGACTCACTGGCCTCGACCTCACCGGCCTTGACCAGCTCGTCGACTGTAGCCACAACCTTGTCGCGCGTCATTGTCAGTACGCCCAGCCCGAGGAACAACGTCTTCTCGATCAAATTGCTCATGTGTCGCCTCCTTCGCGGCATATGTGGGACTTCAACTGCCAACGTGAATGATGGTTTCCTTGCGCTGTGCCCTCCGTCGGATAGGATTGTCCATCCGTTACACGCCCTGATAGTCGGTCTCTCCATCGATGATACGCACCACGTCACTGGCGAACAGTGAGAGTTGTTGCAGGTTCTCCGCACTGAGCTGCGCGATGATCTCCTGGTATCTGGCCATGTCTGCGAGCAGCAGGCCGATCAATCGCCGATTGATGCCCTCGACCGCCGATAGCCCGAGGGTCAACCCGGCCAACGCGCTCAACCCAACCCGCCCGGCAAACCCGAGCGTGCGCAGACGATCGAAAAGGCCCGCAGCCAGTGCCTGCTCACGAAGCCCGTGGAGGCTCAGTACGATTGCAGTTATGGTTTCCGCGGCGTAAAGCATAGGGGACCGGCGTTCTGGCAGACGAGCGAGAATGTCCTCCAGAAGGCCGCGGTAATCCGCTCCCTCCGCCGACCGTAGACGATCCAAAAGGCTGAGCTTGACATGATCCCACTGGGCTTGGTCGCAGATCCCGCCGGTCACCTCCGCGACCAATGCGCTCGCTCGCGACGTCGGACGGAAGACGATACTCGACCGTCCGGCGCCCTGCCCTTTGCCGCGCAGGACGAACTGCGATTCGACGAGACCACGTTGCTCGAGTAGGCGCAGCATATCGTATGCCGTGATTCTGCTGACGCCGAGCTCCTGAGCTACCTGAGTGTAATGCACAGGCTCACATGCTCCATGGTAGATGTCCAGGAAGCTGCTGAGGAATGTCTGCTGGCGTCGGGTTAGCTTCAAGATTAGCCCCTCGTCGCGCCGAACATTTCCGAAAAATCCGAATATATTATAGCATTAGGGTACGCTCTGTCAATTGCCGATGGAGCAGCAAGTTCATAGCCTCTCCGCTGTTCACCTGATCGGACGGCTCGCCGATGCTTGACCTGAATCGGATTTGCCGATAGAATCCGGGCTATGGGTCAGCAGCCGATCATCACCTTACTCACCGACTTCGGCGCCGATGATGGGTACGTGGGCGCGATGAAAGGGGTGATGCTGGGCATACTGCCCAACGTCAATCTGATTGATGTCTCCCACACGATTCGCCCCCAGAACGTACGTCAGGCTGCCTACGTGCTCTCGTCGATCTATCCCTATTTTCCCCCCGGAACCGTCCATCTGGTCGTGGTGGACCCTGGCGTGGGGAGTGATAGGCGTCCCATCGCGGTGCGGGTACCGGGAGCCTGTCTGGTCGGCCCGGACAACGGCGTGTTGAGCTACATTATGTCATCAGAGCCAGTGCACGATGTGTTCGAGCTGGCCCATCCAAGGTATCGGCTGCATCCGGTGAGTGACACATTTCACGGGCGAGATGTCTTCGCGCCCGCGGCGGCATACCTGGCGGCCGGTGTGGAGATAGCGGCGCTCGGGCCTCGAGTTGTCGACCCGATGCGGCTCCCGGCGCCCCGGCTTGCTCTGGATGGCAACGTGGTGCACGGCGAGGTGTTGCACATCGATCGCTTCGGCAATGGCGTGACCAGTATCGGGCGTCTCGTCTGGGAAGGCCTGGATCTGTTGCTGAGGCCGTCCTTCGGCGCGGTCGTCGATGCGTCTGTGCGTATCCCGTCCGCGGCGGCGCAGGTCGCCGTGGCGAGCCAGATACTACAAGGGGTACATCGGATCTATGCTGAGGTGGCGCCTGGTGAAGGCATCGCTCTGGTGGGTAGTGATGGATATCTGGAAATCGCGGTGCGTGAAGGCGATGGCGCCGCGGTGCTGGGGTTGGAGTTGGGTGACTCGGTGACGCTGAGCTTCTGAGGATATCGAGAGTGATTGTGGGGCGTTGGGTGGACGTGTCGCCTGACGCCTGGATGTGAGGTGCTGAACGTGGATACATTCATCATTGAGGGTGGACACGCCCTGTCGGGAACTGTGATTCCGAGTGGGAACAAGAATGCGGCGCTCCCGCTGCTTGCGGCATGCCTGCTGACCGATGAGCCGGTGATTCTGCGCAATGTCCCTGATATCGGAGATATCCGCTCTATGGCGGAATTGCTCAGAGCTGTGGGGGCGTCAGTCGAGGAGCTGGCCCCGCACGTCTGGCAGGTGCACGCGCGGGAGGTGAATACCACCCGCTTTGATCCCCGACTGTTCGGCCTCATCCGGGGTTCCATCACCCTGGCGGGACCGATGTTGGGTCGTATGGGAAAAGTTCATCTCCCGAGGCCCGGAGGAGACGTCATTGGTCGCCGGCGCGTGGACACCCACTTCCTGGCGTTGAGCGCCTTGGGCGCCGAGGTCGATACCGATGGCGCTTTCTGCCTGCGGGGGCCGTCCCTGACGGGGGCGGACATTCTCCTCGATGAGACGAGCGTGACGGCGACTGAGAACGCGATTATGGCCGCCACACTCGCCCGTGGGACGACCATCATCCGTAACGCGGCATCTGAACCGCACGTTCAGGATCTATGCCATATGTTGGTCCGGTTGGGCGCGCAGATCGACGGCATCGGCACGAATGTGGTGACCATCCAGGGCGTCGAACGTCTGAATGGCGGTGAGTACACTATCGGGTCGGACTACATGGAGGTGGGCAGTTACATCGCCTTAGCCGCCGTGACTGGCGGCGAACTGCTCATCAAGGACGCGGCGCCTGAGCATCTACGTATGGTGCGCATGGTTCTGGAACGGCTGGGCGTATGCTTTGAGGTGCGTGGGGAGGACGTGTTCGTTCCCGCCGACCAGGAGATGGTTGTTCTCTCCGATATTGGTGGAGCCGTTCCGTCTATAGCCGATGCGCCCTGGCCGGGGTTTCCAGCGGACCTGCTCAGCATGGTCACTGTGCTGGCCTCGCAAGCTCGTGGCACGGTGCTCATTCACGAGAAGATGTTCGAGGGCCGTCTCTTCTGGGTGGACAGTCTGATCTTCATGGGAGCGCGGATCATCCTCTGTGATCCGCATCGCTGTGTCGTACAGGGTCCCGCGCCACTGCACGGCGACCAGGTGACGAGTCCGGACATCCGCGCGGGTATGGCGCTACTGATCGCGGCCTTGTGCGCTCAGGGACAGAGCGTGATTCGGAACGTTGGGCAGATCGATCGTGGGTACGAGCGGGTCGAGGACAAGCTGCGCGCCGTGGGGGCGCGCATCGAGCGTGTGACACTCCGGGACGGCGCCCGGCCAGGCGTCTGACGATCCGGCCGAGACGGCTAAGGAACGATGTAGCTATCCACCAACGCGCCTGTCGCGTCCCGCAGTTGGAGTAGCTCGCCTCCGTTCCAGGCCGGCTGCGTGCGGCCCCAGAAGAGCTCTCGTGGTGTGTTGTCGCCGCTTGTGCTACGTAGCACGATGTCTCCGTCTGTGAAGAGCATCACGCCGGGGAATGCGTAGGTGTTACCATCCTCATCGGATAGTGTCCAACCAGTGAGGTCCGCCGTGCCGCCGCGGTTGCGGATCGTGACCGCTTCCTCCGCCAGTCTCCCCGAACCCAGCACTCGGGCGATCTCCACCACCGGTGGTCCAATGGGCGTGGGCGTGGGCAGCGCGGTGGGCAACGGTGTGGAATTCTCCGCTGGTTCGGCCGCCTCCACGATGTCGGGCAGCGGCGTTGGCGGCGGAATGACGAGTTCCTGTCCGATGTGGAGTACGTTCGGATCGTCCAGCCCATTGGTGTGCAGCAGGTCGTCAATACTCACCCCATATGTCAGAGCGATGGCCCCGAGTGTATCTCCTGCCACCACTGTGTAGATGGTCTGTGTGGGTTGCACAACAACGGGCTCTGCGGTCGCTGTGACGGCGCCCGGCCCAGATACACTGACCGTGGCTGTCGTGGCCGTCGAAGCGGCGGTAGGTGTCGGGGGACCGTCCGAATCGCTCGAGACGTAGAAGATGACCAACGCTAGGCCGAGAATCGCCATCAGACCCAGTACCAGGTAGATTGGCCAGTTTCGGGTTCTCATCATATAGCTCCACCCTCTCGTCTGACGTGCGAGGCCATTCTATCACAGGTCTTGCCAAAGTTGAAATTCGAGGCCCCGTGTGTCCCTTCTGTTGCCAGTCGATGCTGAATATGTTACACTGCGGCTGGATCCGAATGGGCGAGGGGGTGTCTGATGTCGACGCTATTGGTGAGGAATGCCGATCTCCTGGCTCCGATGATTTCGCGGGAGCACTGTGTGCGCGACGGCGGCCTGTTCGTGCGCGACAACGTGATCGAGCAGGTCGGACGGTCTTCAGAGCTCCCCACAAGTGCTGACCACATCGTCGATGCACGCGGCATGCTGGTTATGCCGGGCCTTGTCAACGTCCACCACCATTTCTACCAGACACTTACCCGCGCCGTGCCCGGCGTTCAGGATGTCAAGCTGTTTCACTGGCTCAGGAGGCTGTATCCCATCTGGTCTCACCTTACAGCCGAGGGGGTCTATGTCAGCGCGCTGGTCGCCATGGCCGAATTGATGCTCACGGGGTGTACGACCTCAGTCGACCACCTTTACCTCTACCCCAACGACTGTCGTATTGATGATGAAATCCGAGCTGCCGATGAGATCGGCATGCGCTTCCACGCCGGGCGAGGAGCGATGAGTTTGGGTGAGCGGGACGGTGGCCTGCCGCCTGATCGCGTCGTTGAGGATGAGGGCGCAATTCTCCTCGACACGCAGCGCGTGATTGAGACATACCACGATAGCGCCGACTACGCGATGGTACGAATCGTGGTCGCTCCGTGCTCCCCGTTCTCGGTCTCGCCCGCGCTGATGCGTGAGTCGGCATCGCTCGGTCGCGCCTACGGTGTCAGGCTGTATACCCATCTAGCCGAGACGCTCGATGAGGAGCAGTTCTGCCTGCGGGAGTTCGGACGTCGACCTGTGGAGTATGCCGAGGATCTGGGATGGCTCGGTGAGGATGTCTGGCACGTCCACTGTGTGCATCTCAACGAGGCCGAGGTGAGGCGGTTCGCGGATACTGGCACGGGAGTCTGCCACTGTCCGTCGTCCAATATGCGGTTGGGCTCCGGTATTGCGCCTGTGCCCGCGTATCTGGATGCGCGCGTGCGCGTGGGTCTGGGCGTGGATGGATCGGCCAGCAACGACTCTTCGCATATGCTTGCGGAAGCGCGTCAGGCTCTGCTTCTGCAGCGGGTGATGAACGCCCCTTCAGCACTGTCGGCTGAGGATGTACTGACGATGGCTACGCAGGGCGGCGCCGCGCTGCTGGGGCGCACGGATATCGGCGTGCTTCAGCCTGGCAAGGCGGCGGACTTCATCGGCTTCCGGCTGGACCGAGTGGGCTACGCGGGTGCACTTCACGATCCATTGGCCGCGTTGGTGTTCTGCGCGCCCCAGCAGGTGGATCTTTCAGTGATCAACGGCCGCATTGTGGTTGAGGATGGGCAGCTCCTGACGGTGGACCTGGGCCCGCTGGTTGAACGACACAACCGCCTGGCCCGTGAGATGGTATCGTGACCGGCGGTATGTGAGGTCGGGACACCCGGGCGCTGTCATCGTTTGGCTAGAGTGAACAGCCATGTGTGTTGTCGGCAGATGAAGGAGGAGCTGACGTGGCCCAACTCGACGTACAGATCGCGGGGCTTTCACTGCGGAACCCGGTTATGCCTGCCGCGGGTCCGCCCGGCTGGAACGGCGATGCGATGGGCGCTTGTGCCGAGGGGGGAGCTGGCGCCATCGTCTCCAAGACCGTGTCAGTGTTGCCTGCCCAGGCGCCGACACCCAACATGGCGCAGATTCCCGGAGGGTTCCTCAACACCGAGCTGTGGTCCGAGCTACCGGTTGAGCAGTTCATCGCGCAGGAGTACCCGGTTGCTCGGAAGACGGGCCTCCCGCTGATTATCAGCCTGGGGTACACAGCCGGAGACATCACCGATCTGGCTCCCCGGGTCCGTCCGTTCGCCGACGCGCTCGAGCTGTCCACGCACTACATCGGCGATGATCCGAGCCCCATGGTGCAGGCTATTCAGGCGGCGAAAGCAGCCGTTGATGTGCCGGTGTTCGTTAAGCTGAGCCCATTCCGCGATATGCGGGCCGCGGCTCAGGCCGCGGCCGAAGCCGGGGCGGATGGCATCGTGGCGGTCAACTCGTTTGGCCCGTGCCTCGGCGTGGATGTGGAGACAGGACGGATGCTGATGGGCAGCCGCGACGGCTATGGATGGCTCTCGGGGCCGGCCCTCAAGCCATTGGCGCTGCGCTGTGTATTCGACGTCGCTCGATCGACGAGTATCCCCATCATCGGTGTGGGTGGGATATCCAATGGGGTGGACGCAATCGAGTTCCTCATGGTCGGTGCGTCGGCGGTTGGCGTGTGCACAGCCGCGATTCTGCGTGGGCCGCAGGTGTTCGGCAAGATAGTGGCCGAGATGAACGCGTGGCTCGACTCCCACGGATATGCATCTATCGCGGAGATTCGCGGTCTGGCGCTCCGCCATCTGGATGAACGCGCGTTCCGTACATCGCACGTTCCGCCCGACCTGGATGTTGAGACGTGCACAGGGTGTGGTCGGTGTGAGGTCAGTTGTGTGTACGATGCCATCCACGTCGTGAGCAAGAAGGCCGTTCTGTCCCGAGAGCGGTGTGCTGGGTGCGGCCTGTGTGTGACGCGCTGCCCCGTCAGAGCGCTAACGCTGCTCTAGATATGCGGTAAGAAGGCAAGTGGTTCTTTGCCATAGGAATAAGGTATTTCGGTCTGTCGAACTGGGCACAGGCTGCGTGTGCAGAACCCTCCAGGAGGTGGATGTGTCTTCAGCGGAGCGATTTCCTCAGCGATTCTTGCCATACCTGACAACCACCGAGATTGCGCATCTCCCGGAGAAGGACCGAGCGGCGGTGATTCTGCCGCTGGCTTCCGTCGAGCAGCACGGCCCTCATCTGCCCGTGTACACCGATAGCATCATCGTCTGGGAAGTGCTCGAACGAGCGCTGGCGCTCCTCCCTGACGATCTACCGGTCTACTATCTCCCTCTCCAGGCCTATGGCAAGAGCAACGAGCATGCCGGGATCGCCGGCACGGTCACGCTGACATCCGAGACGCTCATCCGTGTGCTCACGGACATTGCGGTCAGCGTTGCTCGCAGCGGCTTCCGGCGCCTGGTCATCTTGAACGGCCACGGCGGCAATGCCGAGATTGTTGATTTTGTCATCCGGGACATTCGGGAGCAGACTGACCTGATGGTCTTCGCGATCCACCCCCTTCTCCGTGTAGCGATCCCCGAAGCGGGGTTGAGTGATGATGAGCGAACATATGGCATTCACGCGGGTGACATCGAGACGTCGATTCTCCTGTGTTGCAGTCCCGACCAGGTCCGACGTGATCACATGGCTCCCAGCCTTCCGGCGCACTTGCAGCGTCTCAAGTACCCGCCGTTTATGGGCCCCTTGACGTTTGCCTGGCTCACACGGGATATCACGGAGAGCGGTGTGCTGGGCGATCCGACTCAGGCTACAGCGGATAAGGGCGCGCGTTTCCTCGCGGACGCTGCAGCCCAGACGGCTGATCTGCTGCGCGAGATTGTCGATTTCCGCTTCGATTCTCAGGGCGACTGACCGCCGCGGCCCTGGACGATCTGGATCGATACATCGAGAATTCCTGGCGCGTTCTGAACCAGCGCATTCCGCTCCCCTGGGTCTCGTCCACGGTGAACCGTCTGGCTAGAGGTAGCCGGTATCCGATCGAATCAGCACGCTGCGTGCGGTTCGTTGACCACGCCCCCCCAGGGTGCACCGCAGATGCCGGCGTCGATCCGCTGGTTGCCGCTGTGGCTCCAGGTCCCTTCGACGCATCCTGATGTGATCCGGCCTGCGCGCCCGATGTTGTAGTTGTGAAACTTCGTGGATACGCTATAATCGCGTCTCAGTGAGGTTGTCTGTGTTAGCCTGCTAAGCGTAGTGGGCTGTATTCAGTCCGTACCAAGCAAACCAGTAGTACACCAGTGACAGGGAGTGGATGATGGAAGCGAAGCTTGCGACCGATGGCGGACCGAAAACCGTGCGGAACACGTTGGTAGGTTGGCCGAAGTTTGACGACTGTGCGGTTGATGCGGTCGTCGATGTGTTGAGATCGGGTAAGGTCAACTACTGGACTGGATCGAGGGGCCGGGAGTTCGAGAAGCGGTATGCGGAATGGCAAGGAAGCAAGTACGCGATCAGTGTGACGAATGGAACGGCTGCTCTGCACGTCGCTCTCACTGCGCTGGGCATCGGTCCGGGTGACGAGGTGATCGTCCCGAGTTACACGTTTATCGCGACCAGTTTCTCGGTGGTCCAGGCGGGCGCCATTCCCCGCTTTGCCGACGTCAATCGTGAGGATCACTGTATCAGCGTTGCCTCGGCGGAGGAGTTGGTAAACGATCGAACGAAGGCGATCATCCCGGTACATCTCTATGGCAACGTCTGCGAGATGGACGACATCCTGGCCTTTGCGCGACGCCACAGTCTAGCTGTCATTGAGGACAATGCCGAGGCATTCGGCGGTGAGTACAAGGGGAAGAAGACCGGCGCCCTGAGCGACATTGCGGCCTGCAGCTTTTGCCAGAACAAGACCTTCACAACGGGTGGTGAAGGGGGAATGGTGACCACCGATGACGAGGAGTTGGCGTGGACGGCGCGCAGCTTCCGTGACCATGGCTACGATGTCAAGCAGCGGCTCAGCCTATTGGAGCTGGAGCAGAAGCTCCCCTATATCCATAATATGGTCGGCTGGAATTACCGCATGACGGAGATGCAGTCCGCCATCGGGTTGGCCGAACTGGACCGGATGGATACGTGGAATATGCCGCGCCGGCGTCGCAATGCAGCGATTCTGATGGAACGGCTGCGCGATCTCCCGCAGATTAAGTACCTGCCCATCGACACACCCGAGCGCCGCAATGGCTGGTACGTGATGGCGTTCTCATTGGATATCGAGAACATGACATGCGACATCCAGCAGTTCGCGACGGCAGCGGTGGCCGAGGGCGCCCCTGTGTGGAAGGTCTTCTGGCCACAGTGCCACACCGAGCGGGCTTTCACACAGCATCGTGCGTTCGGGCGCTCCGGCTTTCCATTCACCTCGCAGGAGTACACGGACGAGGCCAGTGCGGACTACAGTCAGGTCGAGGCGCCCAATGCCCGGTGGCATGAAGAGCATACGTTCACGTGCTTCGCATTCCCGACCTTCACCGAGGAGGATATGGAGCAGATCGGTGACGCGTTGGTGAAGGTCATCAAGGCCTACTCGCGATAAGGCTGCGGGGCTGGCAACGGGGGGCGCGCGTGCTGAGTGGACTGACCAGGAGGTACATGAGTCATGGCAGTGAGGTGGGGCGTTATTGGCGCAGGTGGAATTGCCGACCGGCGTACCATTCCTGAGGGCCTTGTACCCTCGGATCGGTGTGAACTCGTCGCAGTGATGGATGTTGACGAGTGGCGCGCGAGGACGGTGGCCGACAAGTACGGTGTGCCTGTCTGGACAACGCAGATCGACGACGTCCTGAGTCGGCCGGATGTTGAGGCTGTCTACATAGCCACGCCGGTCTACCTGCACAAGGATCAGGTGATCGCTGCCGCGTGGGCCGGCAAGCACGTCCTGGTTGAGAAGCCGATGGCGATGACGTTGACTGACGGTGAGGAGATGTTGTCCGTCTGCTCGGCGCAGGGAGTGAAGTTCGCCGCCGGCTACATGATGCGCTTCCACGCGCATCACCAGCGACTCAGACAGATGATCGACGAAGGTGTGCTCGGGCAGGTTGTCTTCGGGCGAGCGCAACTAACCTGCTGGTATCCAGAGATTCCCGGAGCGTGGCGACAGGACCCTGCGTTGGGTGGCGGCGGGGCGTTCATGGACATGGGGACGCACTGTCTGGATCTCCTGGAAATGTTGATTGGTCCGGTGAAGCGGGTGGCAGCCTTCATGAGCACGTTGACATTTGGCTATGCCGTGGAGGACACGGCAACGGTCCTTGTCGAGTTCGAGAATGGCGCGCAGGGCGTCGTTGATGTGAGCTTCAATGTGCCGGACGATGCGGCGCAGAACGTTCTGGAGATCCGCGGCACGAAGGGGCTGGTACTGGCGGACCACACTGTGGGTCAGGATGCGGGAGGGCATATGATCGCCTACCTCCCACAGGATATCGTTGGATACGATGCCAGTCAGGTGCGTGAGGGAGGGAGCATCGCCAAGCCGGTAGAGGTCAACCCGGTCAACATGTATCGCGCCGAGGTGGAGCATTTTGTTGACTGCATCGAGCGAGACGTGCAGCCGGTGGTCGGTGGAGCTGAAGCCCTCCACGCGTTGCGTCTGACACTGGCGGTCTACGAGGCGGCCCGCACGGGTTGTGTCGCCGCTCTGTGACGCCACTTTGGGCGCGAGCAGTGCACCTTGATCCGAGCAAGGGGCCCGGCTCGCGCCTGTGTTGTGTACAGGAAGGTGGAACGCCGTTGGTTCAAAGACCTGGCCGCTTCGACAACATCATTGCGAATTGAGACCATCTATGCGATATACTCTGCGTGTTCCCGCCCGCGTTAACATCCTCGGCAACCCTGCCGACGGAAACGAGGGCGCCTATGCCACAATCTCAGCCGCCATCGACACATACGCTGGAGCGACCGTCCAGCCGGCGAACGGTGTGTGTCTTGAGGCGACAACACCTGCGGGTGAGCCACTGGAAAGCGTGGTCTGCGAGGGCTTGCCGCCCTACGCGTACGATGGCCATCTGGATCTCCCAAAGGCGGCCTTTAACGGACTGTACGCGTACAGTGCGGAGTTCCGCGATCGCCTGAAGGATAACGGTGGTGTGCGGGTGTCGATCTGGACCGACGTGCCGCGTCAGTCAGGACTGGGCGGTTCATCGGTGTTGGTGCTGTTAACCCTCGCCGGGCTGCGAGCGTTCTATCAGCTTGATCCCTGGGTTCACAATGATTACGTCATTTCGGAGTTGTGTCAGCGGATTGAGGGCTACGAGCTGGGCATAACCTGCGGGTTTGCTGACCGCTACGTGCCGATCTTCGGCGGCCTGGCCTACTTGGACTATCGGGGCAAACTCCACCACAAGCCGATTGGCGAGGAACCGTTCGTCACCTATGAGCGCCTGGATGCCTGGGTTTCGGACCTGCCGTTGGTGATTGCGTACACCGGTTTGCTGCGTGATTCGGGCGATGTGCATCGGATTCTGCGGGGGCGCTACCTGGAAGAGCACGCGCGCTGCTATGGGGGGAGCGACAGTTCGTTTATGCTCGATGTGATGGAGCGGGTCGGTGATACCGCCTGGCGCGGGAAGATGGCGCTTCTGCGCCGCGATTGGGCTGAGTTTGGACGATTGATGGCCGAGAACCACGAGCTGGTCGATCAGATGATGGCGTTCTGTGGTCTGCCGGGTGGGGCGGGCGAAGCGAATAACGCGCTGATCCGTGTAGCGCTATCTCATGGGGCGCTGGCGGCCAAGCTCACTGGGGCGGGCGGAGGTGGGTCGGTCTTCGCGCTGGCCCAGCCAGGTACGGAGGATCGCCTGGTGGATGCCCTTCGGCTGGCTGCCACCGAGCTGAAACTAGATAGGGCCAGGGTATGGCGTGCCCACGTCGAGCCGGTCGGCTTAAGGATCACCGTGGAGTGACCGTCCCCGATGTTCGCGGTGATCTGTTGGATGCAGAGAGACAATAGGTGAGGGGGCGCCTGGTGCATGCAGTCGTTCTGGCAGCGGGGCGTGGGACGCGTCTGAAGCCACTGACTGACGGGCGATCTAAGGCAATGCTGCCGGTGGCCGGTCAGCCGATGATCGCGCGCGTGCTGGAGATGCTCTCGCACGGAGGCGTGGGGCGCTTTGTAGTGGTTGTACATCCTGATGACGCGCCGTTGATCGAGCTGTTAGGCGGGTCTGAATGGGCAAGTCGGGTGGATCTGGCCTATCAGGTGCGCCGTGAGGGTATGGCTGCTGCGTTGCAGTGTGCCGTCCCATTCATTCAGGCAAGTGGCGATGGTGAGTTCCTCCTGGCTGCCTGCGACAATCTCTATCCTGAAGGGCACGTATCCGCACTGATGGCCTATCGCAGGTTCCATGCGCTGGACGCTGCGCTGACGTTCCTGCAGGTGAGCCGGGAACAGATTCCTACGCTGGCGGTTGTGGCGATGGACGGACAGCTGGTGACATCCATCGTCGAGAAGCCGCGCCCAGAGGACGCTCCCTCCGATCTCGGCGTCCCCTCACTCTACGCGCTCTCCAATCGCATTCTCCGGCATCTCCCTCACGTGCCGGTATCATCACGAGGTGAACGGGAGTTCCCTGATGTGCTCCGCCTGGCGATCGAAGCGGGAGATCGTGTCGGCGGACTCACCGTCTCGCAGCGGATGACGCTCACCCGCCCCGCCGATCTTCTGGCGCTGAACATCGACCGGCTTCGTGCTGATTCGGCGGCAGTGGGGATCGACATCGCTTTCCCTGAGGACGTGGTGATCCATCACCCCGTCCGCGTCGAATCAGGCGCCGAGATCGGCAGGGGTTGCCAGCTTGGCCCCGACGTCTACGTAGAGACGGGCGGCCGAATCGGTCCGGGCGCACGAGTGCGTCGGACCGTCATCCTGCGCGGGGCTGCTATTCCCGCCGGAGCGAGCGTCGAGGATACCGTGGTCTCAGGGACGGGCTGACATACGCCAGTACCGCAGTCCGTCGTCCCCAGTGAACTCATCGGTCCGTACGAACCCAAAGCGGCTGTAGATGTGCTGGGCGACCAGATTGTCCTGGACGACGGTCAGATCAACCTGTTGAAGCCTCTGTTGCTTCGCCCAATCCATCACCGCCCCCATCAAGCGGGTTCCCAGCCCGCGGCCGTGATAGGCGTCGGAGACCGCGAGTCCGAACGTCGGGGCGGCGCTGTCCAACTCCCAGATGAAGCACCAGCCGACGATCTGGCCGTTATGCCACGCGACGAGATCCATGCGGGTATCCCGATCCGCCATATTGTCGAGGACGATCTCGTCGCACGTCGAGCGTGTCGTGGTCTGGCCCAGGGGTCGGAAGGTTCGTTTTGACGCGTGGCTGAGTCCGTTATAGAAGACGGCGAGGTCGTGAGCGTCCCCGGTGGCGAGACGGCGGATCCGGATGTCGTCCGGTCTGTCCGGACGTGTGGAAGTACGTCCCGCTGCATCACGGATTGAGGACTGTGATTGAGCGTCGGAAGGACTCGATGACACAGCCGGCCGGCGCATACTCTCCATATCCTCCGGAACGCCGCTGGAGAGGCCCGCGCTATCCTATACTGGGGACCACGCGGCGCAGCACCTCGTAGTGTTCGAGAGCGCGTCCTGCCCCGAGCGCCACACAGGCGATAGGGGCATCGGCGACGTAGGCCGCCACGCCGGTCTCGCGCGAGATCAGATCCGCGACGTTGCGCAGCAATGACCCGCCGCCGACGAGGACGATGCCGCGATCAATGATATCGGACGATAGCTCAGGAGGCGTCTTCTCCAGAACGGACTTGACCACGCCAGTGACTGCGTCCAGTGGCTCCGCCAGCGCCTCGACTACCTCGTTGGTACTGATGGTGATCGTGCGCGGCAAGCCTGCTACCTGATCGCGCCCCTGAACCTCCATGTGGAGCTCATCCACCACAGGCAGGGCCGATCCGATGTTGATCTTGATCGCTTCGGCCGTTGGCTGGCCGATGATGAGATTGTGTTTGCGGCGAACGTACCCCGCGATAGCCTCGTCGAATCGAAGGCCGCCCACGCGCACAGAGCTGGCCACGACGATGCCGTTCATCGCGACCACCGCAGACTCACTGGCGCCGCCGCCCATATCCAGCACGAGGTTGCCAGAGGGAGAACCAACGGGAAGACCAGCCCCCAGGGCTCCTGCCAGAGGTTCCGGAATCAAGTGCGCTCGGCCCGCACCAGCCTCCAGTGCGGCTTCCCGGACGGCGCGTTCCTCCACGCTGGTGACGCCGTACGGCACACTCACCATCACTCGTGGCTTGATGATGCGCAGACCCCCGGAGGCTTTGCGGATGAAGTACTCCAGCATGCGCTCTGTGACACGATAGTCGGCGATGACCCCATCGCGCATTGGACGGATGACCTCGATGGCCTCCGGCGTGCGCCCCAGCATAGCCTTGGCTTCCTCGCCTACCGCCACGATCCGGTAGTCATCGGTGGTCACGGCGACGACGGACGGCTCCTGTAATACGATTCCGCGCCCGCGGACGTGCACCAACACGTTGACCGTGCCTAGGTCGATCCCCAGTTGCTTCTCGAACATCTAGTCTCCTTGCCGCAAGCGTTGAGCCAGGCGATTTCCGCGTCTGGGGCAATCCCTTCACTGCACGGGATCTTCCCTGTCACAGGCCTGGTGATGTTGAGTCCAATCCAAGTGACCGGACCGGACGAGTCGCCCCGCATCCGAAACGCTGTGCATGCAACGCTCAAGCGGTCCGATCATACACGAATTTGGGTATTTGTCCAGCGAGTGGCGTCAATCGCCGGGCCTCTCGACGGCCTGCTGGCGTCACTCGCCGCGAATTGTGCCCTGATCTGCTCTCAGACAGTGAAAGCGCGGGCTATCGATTGGAGAACAGGTAACGGAACAATTCGCGGCGCCACGGTCTCTTGCGGCGCAGGTACTGCAGGCAGTTGCTGAACTGACATGGCTCGAAGCCAAAGTGGTTGCGGACGGCGCGGAGCTCGGTGGCCTGGCCAGCGTCTAGCATGTCGAGCCACCAGATCGGGATCGGGTTGCGCACGACAAACGGATTCAAGATCTGACTGATCTGTCTCACCAGACCCATACGGATGGGCCGAATGCTGCGGTGTATACCGAGGGCATCCAGGACCTGAGCCATCATCTGCGGGTATGTGAAGTGCTCCGGCCCGCCCACGGGCACAGTCTGCCCGATCAGATTGCGCCCCATCGTCGCCGCGATGACACATCGGGCCAGGTCGTCGATCCAGATCGGCTGGAAGTGGGTCATCCCTGTGTCAGGTATCGGGAGGAGTATCGGCAGCGTCTTGGCAATCATCGCCACAACGTTGGTCAATATGTCCTCCTCGCCATAGCTGATCGATGCCTGAATGATCGTGTAGTCCAGTCCGCTGGCCGTGATCAGCGCCTCGGCCTCGCCTCGCAGTCGTGCAGTTGGGTACGCCGAGGTACGCAAGGCGCCCAGCCGGCTCAGGTAGATGATCCGTCGGATGCCGGTCTTCTTCATTGCGTCGATCAGTACGGCGGTCGCCTGAAGGTGGTCGACTCCAGTTTCACTGGATGCGAGATCGGATTCCTCGACGGAGTGGGCAACTACCGAAGCTCCCGCCAGCGCCTCGCGTAGTGCTATTGGATCGCTCATACTGGCCGACACTGTCCTGCATGGGACGCCCCGGGGGAGGCGCTGCTCGCGTCTGGATGGCTGCAGCAGACAGCAGAATTCGCGTTCGACGCCTGTAAGCTGACGCGCGATCGCTCGACCTACTTCGCTCGTGGCATCGGTGATCAGCAGCATATTCCTCCTCAATCGCGGTAGGATTATAGCATCGAAGCACGAACCGGCAAACATTGCCCTGGGTGTTCAAGTGATCCATACTGAGGCCCCACGTCCAGCGCGAGGCCACGACTCGTAGACCAGGTTGCCGCCTGTGGCGACGATCGTATACTGCACCGCAGGGGAGCCGTCGATGCGATGTCGTCGACAGGCCCGGGCGATTCCGATAGCCCGGAGCAGTACGGCGTCTTCACTCTGGATGGCCTCGTTCTGTGCCCGTATCTCTCGGGTATTTCCGACGTCCTAATATATAGGAGACTGGATTGGATTCGACCCAGGCAGCATTGCTGAAGCGAGTACGGAGCTGGGATCAGGACGCTCTGACCCAGGTGTACGACGAGTATGCACCCGCGCTATATCGCTACGCCTATCGGTTGACGGGGCATCGGGAGACGGCGCAAGAGATCGTGTCGGAGACATTCCACCGCTTCCTGCTGGCGCTGAAGCGTGGCGGGGGGCCTGACGAGAACCTGAGGGCATGGCTCTATCGCGTGGCGCACAATCTGGTGATCGACCAGCGACGGCGACAGCCGCCTCTCGATCCCCTTCCAATTGAGGAAGCGCCGGATGTGGCTGTGCATGAGGCCTATGACGAACGTGTCATCCGGAGAGAAATGGTGGCTCAGGCGCGGGCGGCACTGCAACACCTGACCTCATTGCAGCAGCAGGTTGTCGCGCTGCGGTTCCTGGAGGGTCTGAGCAACGAAGAGGTCGCTGAGATTGTTGGCCGAAACGTTGGGGCGGTGAAGGCGCTGCAGCACAGAGCACTGAACGCCCTGCGACGGATTCTGGAGGGAGATGATGGAGACTGACGAGCGTCTGGCGCCCGGCGAGGGTGATATCCGATTGGACAGAGCGATGGATCTCTTGAGAACAGTGCCAGCAGCGGATCCTGCTGACTGGCTTCGTGCACGCGAGTGCTTCCTGGCGGAGGCGCGCCGATTGGCTCAGGAACCCGTATCCGCGGCGTGCGTACCGCGTCATACTACTTGGAAGACTCGACTGGCAGCCTTCCTATCAATCGACTGGAGGGAAAGACCAATGATGGCTTTAGCGAAAGTTCTCGTGGTAATTGCGGTTCTGTTTGGCGGCGGCGTGGGGGCAGTCAACGCGATGGAGGACAGTCTGCCTGGTTCCCCGCTCTATGCGGCCAAGCTATCGATCGAGGATTGGCGGTTGTCCCGTTCAGGCGACAACGGCGCCGTTATGGAGCGGACTTTGGCGATGGCTCAGCAGCGTGTGGATGAGGCGCGCCGATTGACCGAGCGGGGCGATCCAGTACCGACCGAACTGGCCAACCGGTACGAGATGCACGTGCATTTGGCGCTGCAGACGATGGGAATGTTGGCTGAACCAGCGCGCAGTCAGGTACAATCGCGACTGGACGACGAGCTGGCGCTTCAGCTGCAGACGATGATGCAGGTTGCCGAGCGTGCTCACCAGCTTCGGGGTGTGGACGAGGCGCCGGGCATTGCGCTGATGACGCGCACGATGCAGCAGACGCGATCTGCCCTCTCCGATGGGGGTGATCCGACGATTGACCCAGCGCAGGACCAGATGCAGCAACGACAGCGGGACCAGTTACAACAGCCACAGCAGGACCAGGCGCAACAGCAGCAGCCTGAGCAGACACACCAGAGACAGCAGGAACAGACACGGCAGCAACAGTCCGAGCAGGAACAGGCCGGGCCACAGCAGCAGGACCAGCCACCGTCGCAGCCACAGCAGGAACAGGAACAACAACAGGAGCAGTCGCGGCAACTACAACAGGACCAGCCGCAGCCACAGCAGCAACAGCAACAGGAACAGGAACAGGAACAGCAACAGGAACAGGAACAGCAACAGGAACAGGAACAGCAACAGGAACAGGAACAGCAACATGCCGCACCCGATCAGCAACCATCCGGGTCTTCCACGCCGCCGACGTCGGGATCGAAGAGATAGTCATTGATCGTGCGATAGCGCTCGGGCCGCCTCAAAGTGGGCTGAGCCCGACGACAGAAGTCCCTGGCCGCACCCGGCCAGGGACTTCTCGTTCTGGAGAGGCATTCCGATGGGACGCCGGGCGGTCACCCGCGCTGGGCGCCAATTTGACAATCCTGTAATCCCTGTTGTATAGTATGGACGTCATGGAAGATGACGCTGCGACAGGGTACGGATTGACCATCAAGGAGCTGCCCACAGACCTGCGTCCACGCGAGCGTCTGGCTCAAGCCGGCGAGGGAGCGCTCTCCACCGCCGAGCTGCTGGCCATCGTGCTGCGCACCGGAGTGGGCGGCGAGAACGTGCTATCGCTGGCGACGCGCCTGCTGTCCGCATATGGGGGGCTGCCGGGCTTGGCCAGAGCCACGTTCGCCGAACTGCAGGTAGTCAAGGGGTTGGGACCGGCGAAGTCGGCTCAGCTCAAAGCGGCGCTCGAACTGGGGCGCCGCATGCTGGTGGCGTCGCCCGATCAGCGGTTCGTGGTTCGCTCGCCAGCGGATGTTGCTCAGTTGTTGATGGCGGAGATGGCTCATCTGGAGCAAGAGCACTTTCGTGTGCTCTACCTGGATACGCGCAATCATGTGCTTGGGTCGGCGACACTCTACGTTGGGAGTCTGAATGCGTCGCATATCCGCGTGGCTGAGGTATTCCGAGACGCTGTCAAACGCAACTGCGCCGCGATCATTGTCGCCCACAACCACCCGTCGGGAGACCCGACGCCGTCGCCAGAGGATGTCAACGTGACACGTCAATTGACTCAAGCGGGGCGGTTGCTCGATATCGAACTGCTGGATCATCTGGTCGTCGGACAGCAGCGCTTCGTCAGCCTGCGCGAACGTGGACTGGGGTTTGAGTGATGCTCCCATGGGGATGAGGTAGGATTCGCTCATCCCTTGCCCGGGCGCAACGTGTGGAACCCTCTGTCCTTGCCCATCGTCCCTGGTATGCTAGGAGTTCACAATGTCCGAATACACGAGTCACTTCGTCTTGCTGCCGCCCGGGTGCGACTGGGCGTGGTATGAGGCATCGCGGGAGTACGTGGAGCGCTTCCGTGTGACAGTGGCGCAGAACCCGGAGGATGTGGTTCACGCAGGCGCCGATCGCCAGTTGATTACGATCGTCGATGTGCCTGCGGCCTGGGATCGTGAACCGGGCGCCTGGTTGCACGAACGTCACCCTGAAGCGGGGATCGACGTGCTGCATGTGGAACACCCCGGGGAGCTGCGGGATCTGTTCCATCGACGGATCGCACACAACGTCCGTTGGGGCGCCCCGGGTGAGTTCACCCTCTGCTGGCCGACGGATGACACGGCCGAGATTGCCCAGCGCTTTGGTGCGAGCCCGTGGATCTACCGGCAGTGGGAGGGGCTTCCAGGCCACGAGGGTGTCGACCTGCGCGCTGCGGCTGGAGCGCCGGTCTATGCAGGCGCCGACGGTGAGGTCGTGGCCGTAGATGACGCCCATCCTCAGCCCACGCTGGAGTATCCCTACGGCTGCCAGGTGCGGATTCGGCATTGTTGTGGACAGGATGTCTATCACGTGATCTACGGTCATCTGGCCGAGGTCGCGGTTCACCCTGGGCAGTGGGTCTCGCGTGGAGAGCGAATCGGCGCCACGCACGAGGGTGATGATGACCTGGGGCCAGCAGGCTGCAACCTGCATCTGACGCTGTTGCGCGAGGGGGCGCGGACCGATGGGTACGCCCCGAATCTCGTGGACCCTGAGCTCTATCTGGTTCGCCCCGACGGATGGCGGCCGGTTGCCGATGCTGATCTTCCGACTATCTACGGCACATTTCGGGACGAGAATCAGGAGATGGCGCGGCTCATGCGTGGCGCCGGTGTGAATGGCTACATCCTATGGAGCGAGGCCGTCGGATCTGGCGGCGATGTTGTGAGGGCGGGACGGGACTACGTGGCGAGCACAGGGGCCTTTGGGCACACGCCGATCGTTCGCTTGAGCTACGGCGAAGAACCCGACGGCGCACTGCCGACTGCAGACGGCGTTGGCGATTTCGCGGCCCGGTGTGCTGACTGGGTGCGACAGTCGCAGGGGTGCCGAGTCTGGATTATCGGCAACGAGCCGAACGGCCCGCGTGCCCATCCGCTGGATGAACCGATCACCGCGGAGCAGTATGCGGAGTGCTTCAATCGCGTGTATGCCGCCATCAAGGCAGTGCAGCCAGACGCAGTTGTCACGCTGGCTCCGGTCGATCCCGACGGAGCAGCGATGGGGGACCCGCTGGATTACTTCCGGACAGTTCTGGAGCGCGTGGAGGCTGTGGACGCAGTAGCCCTGAACGCTCACACACGCGGCGCCGATCCGCGGTATGTGATGAGCGATGAGAAATTCACCGAACCGCCGCTCGAATGGCAGTTCCACCACTTCCGGATGTTCGAACCCTTCATCGAGGCCATGCCGAAGTCTCTGCAGCATCTGCCGGTATACCTGGTCGCAGTGCATCCTAGCATCAAGACGGGCCCGGATGATTCGGGGTGGCTCGACTGCAATCAGGGCTGGGTCTGGACGATGTACCATGCGGTCGACGCCTGGAACCGTCGTGGTGGACAGCAAGTCCGTTGTGCGCTTCTGTATCGCTACCCCGGGACAGATGAGTGGGCGTTGCGGAGACGGACTCACGTGATCGAGGACTTCTGGCAGAGCCTCGGGATGGGCTACACGCCATATCTCAGGCCGGCGGAGCCCGTGCGGGCTACAGCAGGTGCTGCCGAGATGGAGGCGCAATGCGCCAGGGCTGAGGCCGGTGTCTCGGTCGGTCTGGTGCGACCTGGGGTGGGCGTGTGGGATGACGTCCCGGAGACAGCCTGGTTGCGCAGTCCCGATATACCGGCGAACATGCTGACCAATGGAGGTTTTGAGGCGGACTGGAACGCCGGTGGGGACCACCAGTGTCTCGCTGTGATTGACAGCGCCACGGCAGAGAAGCGGACGGTGGAGAACATCTTCACCCCCCCTGGTTGGATAACGTGGTTCCGTCACGCACCGGGTACGTGGGATCAGCCTGAGGTTCGCCATATCCCGGTCACAGGCGACGCCCGCCGGGTGCACAGTGGGCAGCAGAGTATGCTGCTGTTCACGTTCTTCCGTCGACACGACGCGGGGTTTCTTCAGCAGGCGCCTGCCGCGCCGGGAGCCTGGATGCGGCTTTCGGCCTGGGCCCACGCCTGGAGCAACCATCGTCTGGAGGGATACGAGACGTGCGAGGATGATCCCTACTGCTCCTGCGGCGTGGGACGCGAGGCCTTTGCCGCGCTGGTGGGCACTGTCCCCAAGCCCAACGGAGAGAACTCCTGGGTCGACGCGATCAGCAACTTCACCTTCCAGGTGGGGATTGACCCGACCGGTGGCCTCAACCCGCTGTCCGATTCGGTGGTCTGGGGTCAGGGCATGCACATATACAATGCCTACGCCCCTGTTCCACCGGTCGAAGTCCAGGCTGTGAACGATACGGTGACGGTCTTCCTCCGGTCGACGACGCTCTGGGGCTTCAAACACTGCGATGCGTATTGGGACGATATCGAACTGCTACCTGTGGGGCCGCAATCGTCCCGCCCGCGAGTTGACCTCGGCTACACTCCGCAGGCCCCGACGGTCGGACAGACTGTCACAGTCGAGGCGCGTGCCTCGGCGCCGCTGTCCGGCGTGATCCTGGAAGTCCGTCCACCATCGGGGATGCCGATTCGACCGACCAATCTGCGGGTGACGCCAGGCGCTGGATGTGTGGTGTGGACCGGGACCGTCTCGTTGGAGCACGCTGGTACGCACGAGCTCGTATTCTCAGCGGATGATGGTGTATGGGCGAGTACCACGTTCCAGTGTCACGTCAGTACGCCTGCCCCGCGCGGCGCGCCGCGTACACAATACCGTCGCACGTATGTCCTCCTCCCCCCAAATGCCGGAGAGGAGTGGGCGCTGGCCGTGGTAGACGGCGCCTGGGACGCCAAGCGATACACCGTAGGGGGCAGCGCCGACGATGCCGGTATCGGCGACCTCGACGTACGGGAGGTGCTCGCAGTCAATCCGGTCGGGTGGGCGGGTGATCTCGCGCAGTTCTTTGCGACGCACTATCCAGGCGTCAGGTACGAGAGCATCACGGCCAGCTCACCGGACGACCTGCGCAGCAAGCTGCAAGCACGCGTGGGCGGCTAGGGTGCAGTGACGTTGAGCCTGGCCCAGGGTCACTCCTCGGCCAGTAGCTCGACCTCTCGCACCATGGCGTCGAACGTGTGACCCGATGCATAGAGCGTCACGCGTTTGATGATCGCCGGTGGCGTGTCCGTCAGCGCCTCCATCAGGTTGCCGGAGTCGTAACTCTGCCAATTCTGGGCGGGTATCTGTTGGGTCCAGGGATAGATCAGCCAGTCAGGTGCTGGCTCATCGATATAGAAGCCCTGGAGCCACTCGCGATCGGTGCCGTAGATATCTTTGTACTCGATTCGAGCCGCGATGGGGCATTCCGAGCTCAGCGTGCCGCACCCACCGAATCCAGCGATGTTCTCCTCGACGACCTGGACGTTCATGCGCAGCTCAAGATAGGCGAAGTCCCGCACGTCGTAGTCAATGTCCTGGTAGATGCCGACCTCGGCATGATTGGTGCCCAACCGGTGAAACCTGGCGGCCTCTGTGCCCTCGTTGGTGACGATCTCGACAGTGGCAGGTGGTTCCTGCTTCTCCCCGTGATACGCGGTCCAAGTCCCCTCAAACGGTGTCTCGAAATCGCCGTTCTCCACCAGATTGCGGGAGGAGGGGAGGGGACCCTCGATGCGTACGCCGTCTACAAACGCGCGCTGGGCTGGACCCAGTGGCAGCGATTGCCCATCGTCGGTGCTTACAGCGGCCTGGCCATTCCTCACGGTGATCTCTGTCTCTGCGTTGTTGACTTTCACCTCATAGCTGCCCTCGACGAGCATCAAGGTGCAGTGTGGCGTCTCGACCTCAGCCTCGATAGGACGCAGGTCATCGTCGGCTACGTTGATTCGAGCCCGCCCCTCGGTAACCGCGATCGTCACCTTGTGGGGCAGAGGGCTGGAATTGTATCGGGGTGAGCGGGCGGAAATCACCTCGATCTGCGTGTTGTCGTATATCTGCACGCTGGCTACGGTGAGATCCTGGTCCGCGACCTGGAAAACGAGCCTGCCAGCGGTAGTGTCGGTCGCAATGATCGAGCGCTCGGGAATCTCGCTGCTCTGGTCAATCGCTACCGGCGCGCCGCGTCCCCCCATGGTCACCCGCAATGGGGGGCGTTGTACGTCGAGTGTGACAGTCTGTCGCACGTTGGCGTAGAGGATGATGCTGCGCGCGCCCAGAGGGACGGCTAGCGCACTGCTGACACAGGTGAAGAACGAGACGAGCAGGATGATCCAAGCCAGGCGTTCGGGGTTATCTCTCATAGCGAACCCCGAATCGGTTGAACTCGCCCGTTGCCTCGCTCCAGGTTACGTCCACACGGTCAACGCGGGCAGCAGGTGAGCCTCGCTGTAGGAAGGCCCGGAACTCATTCAGGGCTTCGCGCGGGCCCTCCGCGACCGTCTCCACCGAACGATCCCACCGGTTGGCTACCCAGCCGGTGATGCCCAGCCGCTGCGCGGCAGTCACCGTGTAGTAGCGAAAGTTGACACCCTGCACCCTGCCGTGAACGACGGCGCGAAGGCGCACCTGCGGCTTTTCGTCCTTATCCATACTCTGGCTCCTCGATGGCTTCGCTCTATGCACTCAAGGTCCAGTTCACCGGAACCCGCTTCATCTTGAACCGTCGGTCTCGATACTGTACATACCGGTTGCGGCGACCAAACTCGTATACTTGCCACGTGACCTCGACGTCGCGCTTGCAGTAGGCAGTGAGCTCATCCCATTTGCCCTCGCGGAACCAGCGGACGGCTTGAAGGCCATCTGCGCTCTTGGAGTGGCCCAGTGTCGCACTGGCGATGCTGTCCAACGATGGACGCCATCCCAGAATCCGGTGCAGATCGGCCAACATGTCGAGCGTGGGCAGATCATCGAGGGGCGCTGTGGTGTACCGTCTCAGCACCTCATAATCGAACCGAATCAGATTGTACCCCACAACGAGATCGGCCTGCTGCAGCATTTGGATGAGCGCGTCGATCTGATCCTCGTAGAAGGTATGGTATAGGCCATCTGCCTCAGTGTAGACCACACCGACCGACAGACGCATGTCTCGGATGTGGGCCCACCCACCGACCTCATCCGCGGTCAACTGCGTCTCAACATCGAATACGGCGACATGGGACATAGTCCCGGTTCCTTGTAGTGATCGGGCTGGCGTGTTACCTGTGTCCATTTGAGCTCCTGCTGATCCCGAGGCCGACCATCGGGATGGCAAGCAGCAGTCCCAGCACGAGGATGCCGATGTAGGGGCCATACTGCTCCGCGTAGGTCCGCCAGACGCCTCGGGGCGCCAGACTATTACGCCATCTGGTTTCCAGTCCGTCCATACTCAGGCCCAGTTCCTCCTCAATGCCGACCGCACAGCTTGCGCCCCCGGCGTAGGCCTGTAGCAGTCCACGTATCTGGTGGACTCCGTACTCCTCCCGGATGAAGCGGACGATGCTTCCGCTCTGAGCGTATGCCAGGCGCGCGCCGTACGCATCTGAGGGGAATGGCCTGCACAAATCGGCGAGCGACATCAGTTGCCCGTCCTCAGCCGCCTGCTGAAGGGCTACAGCGTACTCGGGCGTGGGCAGACCTTCATTGACCACAGCGATCCCTTCATCGAGCCACTCGGGCGCGTACTGGTAGCCGGCCGGCGTCATCACGGCATAGACCAGTAGATGGGATATCTCGTGCGGGATGAAATTGGCCATCTGGTTCGTATACCCATCCCGATTCGGAACGGCGATGACGATCGTTCCCAGTTCGGGATGAGCCTGACCCGCGGCCCAGTCGCGCCTGGCGATCCCCATCGCCCTGGCGAGCTGTGCCTGCGAGTCGTAGATGTAGATTGAGACTGGCTTAGGCTGTGGAGCGCCCAGCTCGAGGGCGATCTCCATGAGGCTGGTGCGGGCGATGTCCAACGCGGCCTGCCCAAAGCGGGCATCTCCCTCCAGCCAGTAGATAGTCAGCGGGCCGTCAGCGACCATCTGCCACTCGAAGCGGTTGTCGTTGTACTGGACGTCTCTGGACGCTGTCGTCACGCGATTCCCATCAGTGTCCCTGAACTCCCACCAATAGCTGATCGAGGCAAAGGGTGGCAGCGGGGCTTCCTGAAGCCGGACGGTATGTGTCACGAAGATCTCTGGCGCCGGGAGCACAGAGATCTCAACGGATCGAGTGCGCTCCTCTGTGGCAGCCCGGAAGAACAGATAGCAGCGATCGATCGGTGTGCCGGACAGGGCGTGGATCGAGAAGGTCATCTCGTCGGCGAAGCTGTACGTCACGTGTGATTCGGTCGACACGATCTGCGATGGCGCCAGGGCGTTCGCCGGGGACGGCGCAGCCGCACGCAATATGAGCACGACCGCAACACATCCCACCCGCACCGCACGCGTGGCGGACGTTGAGAGTCTAGCCTGGCGTGATCTCATCATAGCGCAGTATATTCGATGTGTTGAGTAGCACACTTGGCCCGATCCAGAGACTCCGTCCGCTCCGTGTGAGCTGGAGATGATTCTCCATCGTCCGCTCGCGGGTGCACGTGGATCAGAAATCCAGCGAGGCGTCCATCAAGCGATCGAACAGCTCATCGAGGTCCCCGTGCAGGAACTCCAGCTCGTTGAGCGCCGCCTCCGCCGCTGAGCGGGTTGCTTCACTGTCCGAGTCCGCAAACCGCAGCAGGATCTGCCGCGCCTTGGCGCCGCCAATCTGGCCCAGTGCCCACAAGGTGGCTTCCTGAACTTCAGCGTCGACGTCCTCCGTCAGCTCTTCCAGATCCACGACCGCATCGGTCAATTGAAGCTCCCCGCACGCGCGGGCCGCCTCATATCGCAGCTCAGGATTGGGATTGAAGAGTTCCCCCTGCACGTGCCTCGACCACCGTCTATCATTGCTGCGGCCCATGGCGAAGACTGCGCTGACCCGCATTCTCTCTTCGGATGCACCGAAGGCTGATTCAATCAATCCGATCACCTGATCGTCACATACGTAGGACAGCGACTCCATCGCGCGCCGTCGCACTTCCAGTGACTCATCCTGGGATTGACACGTGTGCAGCAGCGCAGTATACGCCAACTGGTACGGCTTGGGCCGGATCTTGTCCAGCTCTCCCAGCAGAATGAAGCGTCCCAGGGAGGTGGCCGCGGCCGCGCGGACCTCGCTGGCTTGCTCCGAAGTGAGGCGGTCGATCAGAGCAGGTACCAGCCTGACATCCTCGTCCTCCCACAGTCCCTCGATCGCCGCCAATCGGACCTCCGGGTCCTCGTCGGTTAGGCCAAGGCGAAAGACGCCGCCAAAGTCCATCTCAAAGTCCGCTTCCGCCATCTCCACCAAACGTGTCATCATGTGGCGGCGGACCTCAGTCGATATTTGGGACCAGGCTGCCCTCAATGAAGCAACGCCTGCCGCCTCAAGATTCGAGAGGTTGTGCAGCGAGGAGCCAACAGGCAGTTCAGTACACGAGCACAGCTCGCCTAGTAGATCATCCAGTGGTGTCGCCATCTTACTTCAGCCATTCCTTCATCACATCCCACGAGATCAGGGGGTTCGCGAAATCATAGACCATCACGGCCAGCATCAGGACCACCATGATCAGCATCCCAATCACGTGAACTACCGATTCGCGCTCAGGAGACACCCGGCGTCCACGGATTGCCTCCACCAGAACGAAGAGCAGGCGGCCTCCATCGAGCCCTGGCAATGGCAGCAGGTTCGTCACACCCAGCGCCAGGCTCATCAGCGCCGCCTGTTCCAGAATTGGATACCACAGACGCCAATCGATGCTGGTTTTCAGCGAGAGAACCAGTATCTCCAGGATGATGATAATGCTCACCGGACGGGCCTCGCCGGGGACAGTGGTCCCTGCCGCGGCGCGGAAGGGTAGTGAGACGATAGACTGGATGATAGCGCCGATCTGCCGGAACGCCTGCCCCAGTGCACTCCCAACTGGCAGGCGGCGAATATCGGGCTTGCTGGGCGTGTACCGCAGCGAGATGCCGAGTGGTCCCTGGTCCGGTGGCCATTCGGTGCGTGGCGTCGCCCGGAGCTCAAGCACCTGCGTATCCCGCAGTATCTCGAGCGTCATCTCCTGACCGAGATGTGATTGCGTGTACTCGATAAGCGCCTCATTGGGCGCTTCCGAGGCCATCGATTGGCCGTCGATACGCATCACGATGTCGCCAGGCGCCAGTCCGATGGCAGCGGCGGGTGACCCCGGCGCTACGTCGGCGATCTGACTCCACCACAGCTCCGGTCGGCCGCTCATGAAGGCGAGCGTGAACAGGATGATCGCCGCGGCGATGTTCAGTACGACCCCTGATCCGAGCACGACGGCGCGCCAGCCGCTGCTCTTAGCCGCCAGGCTCATGGGGTCCGATGGGTCCTCTTCACCCGTCATCTTGACGAACCCGCCCAGGGGTAGCCAGTTCAGGCTGTAGATCGTACCGGGCTCCAATGTCGTGATCTCCCCCTGCAGGCGTAGCCCACCCTCAACAGGCTGACTGTGGAAGCGAGCCTCTTCCTCTGCGGGATCAACCAGCGCTCTGGCGCTGGTCAGGATGAACTCACCTCGGTTGTTCCGGCTGGTGCGAAGGTCAGCGACCGCGCCGAGGCGTATTCCCGGAGGCATCCGGAAATTGGCTGGGATGATGACTTTCGTGGATCCCAGGATCAGGTAGCCCTTTCCGCGCCACACCTTGAGCATGCGCGGCGGGTATCCCAGGCCAAACTCCTCGACCCGCACGCCGGCGCGCTTGGCCGAAAGGAAATGGCCCAGCTCGTGAATCAGTATGATCGGTCCAAGCACGACAATCATCGTGCCGATCAGCCACAGGATCAGATTGATCACAGTCGACTCTCCCGCTCAACCAAAACGCGGGCGTTGTCAGCGCCCGCGGTGTCATATTACAGGCCTGTATCCAACAAGCAGGCGTATCCAATGGATGACGATATTATACCTCAGCCACGGGAACCTGCAACACGCAGTACAGAACCGAATCGACCGTGCGCCCGAACGCCGGTGGACGAGATACTGAATCAGGCTTGTGGTGCAGGCCGTTGATGCGCTGTGTCAGTCATCCAGCGCCTGGTATACCAGGACCTGGAAATCGGCCTGGAGCGGATATTCGCCACCGTCCATCAACTGCGGCATGATGACGCCGACGAGCTGCTCCGTCGGGTCGATCCAGAAGTCCGTCGTCGCGGCGCCGCCCCAGCCGAAGAGGCCCGGCGACCCCACGATCTGCGCCTGGGCTGGATCCATCAGGACCTTGCCGCCCAGGCCAAAACCGAAGCCTGGGTTCTGATATGACGGCAGCATCTCGGGCGTCAGGTGATTCATCATGGCGAGTTCGATGGTCTTGCGGCTCAGAATGCGTTCGCCGCCCCACGTACCCCCATTAAGCAGCATCTGCGCGAATTGGAAGTAGTCACCGATCGTCGATGCCAGGCCGCCGCCCCCCGATTCGAGCCGTGGTGGACGGGAGTAGATCCCGGTGGATGGCGCGTCGACCAGCCTGAGGCTGCCGTCTGGTTCTGGGGCGTAGTTGGCGGCCAATCGGTCAATCCGGTCTGGCGGCACGAAGAACCCGGTGTCCTGCATCCCCAATGGCTCGAAGACCTGTTGCTGAAGGAACGAGCCCAACGGCATGCCCGACGCCGCCTCGACGATGTAGCCGAGCACATCGGTCGAGACGCTGTAGCGCCACGCAGTCCCAGGCTGATGGACCAACGGGAGGTCTGCCAGCAGCGCCATTGTCTCCTGCAATGAGCGCCGGAGAAACTTGTCACCGTGGATATGCTGCCGGTACATCTCCTCGATGGGCGAGCTATCATCAAATCCGTACGTTAGCCCCGACGTGTGGGTCATGAGATCGCGCACAGTCATCTCACGCTCCAGGGGTTCGAACTCGATGTCGGTCTCTGTGAAACTCCGCAGAACCTGCAGGTCCTTGAAGGCCGGGATGAACTCCGATACGGGGGTAGTGAGCTGGAAGCGCCCCTGCTCGTAAAGGGTCAGCGCAGCCACCGTTGTGATGGGCTTGGACATCGAGTAGATGCGGAAGATCGTATCCACCGCCATCGGCTTCTGCGCTTCGATGTCCATCTGGCCGAAAGTCTCCAGATAACACACCGCACCGTGTCGTGCGATCAGGACCACCAGGCCGGCAAAGTCACCGCGGTCGATATAGGCCTCCATACAACGGCCAAGCCGTGCCAGACGGCTTGATGACATGCCAACAGACTCGGGTACAACGGTGTTCATCTTAGGATCCTCCTCAATGCTCAGTGGTGTTTACACATCCGCCTGTCACTCCCGTGCCTGGGAGCTGGCTAAGGCGAGATATGCGGGCAATGCATCGATAACCGTCTGAGCGACCTGATCCTCGCTCATCTCATCCGTCCTCACGTAGATATCCGCCCCTTTGCGCGCATGCCTCAGGCGATGCGAGAGCTCGGCCCACCACCCGGCGTCGA
>JAAZAN010000173.1 GCA_012514315.1 Chloroflexota bacterium
GGGGCGACTATGGCGACCTCTATGCAGCGATGCTGTGCCGGGTCTATCCCGCAGTGAAGGCTGCCAATCCTAACGCCAAGGTGGTGATCGGCGGCCTCGCTTATGACCTCTTCGTGGACGAAGGCGGATCGTTCGTGCGGGAGCTCATCGATGACGTGCTCCTTAGTGGCGGGGGCAATTGCTTCGACATCATGAACTTCCATTACTACCCAGCGTTTGAGGGTCGGTGGAATGCGTATGGGAATGGTCTGGCCGGCAAGGCTAGCTACCTGCGCAGCAAGCTCTCCAGCTACTACGTCTCCAAACCGATGATGGTGACGGAAGCGGGCTGGCACAGCGATTACTACAGCGAGGAGTTCCCTGGATCTCCCGAGATCCAGAGCCGCTACGTCGTCAAGCTCTTTACGCAGTCGGCAGCGGCCGGAGTGCAAGCTACGATGTGGTGGACCTGGATCGACCCAGCGCCGCCTTACGGCAGGAACGGGCTGCTGACCGACCTGCTGGAGCCAAAGTTGTCCTTCACGGCATACCAGGTCGCCGCTGAGAAGGTCGGCACAGCACGCTTTGTGCGAATACAACCGACTGATCCGGAAGTCGAGGGCTATCGCTTCGAGACCTCCACTGGGCAGCCGGTCTTTGTGTTCTGGTCCAGGACTGAAGAGGTGCGTTGGGTGTGGGTGCCTGTGCCGATGGTGTGGCTAACTGATATATATGGGCAGCCCTTAGGGAGAGTCGTCGACACTGATGACGGGACGGTGGATGGTCGGGTAGGCGTATACGTGGGTGCGAACCCGGTGTATATGGAGGTGGAGCCGTGATGATATTCCATCGGCTTAGTAACGGGCGAGCGGTAGGCGTTCTTGGTTTGGTCATCGCCCTGGCGACAGGTCTGGTGTCGACCGGCTTGTTTGCTGTGGGGCGCCCACCGGTCACAGCGGCTGTCTCGGAGGCGATGCTGGAAGATGCGCCGGCGCTCTGCCGCTACGGGGTAGGCGGCGTGCGCGATATGTCGGTATATCCAGTGCAGGACCTTAGGCTTGGATGGTACGTCGACTGGGGCGTGGCAACTGAGCCATCGCTTCCCGACACTCTAGAGTACATGCCGACCGTGCGGTTGTCGCAAACAAGCGCCGACTCGTATGGCTATACACCGGACGCCGCCACGCTCGTGGCGACGGCAACGAGCCATCCGGGTCTCACGTGGCTCATCGGCAATGAGCCGGATCGGCGCTACTGGCAGGACGATCTAGAACCCCATCTCTACGCCCAGGCATACCACGAGCTCTACCATCTGATCAAGCAGGCCGATCCCACCGCACAGATCGCCGTTGGCGGCATAGTCCAGCCCACTCCGGTTCGCCTGCTCTATCTGGACATGGTCCTGGAGAGCTACACTTCTTACTATGGCACGGCCATGCCCGTGGATGTGTGGAACATCCACGCGTTCATTCTGAATGAGGTGAGCTGCGAGTACGACCCCAGCAATTGCTGGGGCGCTGAGATCCCGCCAGGCATCGACTGGGGAGTGGGCGAGATCTTCGATATCCAGGACAACGACAATTTCGCAGTGTTCGAGAAGTTCGTTCGAGACTTCCGGAACTGGATGCGCGCTCGTGGTTATCAGAACCGACCTCTCATCATCACCGAATTCGGCGTTCAAATGCCAGCTATGTATGGGTTCGATGCGGCGAGGGTGAATGCCTTTATGGATGCCACCTTCGCGTTTCTTGAGGGCGCCAGCGGGCCCACTGGGTATCCTGCGGATGACTATCGCCTCGTACAGCGCTGGGCCTGGTACAGCCTCACGGACAATACGTTCAACGGTTGGCTGTACGACCCTGGGACGCCGCCTCGGCGAACCGTGTTTGGTGACAACTATGCTGCTCACACGTCACAGATCTCACCAACCGTGGATCTGGCACCCGTAGATATCGCGACTACGCCCGGGTCTCCGTATTCAGAATCCGATCCGGTCACTGTCACGCTGGGCGTGCATGTGGCCAACAGCGGCAATGTAACTGCCTCGGGCCCGGTGGTGGTACGTTTCTATGCCGGCACGCCTCCACAGGGGCAGCGGATCGGTGCTGACCAGACTGTCGTCGATTTGCGCGGTTGCGGCGGTACGGCGTATGTCAGTGTGACGATGACCGGTGTGCTCCCAGGCACTCACCCTGTCTATGTGGTCGTTGATCCCGATGGTCAGGTGGCCGAAAGTGATGAGACTGACAACGTCTTGGCCGGGAACGTGCTGGTCAGCAGTTATCGGTTGTTTATGCCGCAGGTGAACCGGTCGCGCTAGGGACCGCCAGGCGCGCTGGCTGGGACGTGCAGGACGTGGCCCACATCGCTATTGAAGGGGAGAGGGACGTGGTTGGCTCGCGCGCAGGTTCATCAGCGCAGCGTGGCATTCGCCTCGGCACGTCGGAGCGAGCAGGCGTGGTTGTCCTGCTCATCGCCGTGTTTTTCTTTCTTGTGGCGCGGTCTCACACGGTTTCCCTTTCCGATGGGTGGGACCCTCTGGCGTACCAGTATGCGGCGGAGAGGCTTGCGGAAGGCGGGAGCCCCTCCTTCTGCAGCCCGTATAATGCATCGATCGGCCCCTATTTCACACTGGCTGGGTTCAACGTTCGGAGCGCCGATCCTGAGTGTCTCGTGCTGAACTACCCTCCCGGCTTTCCTGCGATACTGGCCGCCTTCGCGAAGCTGCTTCCGGTGTCCGATGCTATGTTCTGGGCACCGGCCGCTTTCGGTGCATGTGGCGCAATAGCGGTGTACTGGCTGGGACGGCTGCTCTTTGACGTGAAGACAGCGCTGCTGTCGGTGGCTATGCTAGTTCTCGTTCCCGACTACCTTGGGTACTCGACCTCCCTATGGTCTGACCTGCCGGTTGCTGTGCTTCTCCTGATTGGCACCACGCTGCTGGTGTGGGTCTGCTCTAGTCGTGATGTCCTCTTGGGCGCTGTCGGGGGGGTGCTTGGCGGGTGTGTTATCGGTCTGGCAGCCCTGGCCCGCTATACTGCCCTGATATCACTCGTCCCGCTGGCGGCGTTTGTCTACGCCGGAAGAGCGCGGTATGGCCGATCCCCACGGGTGGCGATCGCGGCCTTCTCAGTAGCGATCGTTGCCTCGGTCGCGGCAATTCTGGCGTACAATCACCGTTTCTACGGGGGCTTTCTGGTTACGCCTTACAGCCCCGTCCATGGCTGGTATGAGTGGCCGATGTTCAGTTTGCGCTATGTGCTTGGAGCGTCTCCTGTTGGGACAGGCAGCCTGCCGGCACTGGCGCGCACACTGTGGCGCAACTACGGATTGTTCCTTGCCTTTGCAGGAATCGGCATCGGTGTTGCGCGCGGGCCGCGGCGCCTGTTGATCCTCCTGTCGTTGGCTCTGCCGCTTGGCGTCCATGCGTTCTATGCGTTTCCTGCTGAGGGCGTGAATGCGCGGTTCCTGCTTCCCGCGTTCCCGTTCCTTGCAGTGTCCATAGGTCACGGCGTAAGGCACGTACTGGTTGCTGCCGGCGGACTTCCGCGAGGGTGGCGCGTGCTCTGCGTGGTCGGGATACTGGTCTCGATGCTGTTGCCTGTGCCCGGTATTCTGGCGGATCGCCGATCGCGGAACGCTGCGGTGGCGGGACACGTGGCAGCGATGGTCGGTGTTGCGCAGATGACCGAGCCGGATGCGGTAATCCTGGCATACTCAGTGAATGACGTGATCGCCTACTATGGGCAGCGTACCACATTGTTCTACCGGCGGGTACCGGCCACCGATACACTCTATGTAGACGATCCGGCGCTCACGGAACCGCCGCTGGTGGCGGCAGTCAATGCTCTGTTAGCCCGTTCTGTGCCGGTCTACGTCGTGCAAGCGAACGACGCACTGCCGATGGGCGGAAAGGCTGTTCTGTCGCAGTACTTCACCATCTCTGAGGTCGACGCCGCGTTTCACCTGCTCAGGCTAGAGCGCGCGCCCACTGGTATGACGGCAGGCGACTGAACTGCTGTGAGGAGCCCTATGTGCTATGACGACGGTCGCGATTGAGTTTCGTCAGGTAAGCAAGCGGTTCCGGCTCTTCCGCAATCGACCTCATTCGCTTCAGGAGGTGCTGTTGTCTTCGCCGCGGGCTAGAGACGCGCGGCTGGAGCAGGATCTGTGGGCGTTACGTGATGTCAGCTTCAGGATCGGTTTTGGAGAGACGGTCGGCTTCATCGGGGCGAACGGCGCAGGCAAGAGCAGTACCCTCAAGTTGATCGCTCGCATACTCGAACCAACTTCCGGTGAGATTGAGGTGACCGGGCGAGTCTCCGCCCTGCTGGAGCTGGGTGCCGGATTTCATCCAGATCTGACCGGGCGGGAGAATGTCTTCCTCAGCGGCGCGATCATGGGGTTCCCGAGACCCCTCATCCGGCAGCGTCTGGATGACATCGTCGCATTCTCAGAGCTCGAGCGCTTCATCGACGTTCCAGTCCGCAACTACTCGTCCGGGATGTTGGTTCGGTTGGGGTTCGCTGTCGCCACCGCTTTCCAGCCTGAGATCTTGCTGATTGACGAGGTGCTCGCGGTAGGCGATCAGTCGTTTCAGGCTCGCTGTGTACAGAGAATCGCACAGATCCAGAGGGCGGGCACGACGATCGTCTTCGTCTCGCACGATCTCGAGACCACGCGCAAGCTGTGTGATCGAGCACTGTGGTTGAACAACGGTGAAATCCGAGCCGATGGTGAGACGGAGTCCGTCATCGCTGGCTATCTCGAATACGTGTGGCGCGCCAATGGCGGAGCGCCCAATGACGTTGTCGAGCTCGGTAAGCGTTGGGGATCGGGTGAAGTCCGTATCCAACGGGTGGAGTTTCTCAATGGCGATGGTGCACCCACTGCTGCTTTCCATACCGGTGATACCTTAATCGCGCGGATATGGTATAGTGCAGAGCGTGAAATCCTGCATCCGTCTTTTGGCGTCGCAATCTATCGAGATGATGGAACCCACGTGACTGGTCCCAACACTGCCGCCGCGGGATATGACATCGAGCGCATCGCAGGGGGTGGCTATGTCGACTATAGGGTTGACAGCCTGCCGCTCACACCCGCGACCTACGAGTTCTCGGCTGCTGTGTATGATCACAACTCGATCCATCCATACGACCATCGGCACCGGCAGTTCATTCTGCGGGTACTTCCTGGCGGCGCGGGGAACAGAGAGGGCCTTGTAGTGATCCCTTGTCGTTGGTTCCATCAAGGTGGCGATTAACAGCGGTCGCTGGTCACCGAGTCCCGCGGGGTAGCCGCATCCGGATGCGCCAATCGTCTGCAGGTCAACGTCGAGCTGCTACCCAACGTCGATGGCTCTGATGCAGCCTGAAGGAGGTACATACCCAGTCGTGTCGAGCCAGATTTCGGTGTCGCTCATCGTCTTGAACTGGAATGGCCTCCACCATCTGAGGCGCTGCCTGCCTTCGCTTCTGCAACAGGATTATGATGGTTTCGACATTGTGCTGGTCGACAATGGGTCCACCGACGGGTCAGCGGACTATGTGGCCTCGGAGTACCCTGGCGTTCGCCTCTTGCGGGCGGGTAGCAACCTGGGCTATGCTGGGGGTATGAACCTCGGCATCGCGCGGACGAACGCTGATGTTGTCGTCTTGCTCAATGATGACATTATCGCGCCAAGCTGCTGGCTGCGTGAGCTGATGGAGGGTCTGCTCTCCGATGCGCGCATTGGCGTTGCGGGATGCAAGCTATACTACGCCGACGGCGCCACGCTCCAGCACGCAGGCGGATTCGTGTCCCATCCAAGGGCCACAACGGGCCACTATGGGTACGCGACCCATGACGAGGGTCTGTTTGATTCGCAGGCAGACGTGGATTACGTGACGGGCGCGGCGATGGCTGTGCGCCGGACGCTGCTGGAAGAGATTGGCGACCTTGATCGCGGCTATTGGTTCTACTACGAGGATGTCGATCTCTGCTACCGGGCTCGCGACGCAGGTTGGCGAGTCGTCTATTTGCCAAGGGCAAACCTTATCCACCTGGAATCCGCGTCGATCGTTCGCAACAGCCCCAGCTATCTTCGTGCCATACATATGGGTCGTCTACGGTTCATACTCAAGCGGACCACGCGCGAGCAGTTCGTCGATGAGTTCCTGCCCGCGGAGCTGGCGTGGCTGGAAAACGACGTCGCTCCACCGGAACGACAGATCGTAGGCAGCGCCTACAAGCTGAGTATCTTGACGGCATCGGCGGTCCGTGTGCAATACGCAGATGGCTGTGCGAGACCCGACGAATTGCAGTGCATCAACAGCGGTCTGAAGGCGCTATGGCGGCGAGCCAGAGCGCTCAGATGATGGGGGACAGTCCAGATGGCGACGCTAGAAAGGCTTCTTGAAGAGCTGGAGGGTCGTGGGCTGGTTGAGGTGCCCTTCCACTCCAACGTACCGCTGGTCGGCGGCGTGATCGCGTGGTTTCGGGAGCGATGGAACGGTGTCGCCACGCGCTGGTATGTGCGGCCCCTGGTGCAACAGCAGAACGAAATCAACGCCCTGTGGCTTCGCATCTTCAAGACTCACCTGGAGGCAGTCCAGGCCCAACTCAGCATGCTGGAACAGGATCAATTGGAAGTCGTAGAACAGCTTGCCGACCTGAAGTACCGTCTCGGATGTCTCGAGCAGCGTGTCGCGCGCATCAACGATGGAGGTGGCGGATCTGCCTCTGCTGAGTCGTCGGAAGCGCTGGGAGAGGGATGACGTATGAACGAGCACGATCCGTGGATGATCGGTGAGGTTCCATTTTCCTCGCAGGCGCGCTACATCGGTCCCTTGATCGTCCGCTTTCGCCAGATCTGGAACGGCATGTCAACACGCTGGTACGTTCTGCCGATGATCCAGCAGTTGAACGTACTCCTGGGGCGGATCCGGGGTAGGTTCGCCGACGTCGCAGACTGGATCGCCAGAGTGGATCGCGACCAGACAAGTCTCCGCCGCGAGCTTGCCGAGACGCGCCTGCAGATCGCGCGTCTCGAGGAGCGGCTGAGGGAGCTAGAGAGCCGCGCTGACGTCGGGCGAGAGGACGGCGATTAGCCAACGCTATGAGAATCGCCTACGTCAGCCCCTTACCGCCGCTGCGCACCGGAATAGCCGACTACAGCGCTGCGCTCTTGCCGTATCTGGCGCGTGTGTTTGATCGTGTCGACGTGTATGCGACAGAGCGGTCTGACGCATTGGCCGACGGCCTGGACGTGCACCCGGTCGGGGATCTGCCTGAGCGTTGGCGAACCTACGATCTATGTGTCTACCACATCGGGAACAACCAGAGCTTCCACCGGAGCATCTACGAGTTGGCCCTCGAATACCCGGGCGTGGTAGTGCTTCACGACTACTTCCTCCACCACCTATTGGCGGGGCTGACCATCGGGAGCGGGGATTTCCGGGGCTACTTGCGAGAGGTTGCCTATGCACGGGGGGCCGCTGGGGCCGAGCTGGCCTATGAAGCGGCAGTTGACTGGGCGCACATGCCTCTGTTCGATGAACCTCTCAACTCGCGGCTTATCGACGTCAGCTTGGGCGTGCTCGTGCACAGTCGCTATGCCTTCAGGTTGGCAAAGTCGCACCATCCAGGGGCGAGGATCGCTTACATACCAGCACCCTATGGACCAGAGATGCCCGACGATCTGTCTCGCGACGAACTGGGTTTGCCGGAAGGCGCCTTGCTCGTTACGCTTGCCGGTATGCCCAACACGGCCAAACGTACGGACGTAGTCATGCAGGCAATCGCGGCTCTTGGCAGCCGATTCCCACAGCTCCGTTGCGCCGTCATCGGTGATCTCCTGCAGGGCCTTGGTGAGCCGGGCGTACAGGATCTCGACGGTCGCCTATTGGAGATCGGGTATGTGCCCTCACTTACGAGATTCCTAGCGTTCCTCAATGCGAGCGATGTTATCGTGAACCTACGTTATCCAAGTGTGGGCGAGGCGTCTGCACTCACGCTGCGTGCTATGGCCCTGGGAAAGCCGGTTGTAGTTTCCAACACCGGCTGGTATGCTGATTTGCCTTCCGATGTGTGTGTCAAGCTCGATCACACCTTCGACGATGGCGAGGATGCCGGCCGGTTGGCAGATGCCCTGGCGGATCTTTTTGCCCACCCAGACGCTACCCGCCTAATGGCAGAACGCGGGAGGAGTTATGTGCAGCAGGAGCATAACTCGGAGCGTGTGGCCAGTGAGTACGAGGCCGTCCTACGTGCTTGGAGAGGTGCGCTGTATGGATGATCAATCGAAGTGGCTTCGGATTGCGGACGATCAGGTCGACGTCGATGAGTTGATGGATATCATTCGTCGACGTGTGGCTATGCGTCGGGCGAGCCAACAGGCCGGTGAAGGGGAGGACCCTGGCGAACTCGCACAGAAGCTGTATCGAGAGCTTATCGCCGATCGAGACGACGTGAGTGGGCTCTCTGTTGAGGACTGCGAGATCCTTCCTGACGACTATGTGATCGACTGGCGCATTCCGGTGATCGGCCCGATCCATGCACTGGTGCGTCGTGTCATCAACGCGGAGATTCAGCGATATCTGCAGGCCGGCCTGATCCGCCAGAGCAGGCTCAACCGACAGGTTCTGCTCGAACTCCATCGACTCGCGCAAGAGAACCGCGTGCTGCGAGAGCGGATCGACCGGCTAGAGGAGCGCGAGCCCCCCGTTCCTGATGTACGCTAGAGCCGAAGCTCAGTAACAAGGCTTGACGATATCTCAGTGAGGCTAACGTGCGAGAGACACTTGTAGACCTGCTCCAGTGCCCGCTGTGCGCCAGCGCCGATCTTGCGCTGACGGTACATGTGCGTGATGAGCGGGAGATCCGCGAAGGCGAACTCGTTTGCGAGTCGTGTGGTGCCCAGATTCCTATCCACAAAGGGGTTGTACAGGCGCTCCTCAACCCTCCGCCACAGGTTGCTGCAGAAGCGATCGGATGGGTCGACCTTCTGGACGTCCCTGAGAAACAGCATGAGTTCAGGGATGATTGGATCTTGGCGCTGCCGTTTATTCGCCCAGAACAGACCCCGGAACCCGATTCGGTGCAGGTCTGGCATCAGGTGGGTAGGCACTTCTTTGACTGGCTGGACCGCTTTGATTGGCAAGGGCAGCGGGTCCTTGAGATCGGGGCCGGTCGGTGTTGGGGTGTAGCTGAGTTGGCCCGGCGCGGTGCATACGCTGTGGGTCTGGATATCCTATCCCACAAATACCTGGGCCTTGAGACCGCCGACGTCTGGTTGTTGCACAAGAGGCTATACTTTGAGCGCGTCCTCGGGGACATGCACCAGCTACCGTTCCGTCCTGGCGTCTTTGACTATGTGGTCACTACGGCTTCACTTCACCACACCGACAGGCTTGAAGTGGTTCTGCGTGAAGCTGCCCGCGTCTTGACGCCAATGGGGCGAGCACTTTTCCTTAATGAGCCGGTGATCGCGGACTATATGCCAAGGCCTGATCTGACAGACAGCCCGGAGGTTGCGCGAGGCATCATCGAGTCACGACCTTTCCTGAAGGAGTGGCTGGGTGCCTTTCGGTCCGCCGGCTTCTATGTGGGGAGGATCTCATTTGACGATGGTCTGCACGTACTGCTCAATAAAGACGTGACCGTTCGGTCCGCCGGTCTCTCGACGAGGGTGGTCGTAGCCATCGTTAGGAAATGGGCCACGGTAGCCAGAGCGTGGATGTTGGAGCTCGCCCGACGCGCTCCATCCGCACCTCGGTACTACTGGGGCACCGCCAGTGAGGCCGTAAAGCGTGGATGGCGCCGGGCTTTCGGACGAGATATCGAGGGGTGACATGAAGTCTCACCAGAACCTCGGTCTCAAGACCGTTCATCAGTTCCATCCGGTCGTCACCCATGGTGACGCCATCAGCAACCATATACTATCGCTGCGGAGCATCCTGCGCGGATGGGGTATGCGGTCCGAGATCATCAGTGAGTACCCACAACCTTCTTTCGAGGCAGAGGCGCAGCATTTCCATCGCTACCGACGGCGCACCACATCCGAAGACGTGATTCTGCTCCACTTCTCGATGGGGTACTCCCCGGAAGTGATGAACTGGGTACGACACATTCGAGGGCGCAAGATTCTAGTCTACCACAACATAACCCCTGCTGAATACTTCATCGGCGTTAACGGCGTCTACCGGGAGGTCGCCTGGTTGGGACGGCAGCAGCTTGGGAGGCTCGCCACGATGGTCAGCGATGGGTGGGGGGACTCTACCTACAACTGCCTCGAGCTTCAGGCAGCGGGCATTGCTGAGACGCGTGTGTTGCCTATCGTCATCGATCCGGGCTTCTACAATGTGCCGCCGGACCCAGAACTGCTGCGTCGCCTGCGTGCGGAACCCGGCCCAGTGGTTTTGTTCGTGGGGCGTGTCGTTCCCAACAAACGTCTGGAGGACGTCATACTAACGTTTCACTATCTCAAGCGCTACATCAGACCCACAGCTCAACTCTACTTCGTGGGCTCGCACGACCAAATGGAGCCGTATCTGGACTATCTCGGCACGCTTGTGGCGAGGCTGGGGCTGCCTGATGTCCACTTCGAGGGCCACGTGAGCAAGGAAGAACTGGTAGCGTTCTACCAGGGCGCGGATGTGTTTCTGTGCATGAGCGAACACGAAGGGTTCGGTGTGCCCTTGGTCGAGAGCATGAACTACGGCCTGCCTGTGGTCGCCTATGCCGCCGCAGCCGTTCCCGAAACCATGGGTGATGCAGGCGTGCTCGTGCATACCAAGGATCCAGCCTATGTCGCCGAGCTTGTAGGTGTCTTGCTTGAGGATGAAGCTTGGCGGTCACGCATCGTCGCCAGGCAGCGAGACCGAGCCCGCGATTTCTACCCTGAATCCGTTGCCGGGATCCTTGCGGACGCTCTAGGGGCGTTGAGGTGAGAATCACCTTCGTGAGTTCCGATGGCCGTTGCGGCATCTACGAGTACACGCAGGTGTTGCGGGCAGGGTTCGGAGCGCTTGGGCACGCTACGACGTATGTGGGTGTTCCACGGTGGGACAATCGTGCGCTTCGCGATGCCGTCAGGCGCGTGGACCGAGATTGCGACTGTGTCGTGTTCGAATATGAGCCTGGCATCTTCCGCCTGCGGGCGCTGGTTCGCGCTATCGCCTATCTGCGCATATGGCGGCGAAAGCCGGTGCTCCTGTCAGTCCATGAGATCGAAGCTGCGAAGTATCCCGAATACCATCACATTCAGCAGCGGCTCAGCCAACCGGTGCGTTTTGGCCGGCTACTGGAGTATCCGCGCATCGCATGGTCGACGCTCGACGTAGCCTTACGGTATCTGGTTTTGCGTCTGTTCCTCTATCTGCTGGGGCAGTTTTCCGGGCAGATCGTCGTGCATTCGTCACGGGCCAGGGAAAACATCGGCCTGATCACGGGCCGGGTGGATCAAGTCCCTACCGTGCCCCTGGTTATCAAGAGCCAGGACGGCGATGTCGGAGAGCTGCGCGACACGCTACATCTGCCACAAGAGCGTTTCGTCTTTATTGTCCCCGGCTTCATTTTCCGGCGCAAACGGATAGTGGAAGTGATCAACCAACTTCCTGCAGATGCCACACTCCTTGTGGTGGGCACGCCTGCTGTCTACGAGCCGGAGTATGTACAGGAGGTTGTCGAGCACGCCGCTTCCCGTTCGCAACTCGATGTTCGCGTGATTCAGGACTATGAGAGGATGGAGCTGTACCTGCTGGCGTCTGACGCAGTGGTTCTGTACTACCAGGATGGATACCAGAGTGCAAGTGCGTGTTTGGCGCTAGGTGCCGGAAAGCCATGTGTCTTCTCTAGCTTGCCTGCTTTCGCCATCTATCAGGAGGGCGGCCTGGTTGCCGCTAACGACCGAGAATTGGGGAGTGCGATGCAGGCAATCCGCGATCCAGAAACATACAACCGGCTACACCAGGGCGCGTTGGTCCTGCGTGACCGGTACAGCCCGTCGCGGATCGCCGCTTGGTACCTCGACACGATGCGGGAGCTATTCTAGATGCGGGTGACCTTTGTGGTCCAGCGGTATGGCCAGGAGATCCTTGGTGGCTCTGAGAGCCATGCACGGAACGTTGCGGAGCGCCTGGTGCCGTACTTCGACGTGGAGGTACTTACAACGTGCGCCAGAGAGTACACCACGTGGGAGAACGTCTACGCCCCCGGAGACAGCGAACTGAACGGTGTTCACGTCCGTCGCTTCCCGACAATCCAACCCCGTGCTGCCGGTTTTGCCCAACTCGTCGCTCAGCTCTATGGCCGGCCGCACTCACTGGAGCAGGAGTTCGAGTGGCTGTACGCCCAGGGGCCATGGGCGCCAAGTCTGTTGGACTATCTTGCCTGTCACCGTGCTGATTCAGACGTTTTCGTGTTTTTCACGTATATCTACTATCCGACGGCGCTGGGCCTAAGGTTAGTGAGTGACAAGTCCCTGTTAGTGCCCACAGCCCACGATGAGCCGGCACTTGACTTTCGGATCTTCCAGGCCCTGTTTCACTTGCCTCGTGGCATTCTGTACAATACGGAGGAAGAGCGGGCGATGGTCCATGCGCGCTTCGGCAACGCGTATGTACCCAATGTGATCGCTGGGTTGGGCGTGGACGTGCCGGACCGGGTCGACCCGGAGCGATTCAGGCAGAGGCTAAGGTTGTCAGGCCCGTACTTCCTATATCTGGGGCGTATCGTTGAGTCAAAGGGATGTGGGGAGCTATTGACGTACTTTCGGCACTTCTCGATGCTATACCCAGATGAGGCCTCGTTGGTCCTATTGGGGAAGACCGAGATGCCCATTCCCAAGGTGCGTGGTGTGACCTATGGCGGCTTCGTGTCTGAGGCGGAGAAGTTCGATGCCATGGCTGGCGCTACGGCCGTTCTTATTCCCTCGCGCTATGAGAGCCTGTCGATGGTCGCGCTGGAGGCATGGGCTGTGGGTCGCCCTGTGGTTTGTACGGCTCACGGTCAAGTGGTCATGGGAATGAGTCGCCGTGGCAACGGCGGGCTCTACTACCGGACTGCAGATGAGTTTGCTGAGATCCTGCACCTGCTACTCGAGAAAGATGACGTAGCCCGGCAGCTTGGGGCCAGTGGACAGCGCTTTGTGGCGGAGACCTATGCTTGGGACAAGGTCGTGGCAAAGTACCGGCAGATGATCGACAGCGTTGTGTCTAGACCGCTGGCTGGCCGGTATCCGTGCTAGGGTGGACAAGACTCTGGTAGACGCCTAGAGCACGGCAACCGACCTGTTGCCAAGTGTATGAGTTGGCGGTCTGCTTCCGGCCCTCTTCGCCCAAGGTGGTGGCGAGTGTCGGATTGGCGAGCAGACGCATCATGGCTTCTGAAAGCGCCTGAACATCGCCAAACGGGACAAGTAGACCGTTGCGGCCCTCATCGATGACCGCGGGAATCCCCCCTGCCTTGGCCCCCACCACGGGCCTCCCGTGCACCCAAGCCTCGAGAATGGCGATGCCGAATGAGTCTGTGCGAGAGGGCAGAACGAGCGCGTCGCTTGCTCGAATGAGGGCATGTTTGTCAGTCTCGGAGACGATTCCCAGCGGGTGAATGAGGCCGCGGTCCGTTGGGCCCAGTCTCTTGAGGAACCGATCAAACTCCGGCGTGGTCTGACCCACCAGAACCAGGTGACGATGGGGGGCATGTCGCGACATGCTTAACACACCCTCGGCGGCATGGATGGCGCCCTTGTCATAGCTGTTGCGCCCCACGAAGATGAAGAAGCGGTCAGGTAGCTGGAAGGTGCCGCGCAGGTCATCCAGTGAGGGAAGGCGGTTCGGAATAGGGTCAACACCGGCGCCGATGATCGTAATCCTCTGTTGAGGCACCCCCAGCTTTGCGAGGCCGTCACGCTCAAGATCGGTCAATACCAGCACGGCATCTGAGGTGCGCAGGAGTTCTATCTGGTGATCCATCGTGGTATTGCGCGCGACTCTATCGCTAGCACCAGTCCCGAAGTGCATGAAGGGGGTGATGACGTAGGGAATGCCGTATCGCCGCGCGACTTCGCGGCCAACCAGCGCAGGGTATTCCCAGGATAGGTTGAAGCCATGGATCAGGTCGGCGGGCAAGAACCCTTCCACAGCTGGTGTCAGGTCGCGTATGGAGGGTACACGGTGAGCCATAGATTGCAGACACCGCGCGTGGTTGCCGGGCAGCGATGACGCGATCACCATAAGTTTGCGCCACAGGAGCAAGCCCACCCGCCCGCCGGGGAACGGCCTCAAGGTACATCGCATAACACCCTGCGACGCATCAGCGGCTTGACGATCAGAGGTGCTGGCATCGGAGCGACCAGCCCAGAAGTCCCGCTCGCGCTGAGCCAGCGTCGTGGCGACGGCTATCTGGTGACCAGCTGTGTGCATCTCGTTCGCCAAGGCCCCTACAAAGCGTTCTCCCCCACCGGGAAACGGTGGGGGATACGCTGGCGAAACGAAGAGGATGCGCATTGCTAGGGAGAAGATCTCCGCAGGACCGACGGGAAGTAGACCCGGCGGACGTTCGCTACGGTAAGCTCTACCGGGATGCGCACAGGGCTACCGGTGACTGGCTCGTTGTCATACGTGGCTGTGATGACGATCTCGCCTACAGTGTATGTCCCCAAGCTAGGATAGTTTTGGGTCTGAACCGTGACCTTTACAACTTGCGGCTGCCCTTCGACCACTCCAGAAGCCTGACTCAACGAGACGCCAGAAGGCGCCTTGGCCTGCCACGTCAGTGAGGCGCCACCCTGGTTCGCCACAGTGAACATCGCGATCTCCGGGGTGGTGGTTCCCCGTTGGTGAAAGAGGTGGATGGCGACAGGGCTAACTGCCAAGCGAGGAGCAGCAGAGCTGACTTGCCCGGTTCGGGTTGTGTTACCACGATACATGGGCCAAGGTCGGGCGTCTTCCGTGCCACCGACGTTCCACATGAACAAGGCTGCCTTGCCGCCCTTGCTCCCTGCAGTTATGATCGATAGCGACCCATTGCCGTCAAGATCGCTCAACAGCGGGGCTGCTTCAAGGGGGTCAATCAGGGCGGGTGTGTACAGCGACGGCGCGCCTGGACTGCTGTAGGTGAAACTGGTCACACCGATGGCGCCAGCTGCGACCACGAGGATCTCGGCTTTGGCGTCACCGTTGATGTCGGCGATAACCGGAGGGATCGCCACTGCACCATACGCGGCGGGGTCCCACGGGATGGCCTTGCGAACGCTGGCGGGATAACCTGGCATCGCGGTCCCATTGTATCGCAGCACATACATGTGGTTTCCATTGCAGATGCTCGGGTTTGCGAAGTCCGGTTCGGCGCCGCATCCGATGATAACTTCCATCTTGCCGTCGCCGTCCAGATCGGCCAACGCGGGAGAGTTCGGCATGTTCCCGCTGGTGGCCACCGGCCAACCGGGAAAGTTGCCGCCGTTCCGGTCGAAAGCGTAGACTTTGTAGCCACCTGTGCCCGGGTAATTAGTGCCAGTTCCTACGACGATCTCCAGTGTGCCGTCGCCGTTCAGATCAGCCACGGCTGGCGAAGACTGGATGATCTGGGTAGTGTATACTGGCCAACCCGGGTAGATTGTGTTGTTACCTCGGAAGACCCAAACGGAGCCGCCATTGTATTGCGGGTGGGAGTCTGTCCCCAAGATGATCTCATTGAGCCCATCTCCATCGAGATCAGCCAGCGCTGCTGAAGACCAGATTGTGTCGGGAAAACAACGCGATGGCTTGTTGTTGGCCGTGTCCCACCAGCCAGGGGCCGGACTGCCGTCAGGCCTCAAGACATACAGGCACTTGTCGAAGGCGCCTGCCACGATCTCAGGAATGCCATCGCCGTTGACATCGCCGACGGCGGGCGTCGCAAAGAAGCCGTCCGAATATCCATCGGGATTCCAGGGAGGGTCTCCGGCGCCATGCACGTCAAGGGTCAATCGAGGCCAGCCCGGCATGAGATTACCGAAGCGGTCCAAGACCACGATTGCCCCGTTCATGTGGTATTCCGGCATCCATCCCGTCGTGATGACGATCTCTACCTTCCCGTCACCCGTGAGATCGGCGGCCGTCGGGGAGCTCTGGATGCTCTGTCCCGATGGACGAGCAGCCAGGGGGTTGATGAAGTCGGCCACTTGCTTGCGCCACATTAGCCGGCAGTTGTCGACAACATCGACTGCGTAGACCCAACCGTCACTGCCGGCAGCGACGATCTCTAGGATCCCATCGCCGTCGAGGTCGGCGGGTGCAGGCGAAGAACGACCGATTCGAGCGCCAGGGAGTTCGCAGGTTCGTATTGGGGGAGTATAGACGGCAGCTTGGGCAGCCGATTCGGGCAGGAGCAGAACAAGGAGCGCAATTGCACAACTGAGTATCAGGCGCTTAGTGCCATTCACTCAACACCTCTCTATATTATATGGGGATCCAAACGACTAGGGGGAAGTTACCGGAAACCAGTCACACAGCAGTATAGCCCTAATCTAACCAGATTCTACCACACAAATACGCCGTGTCAATACCCTCGGGGCAGCGCCACGGTCCTGGGCGTATCCCTGCGAGGGTGAGATGGAAGGGTATGGTATAATCGTTTGAGATGA
>JAAZAN010000174.1 GCA_012514315.1 Chloroflexota bacterium
CCAACTCTTCCCGGATTGCTTCCTCTGTCTCAGTAGTCTCCAGTCCCACGAGGTGCGACGCGTCACGAATCTGTACCTTGTCGTCATCGACGAATACACTGACCCACTTACTGCTGGCTCCGTGGATCACGATGCCGTCCCAGCCCGCCCGCTTGAGCGAAACTGCGAACCAACTGCCCGAGAGGCTGTCGCCGATGAAGCCAGTCAGGGGTGACTTGGAGGCCATCCCATACTTGCCGCCGACTGGGACGGGAGTGCCGACGAAGATCCCGCCTGCGATGCAGATCGGATTCCCCGGCTCCAGTGGGTCGCAGCCGGGTTCAATGTTCTCCCAGCAGAGCCTTGAAGCCATAGCCACGCCGCCGATATACTTCTGGTACCAGGTCTCTGGTTTGGATTCGCTCCAAACCTTACCCGTACTCAGATCGATGTGGAGGACCTTTCCACCGTATCCATACATAGTTAGCCTCCTGCGGATATGGACATGATAATGATGCGGTCACCGTCGTTGGGGTGTTCATCCAACTTGTCGACATGAATCATTCGACGGGCATTGACGTTCAGCATGTTGGGGGGGTGAAGTGTCTCGCCATCGGATTGGATCACGTTTTCGAGGAGTGCCGGATACCGTCTACCCAGTTCGCGCACGATATCACGAAACGTTGCGCCCTGTGTCAGATCAAGCTCTAGATCCTTTCTACCGGTGGCCAGACGCGAAGGACCGAGAAACTCAATGTGTACCTTCATTCGATTCTGTGCTCTCCTGTCCCGCTTACCGCCCGGCGGGCAACCTGGCCAGGACAAATGACTGCACTCTCTGCACTGATGTCTTGATCGGAGGGGGTGACGAGCTGCAGCAGGGTGTGGTTCGGTTAGGATATCGTCATCCCGGCATCATTATAGCAAATCCTGAAAGTGCGACAAGTACCGGGCGCTGCGGGCATCCGCATTGTAGGGGCTCAACGTGCCCCCATTCGCTGTCTCGCCTGACCCACCGGGTCAGGCTATCTCCGAGGTAGCGGGTGCCGCGCAACCAGAACAGGGCAAGGAGCGCTTTCCACCACACGTCTCGACACACTGCCGATATCTACACGATGGGGGCCGCCTACGCCTGCCTGGCCAATCACAATCAGATCTGCGCTGATCTCACGAGCTAGATTGGCGATCTCTCGGTGTGGGATACCGCGGCGTGTCACCTGATTCGCGTCGATCCCACGGTTGCGCGCGAGTCGAGCAAGGTATTCCAGATAGCTCCGCCCCTTGTTTTCCAGATCCGCGTAGATTGCCTCAGTATTGCGCGAGGTCACGCTCGCCATCTTCTCGGCAGCCAGTGTATCGACAATATACGCGAATGTGATGGGAATGTGATGCGTCGCTGCAATCTGGATTGCTAGCCAACCAGCGTTCACAGACGGTTCAGAACCATCGGTGGGGACCAGGATGTGGGTGAACGGACTTCGTTCTTCCATAGTTGCCTCCAGGTTATCTCAGCGGTTCCGGCCGGACCAAGATGGCTGAGCCAATCTCGCGGCGCCTCCCACGGTCATCTGGACATCCTTCGGTTCTCGGGTCAACCAAAGTCGTGTGACGTTGCTGTATCGCCGCCAGTATCTCGATACGGTTGCTCATACTCCCTGGTGGACGGCCCAACTGCTGCCCTGGAGCTCTTCGACTTGATCCTCTTCAGTCGAAACGTTTCCTCACGCTCACGTTCTTCCAGGGCGCTCTCGATGAATCTGATCGTTTCCTGGTACTGTGGGATGAAGATATACCGCAGGGCATTCACACGGCGCTGAGTCTTCTGCAGCTCCTGAGCTAACCGCCATACGCTGGTCATTGTCTCCGCAAGGTCAGGGATTTCGGCGAGCACGTTACGGAAACGTATTGAGGCCTCATCCAGTGCGACCGTCGTGTTGGCGAGTCCATACGGCGTCTTCGGTGGGGCTCCGTGAGCCTCTACCGACGGGATGACGACTCCCATCACACTGCGCGGCCTGATGTCGACCTGAATCGTGTCATTGACCGACAGTGCGGCCCACTCCAGCCTCTCCCGGCCCATCGATAGGCGCGCGATTCTGAGTGCACCGTACGCCTCACCCAGGAGCGACCAGACGTGTTGCTGGAGTTCTCCAGCGTCGTGCGCTAGGTGGAGGAGCTCAGTCGTAAGTACCTCGCGCTTTCGATCGAGGATCTCGAATCCCTCAACAGCCAGTCTCAGTGACTCCTGCATACGGAGTAGATTGCTTCTTGTCGGGGCCACTCGTAGGCGAGCCACGTCACTGGCCTCCATTGTACTGGTAATATCGGTCGATCTCGGCCTCACCGACACGGGTGAGTTCTTCGCGGGGCAAGATCGACAGGACACGCCACCCGATATTCAGCGTATCCTCGAAAGTGCGATTCTCTGTCCCGCTCTGGCTCACGAACTCTCGCTCAAACACCCTTCCGAATCGCAGATAAGCCTGATCCGTCGTGGTCAGCTCCTCCTCACCGATGATGGACGCCAGAGACCGGACATCCTGCACGCGCGCATAGGCGGCGTACAGTTGCGCGGCGAGATGGGCGTGGTCAGGGCGCGTGTGCCCCTCGCCAATGCTGTCCTTCATCAGACGCGAGAGTGAGGGCAGAACGGAGATCGGTGGCGTGATGCCGCGCTGATACAACTCACGGCTAAGGACAATCTGACCTTCGGTGATGTAACCCGTCAGGTCAGGTACGGGGTGGGTGATATCATCGTTGGGCATAGTCAGGATGGGCAGTTGTGTGATCGAACCGCTGCTATCCTTAATTCGCCCTGTCCGTTCGTACAGCGAGGCGAGGTTGCTATAGAGATAGCCTGGATAGCCCTTGCGGCTGGGTACCTCGCCTCGAACGCTGGATATTTGGCGGAGGGCTTCACAGTAGTTCGTCATATCGGTCAGCACGACCAGCACGTGCATATCGCGCTTGAAGGCCAGGAACTCGGCCAGTGTGAGGGCCGAGTGCGGTGTAACCAGCCGCTTGATCGGGGGATCATCGGCCAGGTTCAGGAACATCGCGACGCGAGACAGGGCCCCGCTCTCCGAGAATGAGTTCCGGAAGTACTCGGCCACATCATGCTTGACACCCATTCCAACGAAGACGACGGCGAATCGCTGTTGGACGCTGTCTCTCAGATCATCCTCGTCGGACGCGAGGATTGTAGCCTGACGTACGATCTGTGCGGCAAGTTGGTCGTGGGGCAGACCGCTGCCCGAGAAGATCGGGAGCTTCTGACCGAGGACGAGCGTGTTCATCCCGTCAATCGCGGAGATGCCCGTCTGGATTGTGTCTCGTGGGTACATCCGTGCGGTTGGATTGATGGGGCGACCATTGACGTCGGCCCACTCCTCCGCCAGAGGCTCTGGTTGGCCATCGATTGGATGCGCCAATCCGTCAAAGACCCGCCCCAGCATCTCAGTGGAGACGGGGATGCGGAGCGGATGACCTAGGAAGCGTACGTGGGTACTATCGATCGTCAGCCCGGTAGTGCCAGAGAACACCTCAACGACCGCGATGTTCTCATCAATCTCCAAAACCCTGCCCTGGCGTCGGTGCCCCTGTGAATCGACGATCTCGGCCAGCTCGTCGTAGCCGACTCCGCAGACTCGCTCGACGACGACAATTGGGCCCTCTATGCGGGCAACTCCTTCAATCTCCTGTCCCCCACATTCGACGGCTACCCTGGCCATGACGAGTAATCCTTCTCAATCTGATCCATCTGTTGATCCAGGTCCTCAATGATCCGATCGATCTGAGTCAATTCGACGTTGGTCACGTTATTCTTCATTCGTACCAGTGTGTTCAGAATCGGCAAGGCCTGAATCACGATGATCGGGCAGCCCCTGGGTATGATCTCAGCGGCCCGGTTGTGGAAATGCAGAATTGCCTCCAACATCTTGACTTGCTTGCCCGCTGTGGCGTACGAATCCACATCGTCCAGCGCATTCTGCTGCAGAAACCCCTCTCGCAGCAAGCGAGCTGTCTCGAGAATGAGGCGCTGGTCATCCGGCAGAGCGTCAGGCCCAACCAGTTTGACCACCTGCTGCAGGCGGTTCTCCCGTTGCAGTATCTCGAGGGCCTTCGCTCGCAACTCGCGCCATTGGCCGTAGCCCTGTTCTGTCCACCATTCGGATACCTCGTCGACGTACTCGCTGTAGCTGTCGAGCCAGTTGATGGCTGGAAAGTGCCGGGCTGAGGCAAGCGATTTATCAAGCGCCCAGAAGCTGCGGATGAAGCGTGACGTGTGCTGCGTGACTGGCTCCGAGAAGTCACCGCCAGGTGGGCTGACCGCTCCGATGATACTGACCGAACCAACTTCCCCGTTGAGTGTGACTGTCCGTCCAGCTCGTTCGTAGAACTCCGCTAGGCGGGCGGCCAGGTAGGCTGGATAACCCTCCTCGGCTGGCATCTCCTCCAGGCGTCCGGAAATCTCGCGTAATGCCTCCGCCCACCGCGATGTGGAATCGGCCATCAGCGCCACGTGATACCCCATGTCCCGGTAATACTCGGCCAGAGTGATGCCCGTGTAGATACTGGCCTCGCGAGCCGCAACGGGCATGTTCGACGTGTTGGCGATCAGGATCGTGCGCTCCATCAGCGGCCGGTTGCTGCGAGGGTCGCTCAGGTGGGGAAACTCCTGCAGGACGTCCGTCATCTCGTTGCCTCGTTCGCCACACCCGACATACACGATGATATCCGCGTCGCTCCACTTGGCGATCTGATGCTGAGTGACTGTCTTGCCCGCCCCGAAACCTCCTGGGATTGCCGCTGTTCCTCCCTTCACCAGTGGAAAGAACGTGTCGAGTACACGTTGACCAGTGACGAGCATCTCCTGAGGAGGCAGCCGGTGGTGGTATGGGCGCGGACGCCGAACAGGCCAACGCTGCAGCATTGTGAGGGTGCGCTCGCCATCCGTGGTGCTCAAGCGCGCGATGGGCTCATCCACTGTATAGTCCCCAGGGGGAGCGACCCACACTAGCGTGCCCGATAGACCCGGAGGCGCCATGATACGGTGCTCAATCAACGGACTCTCCGGCGCCTTGCCAATCGTGCCGCCCGCTGTGAGCTGATCACCTTTCTTGACAAGGGGTGTGAAGGCCCATCTCTGCTTGCGATAGATGGCGGTTGCTTTGACGCCGCGCCCGATGAACGTCCCGCTTCTCAGCTCCAGTACCGGTAGAGGCCGTTGAATGCCGTCGAAGATGCTCTGAAGCAGACCAGGCCCCAGTTCAACAGATAGCGGCAACCCTGTCCCGTACACGGGCGCCCCCGGATGTAACCCAGAAGTCTCCTCGTAGACCTGTATGGTGAGAATATCGCGCTCCAGACCGATGACCTCGGCGATCATTCGATCCTCGCCGACCTCGACGACCTCGAGCATTCCGACGTCCTGGGATCCGCGGGCCCGGACAACGGGACCGTTGATCCATACAACGTGACCGATCTCCATGCTCACGGTGTGTCTCCCATGAGAATCCGGTAGACCAGTGGCCTCAGTCCATCCTGCATACGCGTCAATCGTGTCTCGAACGTATTGTCGTAGCGTCGATGTCTATCCGGTGTCTCCAGCACGACGCCGGTTCCTTTCGTCAGCCTTTCACCGATGGCCAGGCTGACGTTCGTCTCACCCGTGATATCCGCCGTAAACGACTCTGTCAGGAGCAGGCTTGTCTCTGGATCGGCATGGACCACTATCCGGTCTGCGCCGATATAGCTGGCGCCCTCCCGAATGAGGCCGCGCAGAATCTGAGTGTAGTCCGGCCACCGAGTGATCGACGCAAGCTCGTCGCGCGCCGTGCCAAATACCCGCTCAAGCACCTCCTCGCGTCGTCTGAGTCTGAGATGCTGCGCGTCCAACTGGGCAGCGGCGATCGTGTGGCTCCGCATTGCATCCACCTCACGCCGTGCGCGCTGCAGGATCTCGGCGACCTCACTAGATGATTGTGCTTCGCTCTCGTGTATCAATCGGTCCGCTTTGGCACGAGCGTCTGCAAGCACCTGTTTCACATCGTCGTTCGCCTCTTGCATCACAGCGCGTTCGAGGGCGTCGATGTCATCCTGTCTCGGAGTCATATCTTCACTCCAATCGTCTGACGGATTAGCTCACTGAGCGGAGGGCGGTCAGGGTTGGGCCCTGATGGTCCCGGTATCTCTACAACCAGTGGGTTGATGCTGCGAGCAACGAGCCGGTCTACCCGTGCACGGGCGAGATCGGCCGCGTTCTCGGTGATCAGTATAATGCCGTACTCGTCACTGGAGAGCGCGAGGTCAAGGGCGCGATGTACCTCCTCAGCCGTTGATACTACCTGCCCTCGTACTCCCACGAGGGCAAATCCCCATACGGCATCCTGGCTCCCAATAACTAACACGCTGCATTACTCCTGAAGGATAGTCTCAGCTAACGTCCGAGTATCATGAAGCCAATGAGCAGTCCGTAGATCGCGATGCCTTCGGCCAGACCCACGAAGATCAAGACACGGCCAAATACCTCGGGCTTCTCCGCGACAACGCCGATCGCGGCTGAAGCGGAAGTCCCCACCGCATAGCCGGCGCCAATGGACCCCAGGCCGGTAGCCATACCAGCGGCCAGTGACGCGTACGTATCCCTGACAGCTTCCTGCGCCAGCCCTGCGGCATAGACGGTAGGTGGTGAGGCGAAGAACACGAGACCCAGGCCGATCGCGGCCAGACCGTAGATGACATTGAACCCGGTCAGCCCAAGTACCAGTCTGCGCATGCTCTCTGTGGGCGCTTCCCGACGACGCCGGACCGCGTACAGGATGGCTGGTATCACTGGCAAGAGTCCGGCAATCAGAGCCGTTGTTAACATAGCTACTCTCCTTGTTCTATTCCTCTGCTCTGGCGATAAGTGATAGCGGGCGGTGGCGAATACCACCTCCGAAGAAGAATTTACCGAAGAACTCGTAGTACTCGAGACGCAGGGTCTGTATTGCGACGATCATACCCTCGAACCCAAAGACAAACAGGTTGCCCAGTGCAATCACAGTCCAATAGACCACATTGTGATCGGGGCTCACCATATCTGCCAACAGAAACATCACCAAGCTGAGACTGGCGTGCGCCACAGCGAACGCCCCGACTCGCACGTAGGACAGCGTGTTGCTCAGTAGGCTGACCAGTGTCTCGAAGAGCTCAACGGGCAACTGGATCAAGTAGGTTCCGAGGCTTCCCTCGACTAACGGTCTTTCGCCTTCGATCAGTTTGCCCAGCACTTCAGAGAATGTCACTGCCAGCCCCGAGATCAACGCCACTATCACGATCAGTGAGGTGCTTAACGGTATACCGCTCGCGACAAACTTGAGCCCCAGGCCAACCAACGACCAGTAGAAGAATAGACCGGACAGTCCGTAGTGATCGAACAGAAACCGACCCCAGTGCTTCCCCCAGGCTGCATTGACCATGTTGGCGACCATGCCGAGGCTGAGTATAACAATGCCGACCCCGATTGTTGTGGTGAGGAGAAACATGATGTTGTCCAGCGGCCGTACCCACAGTGGGTGGAGCACATCCTCGAATCCAAAGACGCTGCCATATAGGACCCCGAATATCGTCGACGCGATTCCACATGCGATGACCACGGTTCCCGCGTTGGCGAGGCTGTGGAGCGCACGAACTCTGCGACTTGCCAGCAGGAGACCCAAGAGGACTAACAGCAACCCGTGCCCGACATCGCCGAACATCATGCCGAAGATCAGTGGAAACGTCAGCGCGATCAGTGGGGTGGGGTCAACTTCGCCATATCGGGGCTGCCCGTAGGTCGTCACAAGGCTCTGGAAGGCCCTTACCAGCGAGGGATTGTCCAGCGCGACGGGGGTGGTGGATTCCTCATCGTGGCGGGGCTGCGTGACCTCCACAAGCACGTCCTGTGAGGCCCGAGCGATATGCTCGTGGAGTACGGGTAAGAGATCAGTCGGCACCCAGCCTGAGACTAGATAGGTGAAACGCAGGCGACCATAGCGCGAGATCGTCTCCGCCATGTTCCGACTTGCCCGAACACGCCACAGCAGCAGGCGCAGATGCCGGACTCGCATGTCGCGTAGGTGCTGTATGGTCGCTTCGTATTCCGCAATATGGTTGCGGGTACGCTCAATACCCGCTTTCAGGGCGGCGATTGCGTCGGCGGGTGTGCCCCGGTATGCGTCGGGCGTCGCCAGCGGATTCAGGTATGCGCTGCGGGCGGCGCGGCTCAGTATCTCTGAGTCGCGCCGTAGACCAAAGAGCGCGACGGTTGCAAAATGCTCGCTCTGGTGAAGATTGACCAGCACGAAGGGAATATGCTCCAGGCTGCTCCGAAGTCGCTCTATGTTGCCAGCCGGTATCATCCCCAGCATGGTGAACACGTAGCGCAGACCGCGCATCGCGCCCAGATCCACGTCCAGGTCGACGATAGGTGTCAGTTGCGTCACGTACCGCTGCAATTGTTCGAGGCGATGTTTCTCTTCCTCCAGCTCCCGCACAGGCGCCTGACTCTCTTGTTCGAGATGCTCAATGTCCAGTTCGGCAACATCGGGGCTGATCAGATGGGGCGTCTCCTGAGGTGGTTCTCCCGGATCGACCTCTAACGCCTCCATCACGAGCTGGATTCGTCGCTCCAGACTGGCAAATGCATCCGCCCACTCCTGCCATTCAGTAGTTGGACAGGAGTTCTCGTCGGCGTTGATGTAAGGAGAGCGGGCAAGATGGAAAACAGCCGAGTCCGCCAATGCTTCTGTGACCGGAACGATGTCGCGCTCCGGTACGATCAATTCCACCTTACTCATTGCTTTGGGTTTAAACATATCGGCCTGTCGACGTAGCGTCTTGTCCTGTTACTGGGTGACTATCATCGGTTGCGCCGTTCCGATGGGGATCTGCGATGCCTTCGCCTCGATCACGGCGGTCAGACTGCGGATCTCAAGTTCGTTGAGGAAGAGGTATGCGATCACGAGTCCTACGTGGAAGGGATTCCCCTGAAAGGTCAGGTGACATTGCCTGGCGAGATGCCGGCCCAACTCAGCCTCCAGCGCAACCAAGTCAGGCTCCGGCGATCCTTTGAGCTGATCCAGTCCCAACAAGTCCGGGTAGATACGTTCAATGATCGGAGCGATATGTGCTCCCCCCGCGATCGCTCGGATATCGGCATCCTTAACCCGGTAGCCGAAGGGCAGGGTATAGTTGATGATCTCCTGTTCGGAGAGATGGTGGTAAACACGGTATCGGATAGCCCAGAGCAGATTGTTTGCATCGACAAAGGAGCCAACCAGGCGAAGTGCGTGCTGGTGATCGTCACCTCCGAGCGCCTCAACACTTTCCCAGAGCTTGCGGTAGTAATCGAGATCGAGCGCTACCTCCAGAGGAAAGAGACTGGCCTCAGCTTCGTAGCGCGTCAGAGCGTGAGACACTGTGTCGTAGTAGGGTGTCCCCCGCAGCCGCTGAATGGCCGATACCATGGTCTCGCTGTGGATCATCCGCTCCAGGTCCTCCATATCGACTGTGGTGAAGTCCTTCATAGGAGAGAGGAGATGGCGGACCTGGGCCCAGTTTGCACCGGTTTCTATACCGCGGAGGGTGGCCTTGATGTTGTCGACCTCGTAGCCGCGCCAGAGCTGCAATAGAAGCTGCTGTCCAGGTGCGGGTGTGATTCGGATGAGTTTGGCATACATATCAGCCAGACGCCATCTGAGCTGGTAGACTGCCCGCCGCGGCGTCATTTCATCGCATTCCACGGCCAGATAAGAGCCGTAGGCTGATCTGGCGAGGATGTCCAGAACGGCGCTGTAGTCCGACGCCCGATAGAGTGCATCCCACACATCGCGCTCGAGCAGTGATGAACGCAATGCACGGACGGTGCCCTGTACCAGGGAATACGCCGACGCGCCTTGGGCGCACATTGGACCATTACCCCCGTCCGGTTACCTGATCCAGCACAAAACTGACCGCGTTGCTGAGATGGGCCGTCGCTTGATCGTCTACCTCGTCTGCTTCTGCCTCCGCATGCTGGATGATTCGGCTTCGCTCCGCCTCGGCAGCCTCTCGGCCCTCGGCAGCGATCTGTTCGGCCTGCTCGCGAGCTCTCGCGATGGCCAGCTCGCGGTTGTGTATAGCTTTGCGTCTGGCGTCCTCAATGATCTTGGCCGCCTGGCGCTGGGCATTCTCATACATCCCTGCAGCGGAATGCTCAATGGATAGGACGCGGGCGATAGTCGCTTCACTCATACGTGCAGACCTTGTTGGATAGGCGATGTCATACTCTGTTGCTTCGATGTGGCGATCAGCGACAGCGAGCGAATTGTAGCACTCTCCATTGCGTTGTCAAGCTACGCGGGTGTTTTGTAGATCGTCATCTGAATTACGTGCGCGATTGTGCCTCCAACTGTTTCACGATTGCGCGCGGTCAGCGGCTTTGCTGCAGGGTGCGATCGGGTGAACCCGCCCCGGTAGATTTGCGCATGACGATGAGTCCTGATATGATGGATGATCAGTGGCGGTGCAATACTCGGTTCGAGGTGGAGGTGGTTAGATGCGATACGAGATTCAGGGTACGTTTCCTCAGTCCGCGGAGGTCTATCTCACCAGAGGCGAGTCGGTCTACACTGAATCAGGCGGAATGGCGTGGATGCGTGGTGATATCGAGATGAAGACGGGCACTCGCGGCGGTGTGATGGCTGGTCTGGGCCGCAAGCTGGCGGGTGAGTCCCTCTTTATGACGACCTACACGTGTCGCAGCGAGGGCGGTATGGTTGTCTTCACCCCAGAGGCGCCTGGCAAGGTGCTCGATTTCCAGTTGGCGCCGGGACAGAGCCTGATCTGTCAGAAGGATGCCTTTATGTGTGCCGAGTCGTCCGTTGAAATGAAGATGGCCTTCCGCAAGAATCTGGGCGCCGGGCTGTTCGGTGGCGAGGGGTTCATCCTGCAGCAGGTGACAGGCCCAGGCGTCGTCTTCCTCGAGATACCGGGCGAGGTGTGCGAGTACACACTCGCACCGGGCGAGGAGATTCAGGTGGATCCAGGCCATATCGCGTTGTTTGAACCCACTGTTAACTATGAGATCAGCACCGTGAAAGGGGTAGGGAACATACTGTTCTCAGGGGAGGGATTGTTCCTTGCCAGATTGAAGGGTCCCGGAAGAATCTGGCTGCAGACGCTGCCACTTTCCAACCTGGCTGGGAAGCTGATGCGCTACATGCCCAAGAAGGGCTAAGCGCCGCTCAATGTGACGCGCTGCAGCTGCCTTCTGAGTGCAGGCGTCCATCGATGTGAGGACAGATCTGGGGAGTTCGCCACAGCGGGTTCCCCGGATCTGTTATGTCAGGAAGTCACGCAGTCTGCGGCTCCGACCTGGGTGGCGTAACTTCCGCAGAGCTTTCGATTCGATCTGGCGGACTCTCTCTCGCGTTACTCCGAAAGCACGGCCGACCTCTTCTAGCGTGTGGCTCTCACCATCCTTCAAGCCAAAACGCATCTCGAGCACAGCGCGCTCTCGTTCATTGAGGGAATCGAGGATGGTTTGGAGCTGCTCGCGCAGGAGATGATCCGACGTGGTGTCGACAGGGCCGGGGATTGTCTCGTCCTCGATGAAGTCTCCCAACTGTCCGCTGTCCTCCAGCCCCACGGGCATATCGAGTGACATCGGTTCCTGTGAGATGCGCATGATGCGCTGCACCTTCGATGCAGCCCGCCGGAGCGTTCGCTCAAGCGAGGGAGGGAGGGGATCACCGGCTGCTCTTGCGGCGGCGATGGCAGTCGTCTCGTTTGGCTCGAGTAGACCAGATTCCAGCGCCAGTTCGTCACTTGTGGGCTCGCGTCCCAGCTCCTGTACCATCTTGCGCTGCAGACGCAGCAGACGGTTGATCGTGTCTACCATATGCACGGGAATCCGAATTGTGCGTGCCTGATCGGCGATTGCGCGACTGATTGCCTGGCGGATCCACCACGTTGCATAGGTCGAGAACTTGTACCCCTTCGTATGGTCGAATTTCTGAACCGCTCTCAGTAGCCCGATGTTTCCCTCTTGGATCAGGTCGAGAAACGAGATGCCGCGCCCGATGTAGTGCTTGGCAACGTTCACGACCAGCCGGAGGTTCGCGCGTGTCAAGAGCTGCTGGGCTTCAAGACCCAGTTCCTCGATGGTGTTCCATAGGCGCTCGACCTGGTCATCCTCGTAGTCTACGGCTACCGCCTGGCGCTTCGGCAGGCGGTGCCCGCCCTGTATCCAACCTGCACGGATCGTTTCCAGGGCGGAGTCTGGCAAGAGGTAGAGCAGTGTGAATGCATCGAAGAGATGCTCGGCGGCTCGCGCCCACTTGGCTTCTGACGTCTCAACAGCGCCTGCTGAGATCAGATAGGTCGACAGATATGACTCTACATCGGGCATCACCTGCGCATGCAGTGCCTGCGCTTCATCGACTATCGATGCCAGGTCAGGGATTGGACAGTCCAACTGAGTCAACACCTTGACTGCTTCTGACCATGTCGTGTAGAGCGAATCAAGCAGCGCATTGACTGTCTGACGTGGAGAAGGTTTGTCCCCGTCGTTCGTCTCCAGGCGAGCCCGAATATCCGCTAGGTGATTGGCGGCCTCCCGTTGGGTTGACAACCATATCTCCTGATGAGGTTCGAGAAGTGGGACGCGGCCGATCTCACGCAGGTACATACGTACCGGATCGTTGGTGAAGTCGACAGCGACATCGTGGGACTCGATGCTCTGGTCCTCACCCCCCTCTTCTTCCTCAATCTCCTCTAGCTCACCCGGATCGGGTTCAGAGACCTCGTCCAGAAGTGCGGCCGTGTCCTTATCCGCGTCATCGGAATCGCCGTCAGAGTCGATCAGCTCCATAGCCAGATCGTCGAGTTCTGCGTCCGCTGTCTGATCGTTGATCTCATTCGATTCGTCGAGCGCTGGTGATCTGTGCCCGCTTCGCTTTGTCATCGGCATTCCAGTCCTGATCGCAATGATGTTGGGCTGAAGCTCGCTCTAGCCACGGGTGTCCCCTACAGTTTGATAAGGGCTTTCTGTGTACGTCTCAGTAGGTCCGTTTTCGTGCGCAAGGTGGCCGCATATTCCCTGATCCGCTCATCTCCGATCTGTTGCGCTTCACGGATCAGCAGGCCCAATTCCTGTACCTCGCGCGCCAGCACAGGCTCCCTTAAGCGCAATATGGTGCGCGCGAGATCGCGGACCAGTTTGTCGCTCCCGTATCCCAGTTTGTCGAGTGCTTGTAGCTGATCCACGTATTCCTGCAACTCGGGGGCCAGGCTCTCGCGCAGAGTGTCTCGCGAGGCCGTACCGCCGGAAAGTAGCAGCGCCTGCAGAACCTCGAATATCGCCCGCCAGCCGGCGTCCTTGAAGTCATGCACCGCGAGCGGATCAAATCCCTTGGCCTCCAGCGCCCCATTGACGTTGGTGAGCAGACTGCTGCTGTACATGAGTGCTGAGAGACAGTAACGCTCCAGGTCTGACTTGGATGTGTCCAATACGTCGGACAGCATCGTGGTGTCCCCTGTGCTCGATCGCCTGGCTGTCTGCCGAATCCTGCGCTCGAGCTCGTGCAAGAACTGCGGCGCCGAGATGTCGAGGGCTCGTGCCAGGTCCTGAGCGTAGGCATTGCGCTCGATCGGATCGGGAACACTTCTCAACAATGGAAGCATTGTGTCAGCGACGGACTTCTTCACTGTGGCGTCACTGAGATCGGACGCGGTCAGCAGCTGTTCCATATAGAACTGCACCACCGGTCTGGCGGTTCTGACCAGTTCCTGCCAGCGCTCAGGCTGTTCCCGGATCAGGTCGTCGGGATCCTTGCCACCCGGAAGCTGGAGGATCTTGATCTGCGCATCCATGCGCTCAGCATACCCCACCAGACCTCGTGGGTCGAACACGGGCTGTACGTCCTTGCTCAGCGTCTCGTGAGCGACTTGAACGCCTCTCAGTGTGGCCTGAACGCCGGCGGTATCCGGATCCAGTGCCAGGACCAGGCGTCGCGTGTACTGCTGAAGTTGCTGCAGCTGGCTCTCGGTCAGCGCTGTTCCCATCTGCGCGACCACGTTGGTGAACCCGGCCTGATGCGCCTGCATGACATCCATGTATCCTTCGACAATGACGGCCTGATCTTGACGTCGTATGTCTCTGCGAGCTGCATCCAGCCCGTACAGCAGGCGGCTCTTGTCGAAAAGGCGCGTCTGCGGTGAATTGATGTACTTAGGTTGTCCGGCCGGATCGAGCGTCCGTGCACCAAACCCCACAACGTTCCCTTTCACATCGCGGATCGGGATCATCAATCTATCACGGAATCGATCGTACGTCGACGATGCCTCCTCGCGCTCAACCACCAGACCGGCTTTCACCAGTGCATCTGCTTCATAGCCGTGCTTGCGCAGGTATGTCTGAAGGCTGTCCCAGCTACGAGGACTGTATCCCAACAGGAAACTCTCGACAGTGCTCGATGTGAGCCCTCTTCTGTGAATGTAGTCACGCGCATTCTCGGCTTCTGGTGCGTGTGTCAGATGCTGGTGATAGTAGCGCGTCGCCATGTCGAGCAGTCCATGCAGGTGGTCATCCTCTTCCTCTGCCCGCACCTGCGCGGGCGTGCGGGGCTTGAGTTCGACCCCGGCTCGCCTGGCAAGCTCCTCCAAAGCCGTTCGGAAATCCCATCCTTCTTGCTTCATCACGAAGGTGAAGACGTCGCCGCCCTCACCACACGCTCCAAAGCAGTGCCACCTCTGGTTCTCCGGGAAGACTACGAATGAGGGTGTCTTCTCCGCGTGAAATGGACAGAGCGCCTTATAGTTGCGTCCAGCCTTCTGCAGCGGCACGTACGATGCAATCACCTCGACAATGTCGAGGCGTTCCTTGATCTCATCAACAGGCCCCATACGCTACTCTGGCTCTGATAACCCGGCTCGGGCTGAGGAGCATCCTGCCATTGAGATAGTGCAGTTGCCGCGCCTCACTACCGGGTCGAGCTCATAGTGGGCGAACTGCATATCCCGGGCATTTCTACGGCGATCCTTTGAGGTGCGGCGATCGATGGCAGACGCATTAGCTGTCACTGTGCGCATAAGTATACCCAACCTGTACAACGAGGCAAATCGCGAGCCTGGCAGTGACCTAAGTTGGCAAGATCAACCGGAGAGGGGCTCCTCTGATCCTGCCAGACACATGGTGTAGTTCATGGTTGAGACGGGGCAGTTCCACAATTACAGGACGTGTAACGTCGGGCCGTCGTGTGGTGCGCGGAGCATCAACGTACGGGGACCTATTGGATTGAGGCTTTAGGAATTCGCTGGGTCTCGAATGATCGTATCCGCGCTAACCATCGTTTGATCCGGGCACACATCTCCGCGCCCCCATGTGCGTCCGTCGGACCGACTCATGATGCCGCTGCCCGGTGAACCCGTAGTCCGTCGGAAGCGGCGCTAGCGGACTGACGGCCGTGCTCCAGCATACCTCTCCATGCGGCTCATACCACTGGTCGCTGCATCAGCGGACTGGCGAGCGACCCTCCGTACCTATTCGTCGTCAGTCTCGTACTCCGGAGCTGAACGGTCACTGCCGTTCAGCCGTGGTCGCTGTGGATGAAGGTCACCATCTCCCTCGTGCACAGCGCAACCCGCTGCGAGCTGCGGTAGTAGACCGACCGCCGCGTCACCAATCCGCCTCCGGCCACGGTCCGCGACAGCCACGTATCCCCGGCGTCGCTTCCGATGGGGTGCTAGAGATCGCCTTTCGCAACACCATTCTCTTGCCGCAACTCCCTTGTGCCGTCTTCCGGTCGTCCCACCGATCCTTCTCGGTGATGCCGGGCGTCGGCTCGCTGCTCCTTCTCATTCTATCCGGATCAGCTCCAGCGGGTACCGGTCCAATCTCCGCGCCCTGGTTCCCGTGATCGCGTAACTTGCCTCCAACCGCATCCCGCCCCAGCCTGGCACGTAGATCCCTGGCTCGATTGTCACGATCATCCCCGGCTCCAGCGCCATCGTCTCGGCCGGGATCAGGTACGGGTGCTCCTGCTGGAACAGCCCGTAGGCGTGGCCCGTGTGGTGTGGGAAGCGGGCTCCGTATCCCGCCCGCTCGATCGTGCCCCGCACCGCCGCGTCGACGTCGCAGGCCCGGGCGCCCGGCGCCAGCTTCGCCTCGCCGGCGGCTAGCGCCTCTTCCAGGATGGTGTGAATCTCGCGTTGGCGGGCGCTCGGTTCTCCCACGACGAAGTTACGCGTCGTGTCCGCGTAGTAGCCGTGGCTCGCCGCATAGACGTCCACCAGCACGTGGTCGCCCGGCTCGATCCGCGCGTGGCCCGGATTCACGTCTGGGTTGTCGGTCCGGGTGCCCGCGCCCACGTCCGCCTCCAGGACGATCGGCTCTCCTGCCGCGTCGCACATCGTCGCGTACACTGCGGCCCATACGTCGAGTTCCGTCACGCCCGGCGCCAGCATCGCTCTCACCGCGCCGAACGCCCGGTCGTTGGCCGCCAGGTTGGCCTCGATCTGCGCGATTTCGCCTGCGTCCTTGATGCGGCGCAGGCGCTCTAGCAGCCCGCCGATCTCCTGGGGCTCGCCGACGAAGTCCATCACCGTCGATGTGAAGGCGATGGGCAGGTGGCCCAATTCCAGCCCCACAGCGCTGCCGTCTGGCAACCCGGCGGCGGCTAACGCCTCCGCCAGCGCGGCCTGCGCGTTGGCCACTACCGACCAGCCGTGGAAGATGTCGTAGTCGGTGTAGGTGATCGTGTCACACTCCCCGACGGGGGCCGATGCCACGGCCAGTAGTGTCGGCGACGACACCACCAGGAAGGCCGGGGCCGGGCCCACCCGGCAGCCCGTCATATAGAATACATGTTCTGGCCGCGAGAGTACCGCCCCGGCGAGTCCTTCGGCCTCCAACTCCGCGCGCAGTGCTGCTACCCGCCTCCTGCAATCACCGGCGATTCCGTCGCTCATGGCGCCTCCTATTCTGCTATGGGTAGTCTTGTTCGGCCTGGCCGATTATCCGTCGCGAGCAGGAGCTCTCCGAACAGGCGGAGCGCGAGATTCTCTCCTGAGTAGTCTCGACACGGAGTATTCGCCGCGTTCGACGATGCCAAACGGGACGCCCGTCCACGGGCAGCGCGGCCGGTGCACACGGTGAGGGTCCTGTTTGTGCACACGGGCGTCGTTGTCATCCATTCCGCGAAGGCGTCCGCGAATGCTGATGATGAGATCAGGTCGCTCTACCGTCGGGTAGCTCCACGGTCCACCGCCGCAGCAATGCCCCGGTGGCCTCCGATGCCGTGCAATACCGGTGGTATAGTCTGGCATAGTCCCGTGCCAGCGCGCTGTCGGGCTCGATCAAACGTTCCACGCCGGTCACGCAAGCCACAGCCTCGTCCAGGCCATTGTACACGCCAATTCCCACCGTCGCCAGCATCATGGCGCCCAGTGCAGTGGGTTCGGGTGATGTCAGTAGCCCGAGCGGCCGGTTGTAGACGTTCGCGCGCAGGTTCACCCAGCCTTCGTCATCGCCCTCTCGCCCACTGACCGTGATCTGCTGTTGGGGACCGACCAGCGCCTCGAGGCGATCCAACACGCGTTTAAGAGAGAAGACGACGCCTTCCAGCACAGCCTGACGCAGGTCGTCGGTGGTGTGTGTGGCGGCCAGTCCGATCCAGCTTCCACGGCCGTGAGGTTCCCACGCGGGGCAACGCTCGCCGCTGAGGTGGGGCACGAAGACTAGCGGTTGCGTGGGGTGGAGCGGCGCGGACTGCGCTGTGATACCTGCCCTGTTGGTCGTTGGAGGGCGCAGGACACCGTCGGCCCAGGCGAGCGCCGAACCGGCTGCCGTGACTGAGCCGCCCAGCACCCACAGGTCGGGCGACGGGTGCGGGTAGAGCTCGATCGACATCTGCGGGTCGTACACAGGATGATCTGCGCAGGTCAGGATGGAGCCTGTGGTGCCCAGGTGCTCCACCGAGGCGCCCGGTCCCATCAGCCCGTTGCCCAGCACCTCAACATCATCGCCGCCGCCCACGACGACCGGAATGCCGGCCGCGAGCCCCAGAGCCGTTGCGGCGGTTGCGTCCAGGTCTCCCGCAATCTCGCACGGGTCTGCGACGTGCGGTAACTGCTCTGCTCGGATCCCCGCGATTATCATCAGTTCGGGTGACCAGTCCCGTTGCTGAATATCGTAGAGCGAGGTACCGCAAGCGTCGATGGGATCGGTCGATACGTCGCCGGTCAGCCGATGCCGCACCCAGTCCTTGCACGAGAGAAACGCGCGCGCGTGGGCGTGAATCTCGGGTACGTTGCGCCGTAGCCACGCGATCTTTGCCAACGGCATCGAGGCATCCATACGCGCGCCGGTCAGCCGGTAGATGCGCTCCATCCCGACCTCGTCCGATATCTGTTTCGCCTCGGCTATTCCACGCTGATCACCCAGAACCAGGGCACGACCCAACGCCGACCCCTCAGGACCCAGGCACACCAGTGAGTGCATATGCCCCGTAACGCTGATGGCAGTTACCGAGTCCAGCGCGTCCTTTGCGCTGTCGCGTAGCGCTCGCACTCCTCTGACGGCTCCATCCCACCAGTCCTCGGGATCCTGCTCCACCCAGCCTGGCCCGGGGGTCGTCGTCGGATACGGCACGCTGGCCCGCGAAATCATCGCGCCAGCGTGGCTGAAGAGCACCGTCTTGCAGTTGGTGAGGCCGATGTCGATGGCCAGAATGTGGCCCCGTCTCATCCCTACATCCACGGGTACGAGTCAACGCCCGTCTCGTCTGGATCTTGCAACTGCTCCAGGGTGACCTCATAGCCCAGAGCTGAGAAGACGTCCAGTGCGATGGTGTACGCCCCATCACCGTACTCCTTTGCCACTGCCTGCACGAGCGGGATGAACCCTCGAATTCCGTGCGCCTCCATCTGAGCGACTCGGCGCGCCAGTTGCTCCTTAGGCGGCAGTGGCAGATCCAGACCGGTGTTGACGATCGATGATCTCCTCATCGTTTACGCTCCTTCCTGAGTGTCATTGGCTTCGGATATCCCCACACGCGGCAAATTACGCATGCTACGCCAACCGTATTCCTCGGATCGGAGCCGCAGTTCCTGGGGTTCGTCCAGGATCTCGCGCACCTGGTAACAGCACGGATCACCCTTGTGCATACACTGTTCGAAGTACATGTGCATTCGCGGGTGACAGCCCTCAGCGATGCCCACATCGATAGCGCAGTAGGCCAGTCCGATCTTCTCCGCCTTCAGCCGGTGGAATGCGTGTCCGTAGACGCAGCGCAGCGCGCGCGTCTCGAAACGGCCCCACTCGGTGACCGGATACTCGCAGATGCAGAAACGGGACCAGGCGGCATTCTGAGTCCAGGCCTGCGTGAAGTGCTTGTCGAGCCCGGCGGCTGGGTCCTCCTCGAAATCCGCCGACATGCGGTTCCCGATGCGCACGCCGGTCTCCCAGCGCAGGCGCTCTCCGATGTCCAGCACCTCCTCGCCAAACGCGTCGATGTATGCCTCCATCAGCTTCGCGAAGATGACGGCGCTCTGGGTTTCGAGGCGGTCGATCTCGTAGAGCATGTCCACTTTCTCAAGTTCCTCGAGTACCTTCTGTTCCTCCTCGGATCGTGTTGCAGCTTGCTCATCGGACATGGATTCGAACCTCCTTGTTTATTGCCGTGTCGCTTATCCGGTTTCAGTTCCCGCGTATCCGGATGACCCGCTTCAGCGGCCCGCCGCGTTCGCGGTCGCTGTTCAGGAGCTCCGGTACACCCTCCAGCGCGATGACCTCGCCGACCATCGACCCGAGTTGGACTGCACCGCGCGCGACGAGATCAATCGCCGGCTTCCACATCCACGGCGCCGACGTCCGGCCGTAGAGGGTCAGGTTGCGGAAAATGGTATCGCCCAGTGGGAAATGGTCGATCACGGCCCGACGCAAGCCGTACAGTAGGCCCCGTCCTCCACGTCGTGCAAGTGAGAGTGCGGTCAGCGTGGTCTCTTGAGTACCGACGGCATCAATCGTGACGTCGAAGCCTTCGTCCGCCTGCACCTGGGCGCTTTCCCGGAAGCGGCCCGCCTCACCTGAGAGCACGATCTGATCGGCGCCGAACTGCCGCGCCAGTGCAGCACGATCGGGGTAATCGCGCATCGCGATGCCTACAAAGCCTGCCCCCTTCAGCCGCAGCAACTGAATGAAGGTAAGGGCCGCCAGACCACTGCCAATGATCGCCACGGTCTCGCCGAAACGAATATCCAGCGCCTCTATTCCTCCCATTTGGCACGTGAGCGCCTCGATCATCGTTCCTTCGATGCCATCGATGGCATCCGGCAGCACGTGTACGTTGGCCGCCGGAAGCACCGCGTAGTCAGACCAGTTACCATCCACCGAGAAGCCGATCTCATCCGAATGGGCGCAGAGCTCGGTGTGGCCAGCGCGACAGAAACGGCACCTCCCGCAGGCGAGCATCGTGTCCAGGATGACGCGTTCCCCGACGCAGGGGGACACAACACCCTCACCCACTGCTCTCACGATACCGACCGGTTCGTGCCCCAATACCATCCCGTGCCACGAGCCTTCCACCTGTCCCTCAACGATCGGGTAGTCGGTCGAGCACAGGCCATTGTAGAGCACTTCGATCAGCACCTCGCCGTCGTCCGGATAGGGCACTGGGCGCTGCTCCAGGGTGACCTGTCCTGGTCCATGCCAGACAATCGTTCGCATTGTCTCACTCATCACGTCACGCTATCCTCCACTCAGGTAGGCCAGCGCGCGCGCCGGGTTGTACATGGTGATCGTTGTGATCTGTTTGGGAGAAAATCGCTCGTGCATCATCCACGGCAGGATATTCTTGATGATGTGGGCGTAACCCCAGCCGCCATAGCGGGTCAGCAGCATCTTTCGGTTGATACCCTGGGATATCAGCAGTTGGTGCAGATGGCCCTGATCGACCAAGCCTTTGAGCTCACGCAACCGTTCGGGGTCCCTGGGCAGCCGCGACTCCCCACCGCGTACGTACCATTCCTGGCCGAAGTGATCGAACAGTAGATAATAACCCGCGTCTGCTGCGCGCCGTCGCTCATCCGTGGGCATCGCGCGGTCCATTCCACATAGCATGACCCTGGTGGGCGAGATACCCTCCTCCTGTAGTATGCGGTGGACGCCGTCGAATGCTGCCCACGGGTCACAGTCTATAGCCAGGGCCGCTCCAGTTCTCATTGAGGCCCGGGCGCCTGCCCGTGTCACCTTGGCCTGCTGCTCATCTGTTGGTTCCTCGATCACCAGCTTGCCGATGATGCCCGCGTGTATGCCACTCTCGCCAATCCCTCGTTCCATCTTCAAGGTGAACCCGTCGGCCAGGCTATCCGCTGTCTCAACACCCATAGTGTCCGGATAGTACGCCGGCGCGCACAGCCCGGTTCCGATGATGATGTTGAGGCCTGTCTGTTGCGCCAATAACGGGAGTGCGCCCAGATGTACCCGTGGCCCGCGACAGGTCAGGTCGACCACTGTCTTGCCGCCCGCCGCAGCGTACAGCCTAAGCTCTGCCGTCATGAGGTTCACGTCGTCCAGGATCAGGTTGTCCAGACACGTTGTCGGGTGTCGGCGCAGCCGGCCGAGCATATCCATCCTGATTTGTTGCTCTGCCAGGTCAGGGTAGAACGGATCGTACTCCTTGCGGAAATCAGCCAGGATGTGTTCGTGCGGCATAACGATTCCCATCCGGTCCTCGCGTACCAGCCCCAGCACCGACGAGGCGAACTTCAGGGAGGGGCGACGTGTCTCAACACGTTGATCGTGGCGTGATTGTCCAGTCTTGTCCATAGCAAGGCATCTCCTTGGTAGGATTCACGTGATTTTATTAGAACGGGAACAGGCGTGCCGGATTGCCCACCGTCATCGTATGGATCTGTTCCGCCGTTACCCCGGCACGAAGAAGCATGGGTACGATGTTTTCCAGCACGTGCGCGTAACCGTAAGCGCCGTAGCGCCGCAACTGCATCTTGACACAGATGTCCTGGGATAAGAGCAGTCGATCGGTGTAGCCTGCCTCCACCATACGCACCAGCCCAGCAACCCGCTCGGTGTCGCTTGAGAAGTACCACGGCCAGTCCGAGTCGTAGGCGCCATTGTCGCAGTAGAACTCGTGCCCGAAGCAGTCGAACTCGATGTAGATCCCCAGGTCCGCCATGGGCCTGGCTCGTTCGGGCGTCGTGCCGTCTTGGTGGCATGCCACAACCCGTGTGAGGTCGGCGCCTTCCTCCTGCAGGATTTCGACCGCTTCGGGGCTGATTCCGTGAACGCATATCGCCGCCCCGGTGTCCCGATGGGCCCTGGCGGCGCCCCGCAGCGCCCGTTCCTCCGCGGGTTTGATCGGTCGGTTGAGCGCGATCTCCCCGATTACCCCGGCACGGACCTCCGTCCCGGGGAACCCATCACACAGGTCGCGGACCATCAGCGCGTGCATGGCCTTCACGTCCATCGCTGCTTCCTCCCGGCTGAGCGTCTCCTCCGTGTAGAATCCGGTCCCGGAGATGACGTGTACACCGGTGCGTTCACTGATCTGCTGGAGGCCAGCCGGGTTGGGAGCCAATCCGAGTGTTGTCATCTCGGCGATCGTCCCACCACCCAACCGGCCGAAATGGCCGACCTCTTCGCTCATCTCCGCGACATCATCGAGGATGGCGTTGTCTCGTACAGCCATGTAGTTGCGGCGGACCTCCCCCAGATTGCCCATACTGAGAGGTTCCCACACCAGGTCTGGTCGATGTGAGACGTCGGGCCACAGGCCCGGCCAGCCCATGTCGAGAAGTAAGTGCTCGTGTGGCAGTGTAATGCCCATCTCGTCGGCTGAGATCGGGCCGGTCACAGTCATTACGTTCATAGTCCGTCTCCTGATTGGCTGTCTTGTTGTTCTACGCGGCCAAGCTGCGCGGAGCGTTGTCTCTCTAGACCAGTCGTAGGGCCAGTAGCCCTCTTGGGCGCAGCGTCACATGAGCGACGCCGTGATCGAGGGACAACTGCTCCAGGTCGCGTTCGAGTAGATCGCAATGCCAGGCCTCCTGAGCGCCGAACGATCGGGCGTCCACGCTGATTTGCGCCGGCCTGCCGTCGCATTCCCAGAAGCGCATGACCCAACCACGGCGGTCTTCCGCCACCTTGAGGCCGGTTACGATCGCGCTTTCCGAGGTGCAGTGTAACAGCCGGCCTACCGGTGTGCGCAGAGGCGCGTCGTTGGTACCCGTGACCCAGGTGGCGGGCAGGTTCCGCGCTGTCCCTTTGGCGAACTTGACCGCGGCGCCCCCGCGGAAGGGCTCTGCACGGGAGCTGATGCTGTATCGGAAATCGAAGTGGGCTTGACCACCCTGCGCTACCGCATGGTCGTTGCGCGTGAAGTTGTGCATCACCAGCGACAGAGCGAGTGGCTGCCTGGGGTCTGAGTCGGACAGCGGGTCCCTCAGTATGTGGCGGCCGAACTGGAACAGGTGGGCATCCGGCGTTGCGAGCGTGGCTGTGTGTTGCGAGTCGGTCGCTGCCACGAAGCTTTGTACTGCCACGCAGGTCCGCCCGGCTCCGGGCAGAAGGTCGCCGCGCTCCGCCTGCATGCCAGCCCGCAGGATTGCGGCCGGACCATCATAGTAGTAACGGTGCCCTGCGAGGTTGAGCGGAAATGTGAACCAACTGCTCTGTGTCTCCGCCGACGGTTCCTTCACCAGTTCGTTTATGATGCCAACGTGTGGCAAGTCGTTGTAGAGCAGGTAGGTCGAGCGCAGTCCGCCCCTGAAGCACATGATGTCCGCGCTGAGCCGCATGCCCAGCGCACCGGCCTGGGCGGAGACAGAGCTCAGGCGGGGCACGTGAAGCTGCCCATCGGAGAAGTGCAGGTATTGGTTGAACCCACAGCCTTCGCGATTGTTGACCAGCTCGTGCATCGCGGTCTTGTCGATTAGCGAGCGAACCCCGCCCGTCTCGGCGTCCACGGTCAATCGATAGAGTTCGTTCTCAAGAATCCGTTGTGTGCTGTCCAGTTCGATCCATTCCCTCGACGTCGTGCCTTGCTGGACCAGATAGGTGCGGTACCCGAATCCAGGTATGCCTCGGGCCACGAATGAGAGATAGTGCTCCGGCCAGCGACCCCGAGTCTCTATCTGACTTGGGACGATGCCCCCGCTCTCCACGTCGATGACGTCGTAGGGACCGGCTTCAGGAACAACGACCTCGACGATGCCGTCGTGATCCCAACTATCCGGATTGACGACCAGTAGTGTTCGCTCACCCGGCCCCGACTTGGGCATCGCTGAAGCCAGTGTGGATAGCCCGCCATCGAGCGCTCGTGAGCCCTCTCGGGCGGCGGTGTAGACGTACATCGCTTTGCGACCGTGCATATCCTCGGCCAGGGATGCGGTGATTCCGCCAATGTTGTGATCGCCGAACTGCAGGAGACCACGCCACGCTGCGTGCAACGCATCTCGCCGCGTTGGGTGTGTGTCGGGGTCGTAATGATATGCCAGTGCTGTGAGAGCCTGTGCGGTGAGGACGGTCTCGCGTGCGCGACGATACATTGTGTTGAGACGGGCTAGTTGGGCTGGCCATTCCTCCCACGTTGTGCCCCAATCGCCCCTTACCCTTGGAGTGACAATGGCTTTCGACTCTCGCTGGCCCTCAATGTCATCCCAGAACTGGCTCCACGTGGCATCGATCAGCTGCGGGTACTCCCAGCCTTGGCTGTTGAATTGCTGAATGAACTGCGAAACGGTTGCAGTCTGAGGATACTCGTCGTACCCCGTGCCAGCGAGCAGTATGGCATCAAATGGGTATGCGGCGTTGAGCTCGTAACGGGTGATGGTGTCTTCGATGAACTCGATGCGCTCCTCGTATGCCGGGTTGCGCCACAGTCGATACGCTTCCGCGTACCCGCCCCACGTATTCGTGTTGTCGTAGGCATCCCACTTCATCGTCACACGACTGCCATCCGGCCCTTCCCACTCCGAGAGTGGAAGCGGTTCGCGTTCGCGAAGATGCGGGTTGCGGAGGTCGTACGCTCCCTTCACAATGTAGGGGATACCGGCGCCCGCCAGGATCGTCGCCAGGCCCCAGGGTAGCGATGGCGCCTCTTGCAGGCTGGCCGTTCGTACCGGAATGGACCATGTCTCTTCGAGGCGCCGGGCGTAGTACAGGTTCTGCAGAATCTCCTCCGTGCCCATCAATCCGGGGAATGGCACTAGCCAGAACCCGCCAACCTCAAACTGCCCGGAACGTAGGGCCTCGATCAGTCTCTCGGCTTGCCACGATGGTCGAGCGTCGAGGAACTCCTCTACCCAGATCGCGACATCGAAGTTCCAACGCAGGCCAAGTGATCCAATTCGATCCAGATAGAAGTCGGTCAGCACGTTCATCCGCTCGGCGACCCGCTCGACGGGATGGATCCAGCCGTAGTCGAGGTGCTTGTCCTGGGCGATGTAGATTCTCCAGCGACGCGCGGGTTGGGCGGTCGATAGTGCGTGCCACGCTCCCTCAGCACAGGATACCGCCCACGTGAGGCTCAGCGCGTGGTCGAAATCGGCCGGAGCGTATGCCAAGATGAGACCGTCAGTTGCATTGGCTTCCGTGGTGGTGGTATCACCGCCAGTGGTATGTTGAACACGAACGGTCCCCGAAAACGGCACAGGGATGGTCAGGCGGAAAGCACGCACCGGAACGCCGCCCACAGTGCGCACGTAGGGGGTGGGTTCGATGGCCAAAGAGGGAATGCCTGCCACAGGATTCATATCAACCTCAACAGGGCTTGTCTGTGTCGTGATTCCGTACCGGGCTCAACGAAATCTTGTGAATCGGCTGATTGGGGCTGCACGCTGCTGCGCTACGACGACCACTGACTCTCGTTGACAGAAGTGACGATAGGGACTATAATGAATATGTGATTGTATGACAATTATACAATATGATGTTCGCGTCGTCAAGTGGGAGGGCGCTATGCTCGTTGAGATCGAGAGAACGACGACAACACAGGCGATTGTCGAGCAGGTCATCGACTTGCTCAAGCGCGGCGAGTTGAAGCCGGGCGACAAGCTGCCGTCTGAGAACGAATTGGTCGAGATGCTGGGCGTGGGTAGGTCCAGCATTCGGGAAGCTAAACAGACTCTGGTAGCGATGAATCTGATTGAGGCGCACCCCGGGCGTGGGTCGTTCATCAAGGAGATCGGTCCAGAATCGATTATCAACCCGGATATCGTGTGGCTGCTTCTGGCGGATGAGCACATGTGGGCGCTCTACGAAGTCAGAATGTTATTGGAGGTGCAGATTGCTGCACTCGCGGCCAAGCGTGCCACGGAAGATGATTTCGCCGCTATGGGGCGAGCCCTGCAGGATTTGGAGCGGGCTGTAGCGGACGGCGCCAGCGTCTATGATTCGGGAATGGCGTTTCATCTGGCTTTGGTCAAGGCGGCACACAACATGGTTCTCGTGAATCTGTACTATCCGATCATGGGCCTGTTGCAGGAGTACCAGCGGCCGATTTACGAAGAGCATAGTGATCCCCAGGCGGAACTACGACACCATCAGGCTATCCTGGATAGCGTTGTGCAGAGGGATGCAGAGTTGGCGCAGGAGACGATGCGCGAGCATCTGCGCTATGTCACCTCGACGACCATAGGCAGCCAGGGGACGCCGGAACAGACTGAAGACGTCAGCATTGGGGCGGATGCTGCGAGGTAGGGGATTGGGGCCTGAGAGGAGCATCATTGATGATTGCGTCTGAATGGCGGTGCGAGTATGAGCGCCTTTCAGGGCTGGTGCGGCGGCACGAGGACTGGCGCGCACAGTGCCTCAACCTGTGCGCGGCTGAGAATGCCATGAGTCCGGAGGTTCGCGGCATGCTGTGCACCGACCTGGCTCGCCGTTACGGAGACTATACTGGACGCGATCTCCGTGCACGACGCTACTTCGGCTGTCGCGAGATCGCTGACCTGGAAGAGGCAGTCGCTGCCCTTGCCATGGAGGTCTTCGGTGCACGCCACGTTGAGTTGCGTCCGATCTCCGGTCATACCGCAGGCAATGCGGTGATTATGGGGCTGTGCCAGCCGGGTGACCTGGTCTTGGAGCTAGGTCGCGCCGCCGGTGGGCACCGCCTGGCGACTAAGCTAGCAAGCAGCAGCCTCGTCTCACTCCGAGTTGACTATCTACCCTTCGATGCTGCAGCATTCAACGTGGACGTTGAGCGCACTCTGCATATGGTTCGTGACCTGCGGCCCAGGTTGGTCATTCTCGGCGCCAGCAACTTCCTGTTTCCCTCTCCAGTGCGCGAGCTGGCCGACGGTCTGAGGGAGTCTTCCGATACTATCCTGGCTTACGACGTTTCGCACGTGTTGGGCCTGGTCGCTGGAGGGGAGTTCCAGCACCCTCTGGCGGAGGGTGCACACATCGTGTTGGGTGGTACTCAGAAGAGCTTCCCCGGTCCGCAGGGTGGCTTGATCTACAGTAATGCCGAGAGCCTGATGGAAGCGATGGGGAGAACTGTCCACCCGGCCCTCATCTCAAACCACCACTTGGCCCGGTTGCCCGCGTTGGGCATAGCGCTGTTGGAGATGAAGGTCTGGGGTGGTGACTACGCACGACAGGTCATCCGCAATGCGCAGGCCCTCGGCAGCGAGCTAGCGGCACAGGGTGTTCCGGTCGTGGCTGCCGATCGCGGCTTCACGGCTTCGCATACGGTGCTGGTGCAGACCAGCCCATTGGGCGATGCCGAGTCCTTGGGACATGCCCTGGAGGAAGCCAATGTGATCGTGACTGCGGTCTGTTTGCCTGATGAGCTTGGGGGCGCCGGCCTGCGCCTGGGAACGGCGGAGATCACGCGCCGCGGTATGGACGAGAGTCCGATGGCGAGTGTCGCAGCGACGATCGCCGATGTACTGCTACATCGCCGGCCGCCTGATCGGGTGAAGGCACGGGTCTCGCTAATCGCTCAGCAGTTTCCCGGCTACCGGTACACGCTCGAAAGCGCCCTGGGCGCAGATGTTGATGGGAGGTGTCTCAACGCCACTCGTCGCACTTGAATGTCTAGACAGCACGGAAAGCAATCCTCTTCGTTCCCCCACATCATCTATCCTCGTCGCATTGGCTGAACTTTAAGAACCCAGATATTGACACGCGCTCTTCTCTCCAGTATAATGTTGCCATCTGTCGTGTGGATGTCTGACAACTACACGTGCTAGCGGTTCTGCGATCTGGGGGTTGCGGACATGCTTGACCGGCGCCCACTTGCCCTGCAGTTGCGTGACTCAATCTGGGACACGATTCAGAGTCAGCAGCTGCGCAGTGGCGATCGGTTGCCGTCAGAACAGGAGCTAGTCAAGCGGTTCCAGGTCAGCCGTTCGACTGTACGCGAGGCGCTCAAGATCCTTGAGGAGCAGAGGCTGATCCTCTGTCGGCATGGGGTGGGGCGCTTTGTGGCTCCTGGACCATCCGGTGTGCTGAGCGAAGGAATTACTCGCTTACAGAGCGTGACGGAGATGGCGGCCGGGTTGGCTATTCCGTTGAGCACACGGGTGCTGTCGTTGGAGGAACGGCTGTCCGATGGATCGATCAGTGCGCGGCTCGGTCTGGATGTCGGTGTTTCGCTTGTTGTGCTGGAGCGGGTGTGGTTGGCGGATGGCGTCCCGGTGATCTACTCACTGGATACTCTGCCTCGCAGCCTGGTGTTGGGGCAGGCGGCGGCAGGCGACTTCTCGGGTTCTCTGCTTGCGACGATGGAGTCGAGCTGGAATGCGCAGATCATGTACGCCCGGACAGTGATCCGCGCGGTGCATCTTGCCCCGAGTGTCAGTGAGCGGATCGGAGTTCCCGATGGCATCCCCTGGATCCTGTTGGAGCAGGTGAACTACGGAGCAGACGATCGACCCGTTCTCTACTCGAAGGACTATCATCGGGGCGACAGATTCTACTTCCACGTGCTGCGAAGCAGGCGCTAGGTGATTCATAGAACGTCCTGCTTCCTTGGGCCGTGGAGTGTTCGCCGAAGGTGACGCGTATCAGCGAGTCCGGTCTCTTGTGTGGCCGGGACGACTAGCAATGGAGAGGAGTGCAAAGACCGTGGCTGTTGAGATCAGGATCCCTGCTGAAGATATCACTCGAGAGTACCAGCGTATTAAGGACGAGGTGGCGGAAGCGATTGCTGAAGTGCTGCCGACGTGCAAGTTCGTGTTGGGGCCTAAGCTGGCTCTGTTCGAGGAGGAGTACGCCGCCTATTGTGAGACGGACTACTGCGTTGGCATCAGCAATGGGACCGAAGCCCTGCATCTTGCGTTGCTGGCCTGCGGGGTGGGTGAGGGTGACGAAGTCATCACGGTACCCAACACCTACATCGCGACGGCGTTCGCGATATCCTACACCGGCGCCACGCCGGTGTTCGTCGATGTAGATCCAGTGACATTCAACCTGGACGTGGCCCAGCTGGAGCGCAGGATTACCGCGAAAACGAAGGTGATCCTGCCGGTGCACCTGTATGGTCACCCCGTGGATATGGACCCGCTGCTGGAGATTGCGCGTCAGCGTGGCCTGCGCGTGGTTGAGGATGCAGCGCATGCACACGGCGCACTGTATAAGGGACGCAAGGTGGGTTCATTGGGTGACATCGCCTGCTTCAGTTTCTATCCCCGCAAAGTGATGGGCTGCTATGGGGACGGAGGGGCGGTGACGACCAGCGATGCGGAGCTGCTGGATCGGGTACGAATGTTGCGTTACATGGGGCAGCATCAGAAGTACCTGCACGAGGTGATCGGGTTCCAGCAGCGGCTGGATGAGCTACAGGCCGCGGTTCTGCGGGTGAAGTTGCGGTATCTGGATGAGTCGATCGCGGCCCGGCGACGCTGGGCGGAGATGTACACGGAGATGTTGCAGGGTCTGCCGGTGGTGACTCCGGTGGAAGTAGGTGATGTCAAACACGTCTACTACCAGTACACGATTCGGGCGCCACGGCGCGACGAGCTCAAGGCGTATCTGGCGGGGCGTGGTATCGGGAGTCAGGATATGTATCCGTTGGAGGTGCCCTACCAGCCGGCATACGCCCACCTGGGCCACACGATGGGCGATTTCCCAGAGGCTGATGCACACGTGAAGGAGATTCTCTGTCTGCCGATGTTCCCTGAACTCACAGAGGACGAGGTTCAGTTCGTCGCCGAGACCATACGGGAATTCTACTCCTAGAAGTCGTCTGTGAAACGATTCCAAATGGATCACTACAGAATTCGTTCGGGAGGATACCAGTGGCTAAGGTGAAAGTCGTCGTCCTGGGGGGCAGTGGTGTGGCTACGCCCGAGTTGGCGGAGGCGATTGCTCGTACTCCTGGCCGAACGGAGGCGATCGATCTCGTACTTGTTGGTCGCAGCGCGGGCAAACTCGAGCAGGTGGCGAATGTGGCGCGCCTGCTCTCTGACAATGACCCGCTTCTCGAGATATCACATACTACGGATCTGGACTCTGCCCTGACAGGGGCCAACTACGTGATCAATCAGATCCGGGTCGGGGGGCTGCAAGCTCGTGCTTTCGATGAGTCGTTTCCTCTCGAGTTGGGGCTGCCGGGTGAGGAGACCGTCGGCCCGGGTGGCTTCGCCAATGCGTCGCGCACGATCCCGGTTGTTCTGGAGTACGCGCGCCGGATGGAGCAGATCTGTCCGGATGCGGTGATGCTCAGCTTTGCGAATCCCAGCAGCCTGGTGCAGTATGCGGTGACCTCGTATACGAGGGTGAGGACCATCGGTCTGTGTGATAGTCCGATCAGCCTCAGCCGAAGCATTGCCACTGCGCTGGGTGCGCCGCTCGAAGAGCTCACTATCGACTACGTCGGGATGCACCACTTTGGATGGGTGACCGGCATATGGTGGCGTGGCAGAGACGTGCTGCCCGAGGCTCTGGAGCGCGCCTCTCAGATCGCCCCAGACGTGGAGCCGGGCATCGTTCAGACGATTGGCGCGATTCCGGGTGCATATCTCAACTACGTATTCCATCCTGATCGTATGCTGGCTCGGAAGATCGGTAAGCGGCCACGGGCCGAGGAGCTTCTGGAGCTACAGGATGAGATCCTCGCTGATTACGCAGCGTCCATGACGAGTGGCGAGCGGCCGACCGCGATTGAACGTCGCAAAGCCCGGTGGTATGAGGCCATCATCGCCCCGGTTCTTGTCGCGCTGATCGAGGGCACAACATGTACGCCAGGTGCGCCAGGTGCGCGTCCTGGCCAGTTCATCCTCAATCTGGTGAACGGGGGCGCTATTTCCTGGCTGCCTGCCGATGCGGTGGTTGAGTTGCCCGCGATTCTTGATCATGGTCAGGTCCGGCCTCTGGCGCCCGGTATGGTTCCGCCGGATGTCAGGGTCCTGATACAACGCAACTGCACCTACGAGATGTTGGCGGTCAGGGCGATTGTAGAACGGGATCGGGCCTTGGCGATTCGGGCGCTGCTGTTGAACCCGATCATCCACACATATGACCAGGCGGCGGCCGTGCTCGAGCAAGCGTGGACCGGTCCATAGTGGTCTAGCTGAGACCGGATTCGAACGGCACAAATGTCAAGGGAGGATGTTATGGTCGATTTGGAGGCGATCAGTGGGCTGCCAATCAAGCTGGATGACGCTGGTCTGCTGGTCTTTGGGATGGATGTCGTTGTGGATGAGCACGGGGAGCGCTTGTTCGATGCGTTAACGCCCGTGGCGCTGGATCCAGATGCGTGTCGCGGCAACCAGTCTGTTGCTTACTATATGGACAACGGCGTGTACCTGCGCGAGGATGCTTCGCGGCTGGCCGATGTCCCAATGCGGTACGAGTTAACCCTGGTTCCCCCAGGACGGCTGGGGCGTGAGATGATCAAGACGCATGGACACCGCCATTGTCCCGAGCCCAGAAGTGGTCTGGACTATGTGGAGATCTGTGAAGTTCTCACCGGTACCGCTCATTTTCTCATGCAGACACTGGAGCTTGATGGTCCTGATGCTCCCATGGTCTTCCTGCTCGAGGCCAATCCGGGTGACAAGATCATTCTGCCCCCAGGGCTTGACCACTGCACGATCAATCCGGGAGCTGAACCCCTGCTGTTCTCAGATGTCATCGCCCGAGGTGTAAGCGGCATCTACGATCGATTTACAGAGACCCGCGGCGCGGCGTATCTGGAGGTTAGCGACAACGGTGAGCCACACTTCATACCCAATCCCAGCTACCGAAATGTGGCGCCTATGGAGGTGCTGAGAGCCGAGGACTATCCGGAACTTGACCTGACCCGCGATAGGCCACTCTATACGGCCTTTCTCGACGGTCTGGGTGAGCGGTGGGCATTCTTGAATGATCCACGCCTTTTCGATGCGTCATTTCCAGATCTGGCGGCGCTCGTCGCAAAGTGATCTGGACGGATTCTACTCTACATTCAGAGATTCGGAGGATTGTTCATGAGCACCACACACTATCTGATTGATCACGAGTATCTGATCGACGAAGAGGCCCTGTTTGGCGAATTCGGCCATCTGCTGGCGTTCAATCCTGGGTCCCGCGACGCGCACCTCAAGGTCACAGTGTACTTCGAAGATCAGGAACCGAAGGAGTTCAGCCTGGTGGCTCCTGCGGGAAAGAGCACGGAGACCAACTACGCCCGGTGGCCTGTTGAGCCGAATACCCGCTTTGCGCTGCGCGTGGAGAGCGATGAGTCGATCGTGTGCCAGTCGACGAACGGCTGGAATGTCACGAAGAACGACTACTCGCCAGATGCGGAGACCAAATCCCCGCTTGGTGTGCGGGAATGCGCCAAGTCCTACATGGCCATCACTCAACTGGCTAAGGATTGGTATGTGGCGGATTGCATCGTGATCGACAACCCGAAGGGGATGTACGTACGGGAATCGGAATGGGCGATCTTCCTGAATCCCGGTGACGCGCCCGCCACGGTGAAGATGGCGCTTCACTACGATAGCGTTCTCGAACATGTGGTGGAAGTCCCAGCGCGCCGGCTCGCTATCGTCTACATTGACGACGTCGGACGTCGCAACGTCCACGGTGGAGCGCACTTCTCCAGCGATCAACCAATTGCGGCTCAGTGGCTTCGTGCGGTGCTGTGGAACGACAGTGACGAAGTTATGGCCTTCTGGTCGGTGCCGTGCGTGCCTGGGCCGTTGGAGTAGTTGCTCGAACAAGCACCGACTCGGGCTCGGGCCCGATCAGGAGGAACGATGGGTAACTACGTTCGCCCTTGCCTGTATTTTGAGAAACCGGGACAAGATAATACCGATGCGGTTGTGGATGTCGTTCTCGACCGCCTGACCATTGGCGACATCCGCCATGTGGTGGTGGCGAGCACCACGGGATACACGGCGGGCAGATTCGCCGACAAGATGGATCTGGGGGGAGATGTGACACTGGTCAGCGTGGCTGAAGGAGCGCTGATCCGGGAGTGGGGTACCGAGTACCCGAGCCTCAGTTCCGACGTGCACAGGGACCTGGAAGCCAAAGGAGTCATCGTTGCCGCGAACGTGGCCTACGTGTTCCACGGCTCGGTGTTGGACTACAGCAAATGGAAGGCTCCGACGCCTGAGGAGATCGTGCGTTCAACGCTGTACGCGTTTGGACAGGGCCTGAAGGTCGCAGTCGAGGTTGTGCTGATCGCTGTCGCCGCCGGCTACCTGGCGCCATTCCAGCCGGTTATCGCGGTGGGAGGTACGTCGAGGGGCGCCGATACAGCGATCGTGATGGATGCCACCTACCCCAACCACCTGTTCAGCACCACCGGGGCCAAGCGTCTCAAGATACGGGAGATACTATGCCTGCCTCAGTAGGCGCGGGGTGGTCGTCGCACGATCGGCTGATGAGTGCGATGCGAGGCGAGGAACCGGATCACGTACCCATGTGGCAGTTGTGGCGCAACCGCGATGTGCCATTCACGTATGCGACGCAGAGCGAGCGTGTCGAAGCCGTCTTGAGCCTGGGTATCGACGACACGCTGCTGTTGCAGCCCCCGCTCAACAAGACCGAACACTATGACGTCAATCGGATTCTGGGTGTGGAGATCACTGTTCGGCGGGTACAGGATGAAACTGAGCGGTATCCCCTTCTGGTCAAGGAGTATGATACGCCCGACGGTGTGATGAGACAGGTCGTCCGTGAGACGGAGGATTGGCCGTACGGGCCGGACGTCCGGCTCTTCAGCGACCACAACGTCTCGCGATCGAAGGAATTCCCGGTCAAGGGCCCGGACGACCTGCCTCGGCTGCGTCATCTCCTCTGCGAGCCCACAGCGGATCTCATGGCCGAATTCGAGGGCGTTGCTACCTCACTGCGCCAGGATGCTCGACGCCTCAACGTCGTGCTGGAAGGTGGATGGACTGCATTGGGAGATGCGGCGCTCTGGCTGCTCGGTACCGAGGCGCTGCTCATGCTCCAAATGGATCAGCCCGACTTCGTCGGGGAACTGCTCGATGTTGTGTGCGAGTGGGAGATGCGGCGGATGACCTACCTGTTGGATGCAGGAGCGGAGGTCATTGTCCATTCAGCATGGTACGAGTCGACGGACTTCTGGACCCCGCGCAACTATCGCCGATTACTCAAGCCGCGCCTCAAACGGATGGTCGATCTGGCCCACGAAGCCGGTGCGCTGTTTTCGTATATCTGTACTGCCTCGTGGCAGGCACTGATGGATGACTTCATCGACCTCGGCTTCGATAGCTTGATGGGAGTCGATCCGGTGCAGGGCAGCGCCGATCTACAGGTAACGAAAGAGCGCTTGGGCCGTCACATGTGTCTGTGGGGCGGGATCAATGGTGCACTCACGCTGGGCCACGGCGCCCCTGAGGAAGTGTGTGCCGCGACTCGGGAGGCCGTACGCGTTCTGGGGCCTGGCGGCGGGTTTGTACTGTATGCAGTGGATCAAGTGGTTACTGAGACGCCGTGGTCGAACGTGGAGTCTATGATCGAGTGCTGGCGTGACGTAGCCAGATATCCGGTAGGCTAGTCAAGAGTTAGGAGGACGTTCAATGATGGCTGGTGAATTGCTTGCAGGTGTGAGCGAAGTCGAACTGAAGCCCGAGTTGGGCCTGGCGACAGGCGATGGCGCTCCTGAAGCTAAGGGTTTTCTCACACCGCTGAATGCGAAGGCGTTGGTGCTTTCGAACGGTGAGGCTGATGTGTCCGTTGTGACGCTCGATGTATTGGGCATCGATCGCCCCGATGCGGCGCGCGCTGCGCAACTGTGTGAGGAGCGGTGTGGGGTGCCGGCTGGCAGTATCATTATGACATGCTCGCACACCCATGTGGCCCCGTCTATGCTGCCCTCATTGCACACTTATCGAGAGGCGTTCAACCCAGGGTTCGATGCCGAGGCCAAGCGGCGTGAGAGGGCGTGGGTGGATTCGGTCGTCGAGGCGATCGTGCAAGCGGTGTGTGAGGCCAAAGCCAGTCAGCAGGCAGCATCGATCGGGGTGGCTACTGCCGACGTGCCGTGGCTGATCTTCAACCGCCGGCGCCATACGCGCAATCACGGCGTCTGGACACATTGGATGGGCATTCCAAAGAACCAGGCGTATCGGCCTGAGGGGCCAATCGATCCCGACTTTGGCCTGTTTGTCGTGCGCGATGCGGCCCACCGGCCATTGTGCATGTTGTGGAATCTCACAGGGCACAACTCGTTCAACTTCGGCGACAAGTACTCCGCCGACTTGCCTTATACGGTCCAGGTTGAACTGGATGAGCGCTTAGGTGAACACATCCCGTGCCTCTACGCGCCGGGATGCAGTGGCAACACCAACTACTTCGACTATCAGAAGCCTTACGGACTGGAGAAGGCGACTGATGACGTGACCAGCGCGATTGTCGCCATATATCGTGAAGCGTGCACTCTACCCGAGGTCAAATTGGGTGGGCGTCAAGCAGAGCTCTTCTTCGCTCAGCGCGACGTCACTCAGTACTGGTGGCGACATGATATCGAGACGAAGTACCCCGGTTGGACCGGGTACGGACCCAAGGAAATCGCCCGATTCCAGAAGGAACGTGAGGAGAGTGAGACGTATCAGTCTGTCGTTACGGTGCTGAGGATGGGCGAGGCCGCGCTTGTTGGACTGGGCGGTGAGATGTTCGTCGAGTTCCAGATGATGATCAAGGAGCGCTCGCCGTTCAAGCATACGTATGTGGCGTCGTATGCCAATGACTACGCAGGCTACGTTGCTACACGTCGCGCGTTTATGGGAGGTTCCTACGAGGTCTGGCCCACTCTGAACGCACGCATCGGGCGCGAGGGCGGATATCTGATGGTCGATAAGGCTGTCGAGCTTCTGGAAGAACTGGCCGCAGCGTAGCTCGGCTTAAGCGAAATTGAGGAGGAACGCGATGATCAATCGTCTTCAGGCAGGGGTCGCCGAGCTGGAGATTACTTGTCAAGTCGGGGCTGAGCTGGCCGCGGAGCTGAACCCAAGAGTATCGCGGGGGGTTCGTTCGCCGCTTATGGCCAAGGCGTTGGTCCTGTTCGATGGTCAGGTTACTTTGGCGCTGGTCACTCTCGATCTCTATGGGCTGCAACCCGACGCGGCGAACAGGCTCGTTACTGCAATCAGCGATCAGGCGGGTATCGACCCCAATGCGGTTATGGTTGTCTGTTCGCACACGCGCGGTGCTCCGTACACCACGCCCGTTGTCGGGTGGCCTCAAGTGAATGAGGCTTATCTGGACGAATTGGTGGCCAAAGTGCCTGCCGTGGTGATGGAGGCCAGGTCGCAGTTGGCCGATGCCGCGCTCGGTGTTGGACGGGCCGCGCTACCCCATCTGATCTACAACCATCGACTGATGACGCGCAACATGAAGGCAATCTCCGCGTGGATGGGGGTTCCTGCGAATGAGGTACTCGAGCCGGAGGGACCGATCGATCCGGAGTTCAGTGTCCTGGTGGTCCGAGGAGTGAACGGACGTCCTATCTGCCTTGTCTGGAACTTCGCTGCCGACGATCGATTCCATATCGATGACCAGGTATCGGCCGGACTGTCCTATGCTGTGCAGGAAGAGGTCGACAAGCGGATTGGACGGCACGTAACCTGTATGGCGTTGCCAGGGTGTGAGGGCAATGTCAGTTATGCACACGAGTTCGACGAGACGCAGGATGCCGTGGCGAGCGCGGTGATGGCTGTGCAGCTTGAGACCCCCGGTGATACTGTGGTGAAGCTCGGCTACACGTGCGAGAGGATGGTGCTCCCGATTCGAGACTACACGCAATTCTGGAGTCGTGCGGATGTTGAGCTGAAAGCGCCGGGCGCTGCCGACGCGTTTGCTCAGGAAGTGGAGCTGATGCAGCAGGAGAATGCTCAGGCGGTGCCGTGCGGTGTTCAGGTGTTCCGCCTGGGCATGTGGTCGCTCGTCGGTCTGCCCGGCATGCCGTTCGTGGAGTTCTCGCAGGCGATCAAACTGGACTCGCCGTTCCGTTCGACGTTGGTCGCCGCGTGCTGTGGTGGGGATGTGGGGACAGTGATCACGCGAGAGGCGTTCGAGCATGCGGGCTTCGAAGCGTGGCCCTCGCGCTCGGCGAAGGTCGGTCCAGGCGGCGGGGAGTTCATGGCGGAGCGGGCTCTTGGTATGCTGAATGAGTTACGAGCGGCGTGAGGAGGTTCATATGACCGCGGTGCAGATGCCTCGGAAGCGCAATCACAGCTCGATGGCCCGCAAGGAATTCTGGGCTGGCCTGCTATTTGGGCTCCCGTGGATTCTCGGTGTGCTCATCTTCCTGGCCTACCCGATGGTGGCGTCGTTCTACTTCAGTTTCACACAGTACGATATGCCCAAGCCGCCGCGTTGGGTTGGGCTGGACAACTATGTCAGGTTGTTCTCGGACCGATTCTTCCCTCAGGCCCTGTGGAATAGCTTCTACTTGACGATATTTGGGATCCCGATCCAACTGGCGTTTGCGCTGTTCTGCGCCATGTTGCTCGACCTGAAGGTTAAAGGACAGGCCGTCTGGCGCACGATCTACGTCCTGCCCAACTTGATGCCACCGGTCGTGATGGCCATTCTGTGGAACTGGATCCTCAATCCTCGGTTGGGGCTGGTCAACAATATGCTGGCCTCGGTTGGGATCAAAGGGCCACTGTGGTTTGCCAGTCCCGCCTGGTCCAAGCCCAGCATGATCCTCATGCTGACCTGGGGTGTGGGTTTCATGACCATCCTGTACCTTGCGGCCCTGCAAGGCGTGCCGCAGGAGCTGTATGAGGCGGCCGAGATCGATGGGGCTGGACGTATGCGGAAGTTCATGAACATCACGTTTCCCATGATTTCCTCCGTCACACTGTTCCAGCTGGTCACCGGCATCATCTGGTCGCTGGGCTTCTTCACCCAGGCCTACCTGATCGGCGGGGGAGGTTCAAACCCCGGCGCGCCCCAGGGATCGTTGTTGTTCTATGGCCTGTATCTGTACATTCAGGCTTTCGAGTACTTGAGGATGGGATATGCCTCGGCGTTGGCCTGGATTTTCTTCTTGATCACGGCTCTGGTTACCCTGATCATCATGCGAACGTCGCGACGCTGGACCTACTACGATGTCGTCTGAGTGTCCGCAGGTCCTGTTGTCTGAGGGAGGTTCTTGATGGAGAGTGCACAACCTGTACACAGAATGACAGTTTCCCGCCGGCGATCGAATGTAGCGTTCTTGCGCAAAGTCATCACCCAGATCGTGTCATACGCTGTCATCGTGCTCGTGAGCGCCTTGTTCCTCATCCCGTGGATCTGGCTGGTCTCCACATCGCTGAAGCCGCCCTCTCAGATTATTGAGATTCCACCACGGCTGATCCCCAATCCGTTTATGTGGATCAACTACTACTATGGGGTCACATACATCAACTTCTTCCAGTACCTGCTCAACACGCTCATCATCTGTGTGGTGGTAATTGTTGGGCGGCTCTTCTCCTGCACGGTGGTGGCGTATTCTCTCTCGCATATCAACTGGGTGGGCAAGGGCATACTGTTCGCGATTGTGCTGGCTACGATGATGTTGCCTCAGCAGGTGACGATGATCCCTGTCTTCATCATCTTCACTCGACTGGGCTGGATCAACACGTTTCTGCCTCTGACGGCGCCGGCGTTCTTCGGCGATGCTTTCTTCATCTTCATGATGCGCCAGTTCTTCATGACGATTCCCAAGGACTTGATAGACTCTGCCCGTCTGGACGGGGCGTCCCACCTGGGGATCTACATGCGGATTGTGATGCCGCTGGCCAAGCCGGCTATCGCGACGTTGCTTGCCTTCACCTTCATCTGGACCTTCACGGATTTTGCCGGTCCTCTGATCTACCTCAAGAATCGCGATCTATGGACGCTCTCGCTGGGTATGCAGGGCTACCTGCAGCGCTACGGGGCTGGCGGAGGTACGGCGCTGGGGGCTATGATGGCGGCAGCCACTCTGTACACGCTCCCGATGATTGTCCTGTTCTTCGTGGCCCAGAAGACGTTCATCCAGGGAGTGATTACCACGGGCTTCAAATAGGAGAACAGGTAGAGGTGTGCCCGGCTCGCGCGGTGTGGCCGGGTGGGTGAAAAGGAGGTGGCTGAACCATATTTGGGAGTAATGCTACAGAGCCTGTGCTGAGTTCGACTGGGGCCGATGTTGCAGACAGATTCTAGTTGGAAGAGTTGTATGTCACCTTTGAGGAGGAATCAGATGGAAAAGCCGATGTTATCTCGGCGTGAGATGCTCAAGATGATGGGTGTGACGGCTGCGGGGACGATCCTGGCAGCGTGTGTTCCTTCAGCTCCAGCGCCAACTGCTGTCCCCACCCACGAGGCCGAGATTCAGCTCCCCGAGGGCGTGGAGATTGAAGGGTTCACCCCGACGATGTCCAATCCGCCTGAAAAGGTAAAATTGGTCTACTGGTGGGGCAACAACTACGAGCCGGCGCTGCAGTTCACTCATGAGATCATTGCCCGGTTCACCCTCGCCTACCCGAATGTGGAGGTGGAGCCAGTCGCTGGTCAGAACTGCGATGCGTTTGTGACGGCTGCTGCGGCCGGTACGCCTCCAGACCTGTTCCACACGTGGGACTGTGTGGAGCGCATGGGGAACTGGGCCGTGCGGGATATGATCATTCCTCTGGATGAGTACATATCTGGCTCAGGTTTCCCGATCGACGATTACATCCAAGGCGTAATGGATTGCTGCATAATGGACGGCAAGGTCTGGGGCATGGTGGATACTGGCGGTGTCTTTCTCCTCTGGACGCGTCCGGGGGATTTCGCTGAGATCGGGAAAGAAGCTACGGATCTTCCTGCCGATACAGACGAACTGTGGGACTGGGTCGATCAGTTAACCACTCAGGATAGTAGCGGCAATATCGAGCGGTTGGGTATGACCCTTCCGACATGGGTATGGCCACGCTTTGCCTGGATATCCAGTTTCGGCGGCAGTCTTTGGGATGCTGAGAAGGGTGAGCCCACGCCTGATCACCCAGGTGTGCTTGAGGCCCTGAATGACCTGGTGGCTCAAGTGAATTACTACGGTGTGGACGAACTGGATACGTGGTCTGCCAGTATCGGTTCGCAGGGCGGTGAGCAAAATCCCTGGTTGGCGGGTAACTTGACCATGCAGGTTGAGGGCGACTGGACCGGCCAGCAAATTTTCGACTTCTTCCCAGACTGGGAGTTTGGGACCGACTATGGAGCGGCTGCACCGCCTCCTGCGCCTGCATCCAAACAACATGGTGACCCGGCCGTGACGTTCTGGACGTGGCCATTCGTGATCCCGGCAGGCACTGCGAACCCGGATTGGTCTTGGGAACTTCTGCGCTTCTACCTCTCTACAGAGTATCAGGTCAATGTCCATTCAAAGTTCAAGGAGATCCTTGTCCGTGAAAGCATGATGGACGATGAGCGGCTGTGGTGGCCGGCGGCGACGGTCGCCCGTGACATCGTCAAGGACGGACGCACGCTCACGACGATGATGCCCATGGTCCCTGTAGCTGGCGAGTATACCAATCTCCTCGGGGAAGCGTTCGATCGCATTATGCACCTTGCTGAGACGCCGGAAGAGGGAATGGCTCGCGTCAGGGAAGAGACGCTGCAAGCAATGGCGTCTTCGTCCGAGTAAAGCGGCGAAGGCGGCGGAATCACAGAAGTTGTCCGGGCGGCCTTGCCTTCTGAGAGGTAGGCCGCCCGGGATCGGAATTGTCGTGATTATCCCATGATCGTTCTGAACCAGGTGGAATGACCCGATGTCCGCAGAAGGTCGGTATGCAGCGTGCTGCGATGTTGGTGGGACCAAGGCTCTGTTGGGGCTGGTGGATGTGGACGGCCAGGTGCTGGCCCGTGAGCGCTATCTCCTGGGTGAGCAGCGGGACCCACAGGACATGGTTGAGGAGCTTGCCCATCGTTTCCGGGCATTGGCAACAGGGGCCGGATTGGATTGGCACAAGGTTCTTGGTGTCGGGTGCAGCGCTGCTGTCATGGCAGATATCGAGCGTGGTATTATCTTCTCTGCCCCCAATATGCTAGGAAGCCACCGAGATGTGCCCTTCAGACAACTCCTGAGTGACGCAACCGGGCGCCCCGCCCTGATTGAGATGGATGCTTACGCAGCCGCACTTGGCGAAGCGTGGAAGGGAGTCGGTGCCGGAGTCGACTACTTCGTGTACGTGGTCGTCGGGACGGGCGTGGGCGCTGGCATTCTGATGGAGGGACGCGTCTACCGGGGTTGGCGTGGAACTGCCGGGGAGTTCGGACACGCGACCATCGACCCCAATGGGCCGCAATGCAACTGCGGTCGCTATGGATGTCTGGAGGCTCTGGCGTCAGGCCCCGCGATCGCTCTGCGAGCTGAGGGTGCTCTGGTTCAGGGGCGTCAGACGGTGATGTCTGCGATGGCGGGAGATGCAGCGATCACCGCCGAAGTCGTTTTCCAGGCGGCCCGCCAGGGTGATGAGGTGGCGCTTGATGTGGTGCGCCAGACGGTCGAGTATCTGGGGATTGGGTTGGTGAACCTGATTCATATCCTCAATCCCCAGGTGATTGGCCTGGGAGGAGGGATCATATTGGGTGGATCCGATCTGTTACTTGACCCACTCAGACGTGAGGTCGTCCGACGATGTGGCAGTTGGGTCGATGTTCGGGGTACGCGCATTCTTGCGACGTCTCTCGGGGAGGACGCGGCGCTGCTGGGAGTTGCCCGGCGTGTGTGGGAGGAGTTCGTCTAGTCAGGGTCCGCGTATTGGAGGAGCCTCATCGGTCGCGTTCGGGTAGCAATTGCAGGAACTCACATTCGCAGTCAGAAGAGGAGGTAGTCAGTGTCAAGGGTTCACTATTTCGCTGATGGGTACTTGTTGGAGGCCGAGGGGCCAAACCGGCAGTCCACGTGGGTGTGTATGTTCAACCTGTCCACCCGTGAGTCCAAAATGAAGTTCACCTTTTACTATGAGGATGCAGAGCCCACGACGATGGAGCACCGCATGCTGCCTCAAAGAGGGGCCAATTTGCATCTGCTCGGATGCCCGGAGGTCCTGCGTGACAAGCGCTTCGGTGCTAAGATCGAGACATCCGAACCGATGATCATCCAGATCACCACCGGATACTATGGCGTCGGCGATCGGGATGACTGGTACACTCGGGCGATGCATTCGGTCATCTGCAATGACCGGCTATCGGCGGTCAACTACTATGCCGATGGCCTGGTGATCGACCGGCCCGGTGTGCGACTCAAGGAGCCAGAATGGGCGTTCATACTGAACCCTGGTACGATGCCTGCCGACGTGACCCTGTCCGCATACTACAATGATGGGGAGCAGATTAGTTACGACTTTCACGTCGCCCCACAGCGAGTCCTGCCTGTCTTTATGGATGAGCTGGTGATCAAGAACAAGCTGTTTGGCGCCAGGTACATCAGTAACGTGCCCGTGGCCATCCAACAGACGCGGCTTATCGAGGAAGAGGACCGCAAGACCATCCGTTCCTGTTATTCAGTGATGGCAATTCCCGGTCCGCTGAGCTGGCAGGACGATGCTGAGCTCTGCCTATGTTGTAAGGATGTGGAGTGATGACTGATCGCCCAATGGCTATTGTGGCCACGACTGAAACGATATTCTTCGGCAAAGTAGATGACGTCCTGCGTCAATGGGTAGGGGTTACGATCAGCAATCCGTCTGATGGGTGCGTGGGAGCCACAGTTGTCATCGAGGCCGGCGGTGAGTCGGTATCCACTTCCCTGGATCTCCGGCCTGGGGTGGCGGAATATCGATGCCACGCACCTGTCCTCTGGCCCGACCGATCTGCTGAGCCGCGAGCAGTGGTTCGTCTGATCGCTGATGGCGTCGAGGCGTCCGCTGAGGTCTCGGTCGGCACGCATCGTCCTTGGACCATCTATGTGCTGAGTGATGCATGTACCGACTACACATGGGTCTATGACAACACGCAGGCCGTGCACGCCGACGATGCCGCTATCACCGAGGCGGAGCTGAATGTTGCCGAGGCGACGGTGGATGGTCCCGAGTCCGATCACAATCACTACAACATGGTGCATGCACGTGAGCTGGAGTTCTATCTTGAGCAGTATCCGGACAAGGCCGGCCGGCTTCTCAGCGCTGTTCAAGACGGCACGATCGGGTTCAACCCGTTCTACAACATGTGTATGACCAACGATCTGACGCTTGAAGAACTGATCCGCCACTTCTACCCTGCGCGTCGATGGGCGGAGGAGCACGATCTAGACCTGGGGTATGCCAACCATCAGGAGACACCAACGATCACCTGGGCGGCGGCGACCGTCTTGGCCAACAGTGGCGTCGGGCACCTGGTGAAGTCCATCCTTCCATACGAGTGCCCGTGGGCGGAGCGATTGGACGTGCTGCCGGTTCACTACTGGGAAGGACCCGATGGGAGCCGTGTCTTGGTGCGATTGCGGAACGGCGACTACGTGGAGGCCAGATTCCTGCTCCGCGACTTGCGATCAACGGTCACTGCTCTGCACGACAGTACGATCCCATACTATGAGGAGCTGGCCGATCGGTATCCATTTGACGCGATCGGGCTGGTGGGATGTTACGGTGATCTGGCTCCGAACAGCCGGGACCTGGCCGCCAAGAAGTCCGCGACCGTAGCCGCCTACAACGCGCACGATTGGGAGTATCCCAAGCTGGTCAACGCATCGCACAAGCAGTTCTGGGATGACATCGATGCCCAGATCGCCGAGAGGGCGCCTGACGTGCCTGTCGTCAAGGGTGACTATGGTACGTCTTGGGAAGCCTGGCCGGTCAGCCTGGCCTACGATTTCGCTGGCTGGCGGCGCGCTCAGGAGCGCGCTAGGGTTGCTGATAAGCTGAGCTCGATTCTGTCACGGCGTGATGCTGAATGGTATGAAGCACACCGCGAGCAGCTCGAGCAGGGCTGGATGAATACAATCTATCTTGCCGACCATGCGTGGAATGGCGCCAACGATGTAAACCGAGCCCTCAATGCCCGGTTGCGGCGAGAGTGGCAGGTTGCTGCCAATTCGGCCTTTGACGCGGTCATCGATGATGGCTTGTGCGCATTAGCCGCACAGATCCCTGCCGAGGAAGAGGGCAGGTTTGCGGTCTTCAATGGGCTGGGCTGGCCGAGATCGGGTGTCGTTCGCATACCCGGTGAGAACTCGGGCGCTGCTGTCGTTGATGTGGAGACCGGGGATCCCGTGGCTTCACAGGTCGCACTTGAGGACGGAAAGCCCGTGCTATGCTTCGAGGCGCGAGACGTACCTTCAGTGGGCTATCGGGTGTTCGAGCTACAATCTGACCGTGAGCTGCCCGCCGGCCCCGAGTGGGTCTGGGATGACGACGCCAACACACTGGAAGGGCCTCTGTACCGTGTTACTGTGAGTCAGGTGACCGGCGGCATTGAGAGCCTCTTTGACAAGGTGCGCGGTCGGGAGCTGGTGGATGATAGCAGCCCATACCATGTCAATCAGTGTCTGTACTTCTCTGATGGGATCGAGTACACCCCTTCGAATGCGGTCGTCAGGCTTGGCGAGTGCGGTGCGGTCTCCGCTCAAGTCGTCGTCGAGACTGGGCTCAAGAACACTTCTCTCCGATCCATCATCACGCTGTATGCGCATCTTGACCGTGTGGATATTCGCAACGAGCTTGAGAAGATACCCACATCGGAGAAGCAGGAGCTAGACTTCGCCTTTCCCTTCCGGGTTTCGGACAGACAGTATCGGTTCGAGGCGCCGGGCGCAATCATCACGCCCGGCGACGATCAGGTTCCTGGCGCGGGGCAGGCCGTCACGGCCGTGCGCCACTTCGTGGACACCTTCAACGACGAATTCGGTGTCATTCTGTCACAGGCCGACTCGGCTATTGTGGAGTTCGGTCACCGCACGACGTTGGAGGATCCCTTGCGGCCGGATCCGAACAACAGCACAATTCTAGCGCTTGCCATGGCCAACTGCATCGACTGGGACGAGATCATCCGTGACCAGGCGGGCAATGATAGCTTCGTCTATCGCTACAGTCTGTGTGGTCACGCAGGTGGCTTCGATCCTGTGAGCGCCGTCCGGTTCGGTTGGGAGGACAACAACGAGCTTCTGGCTGTGCCACTCACGTCGGGCCAGAACGGGGAGCTGCCGGAGCAGAGCCACAGCTTCCTGGAAGTTAGCCCGGATCACGTTGTTCTGGCGGGGTTCAAGGTTGCCGAGGAAAATGGTCTGATTGTACGGCTATGGGAATGCGCAGGAACTGAGGCTTTGGCCCGCGTGTCGACGCACGGTCTGGGCGTTCTGAGCCGGACGACCGTGACGGACCTGCTCGAGCGAGATAAGAGTGAACTGACGTTGATGGACGATGTCGTTGAGGTCTCCGTGCCGGCGCTTGGCATAGCCACGGTGCGACTGGTGCACCACTAGCAGACTCTGGGAGGGACGATAGTGTACACCGAATGGTATGC
>JAAZAN010000175.1 GCA_012514315.1 Chloroflexota bacterium
GCCTCAGTAGCGCCTGCGTTTCGGCAGAAGGCTCAGCGTGGAATTCGGCTGCCATGATGCGGCGGCACGTCTCAAATTGGTTAAGCGCTGCGGACCGGTTGCCGGCGAGCACGCAGGAGCGCATGAGTTGACAGTGCGCTTCCTCGTGCCAGGGTTCAAGCTCCAGCTGACGCCGGGCAAATTCGCCAGCCAGATCGTGCTTGCCGGTCAGCAGGTAATGTTCGGCCAGGGTGGACAAGGCCGCGAGGACATTGCTGCGCACGCGCTCGCGTTGGGCCGCGGCCCACGCGTCATATTCCGGTGCTGCATCGATGTAAAGTCCGTCGAGGAAATCACCTCGATAGAGTCGCAGAGCTCCGTCGAGGCGTTCGATGCACAACGCGCATGCCTCGGGCCGCCGGTGATTGTGCAGTCGACAGCGGTCGAGCCGATCCAGGAATTCCTGCACGTCCACCGAGCAATCCGCCTCCTCTGCCAGCCGAATGCTCTCACGCGTCACGGTCAGGAACGGCGTTGTCGCAGTCCGATCGCCAAGCACCTGGCGCAAGTTGGCCAGTGCCTGGCGGAGGTTGGCCTGCGCCACCTCTTGATGCTCGTCCGGCCAGAGTAAGCCGCAGAGCTCGTCGCGACTGTGGGGACGCTCGCGCTCCATGAGCAGAAATGCGAGCAACGCCCGCACCTTCGCCGAAGAGTAGCCGCCGACCGGCTGTTCGTCCAACTCGACCTGAAACGCCCCGAGCAGTCGTGCAGCGAGCCTAGGCATTAGCCATATGTCCCATCATGAGCATAGACCCCTCATGGCGCGAGACTAATTTTCAGTTTGTTCTACAATAGTGTCCCTCATTGTACCATTCTGTCATCCGGGATGCAAAGCTGGTGCGAAGGGGGGGTCGCGGTGCGACACCGCGCTCATCCGACCGCATGCAGTACGGCAATCAAGGAAATGGAGGACTATGTGAGCGTAGCGGATTGCAAGCCGAAGGAGCTACGTCGTGAATGCGGGAGTAAACGAACTCCTCACGGCAACAGAGTAGGATAGTCACGATCTGGAGACAAAATGAGGAGGACGCGATGATTGACTTCACTGAGTTCGAGAGAAGAAACCAGGAACAGATGCGCGAGATGGCACGCGCGGTGCAGCAAGAACGACTCGCGGCCAGGGCCAAGACCCAGCGCGCCCCCTTTGACCTGCAGTGCTGGGTGATGAGCCGGATCGAGTACCTGGGTGATCTGGCCAAGCACTGGATCGGCCGCCTGGGTCATACTCTGCCCGACAACCAGTCTCGCCCGGTGCTGAGCGACTGCCGATAGTCCTGCTCTGCACCGCAGACTGGCAGACTCACTGGCGCGGATGCGTCTCAGTGATGCTGCCGGTCGAGAATCCACGAGCGATCGCAGCCGCGGCATCAGTACATTGGTTTACAATATTCCCGCAGCGCGGTTCAGCAGAACCACCGACCCGTCACAGGGCGCGCTGGACCGCTGACTGACCGACTCTCCGCAGCAAAGTCTCCGTCAGACAGCGGGTTATGCCCTTTCATACATAGCCGTCTCGCTTCGCACGCCAGTGAGTGGGCTTCAGTCTCCGCCGTCGTACTTGAACGACACCCTTAGCTTGGCACGATAGGCCAGGATTTTACCCTCTTCAAGATGCATGTCGAGTTCGACGACCTCTGCCTTGCGAAGCCCTCGCAGCGACTTCGCGGCCATCTCAACCGCGTTTGTTGCAGCCTTCTCCCAGGACTCCGTGCTGGTCCCGATCAATGTGATCACCTTGTAGACACTGTCTGCCATCTTCGCACCTCCGTTAGCTCATTATCGCGCAACCGCTAGCCCGCGTCTACGGTTCCGGGCGCCGAATTTCTCGGAATGATCCACTCCTGATGCTGCCCCCTACGCGGGCAAGGTGATATAAAGAACAGATAAAGAAGGGATTTGGATGCCGTCAGATTGCGCGTCTCCGACTCCATGTGATCCGCAATACTACCCAAACGGGTACTTGCGCGCATTCTCACACGCCCCTATACTGGCCCCGGTAGATTCCCGAGAACTTGAAAGGAAGAATAATGTCCAAGACGATTGCTGATGTCCTCGCCATGGCGGCTAAGGTGCAGATGGTTGATCTGCGCTTCACAGATCTGCCAGGCGTATGGCAGCATTTCACGATACCGGCGCACATTCTGACCGAAGAAACGTTTGAGAACGGTGTGCC
>JAAZAN010000176.1 GCA_012514315.1 Chloroflexota bacterium
CATCGCTTCATCGACTGACTGAACAGCATAGATGTGAAACTTCCCAGCCCTAGCAGCTTCAACGACATCTTCACGAAGCATCAAGTGCTTCACATTTGCCATGGGGATGATCACCCCTTGCTCCCCTGTTAGTCCTCGAGCGAGGCACACATCAAAGAAACCCTCGATCTTCTGGTTCACACCACCGATCGGCTGGGCTCGGCCGAACTGATTGACCGATCCTGTCATCGCCCACGATTGCCGGATGGGAACATTCGCCAGAGCCGAGAGCAGCGCACAGAGCTCTGCCAGGGAGGCACTGTCTCCATCCACTCCACCGTATGATTGCTCGAAAACCAGGCTAGCCGACAGGCTGAATGGTCGTTCTGCCGCATACCGGGCGCCTAGGAAGCTGGTCAGGATGAGGACTCCCTTGGAATGTAGGGGGCCACCCAGTTCGACCTCTCGCTCAATATCAGCCACCTGCCCTTTCCCGACGCGTACCCGGGCTGTGATCCGACTGGGTCGCCCGAACGAGAACTCCCCCAGACTGATCACTGACAGTGCATTCACTTGGCCAACATGTGCGCCGGTCGTATCAATGAAGATCGTCCCACGCAGGATCTCCTCCTGCATACGTTCCCTCACCCGATCCGCTCGGTGGATCTGAGCATCAATAGCTCGCTGCACATCGTCGGCAGTCACAGCCCCGTTGCCATTGATACTGGCCCAATAGTCTGTCTCGCGCAACAGGTCGGACATAGTCAGCAGGTGAATGGACATCTTCTCAGCATCGCCAGCCATCCTGGCACTGTGGGACAATATACGCGCAACAGCGCTGCGATCAAGCGGACGCAAATCGTCCTTGCGCGCCATCGTGGCTATGAGACGTGCGTAGAGATGACTGCTCTCAGGGGTACGCGGTATGTCAACATTGAAATCGGCGGCAGCCTTGAACAACTCGCTGAAATCTGGGTCGAATTGATATAGCAGATAGTAGAGCTGTCGCTCGCCGATCAACACGATCTTGACGTCCAGCGGAATAGGCTCTGGATCAAGTGAGACAGTGGTCACAAGGCTGAGCGCCTGGCCAAGTGATTCAATCTTGATCTCTTGAGAACGAAGCGCTCGCTTAATACCTTGCCAAGAATAGGGCTGAGACAGCAGCTCGCGGGCATCAATGATCAAGTATCCACCGTTGGCTCGATGCAGAGCGCCAGGTTTGATGAGCGTGAAGTCCGTCATCAACGCCCCCATGTGCGCCACGTGTTCGATATTCCCGATCAGGTTCAGATAGGTTGGGTTGTCTTCATAGACAACTGGGGCGCCTTCGGACTTGCTGTGATCGATTAGGACATTCACCTGATATCGGCGCAGTAATGCAGACTCGGTGATGGAACGGGGTACCGCAACCCCCATGAACTGCTGCGGGCTCTCTTCCGTATTACGGAACTCGTCCACACTGTCGATTACATCTTCCTGGACTGCATTCAGATAGTCAACTACCGCCGGGAACTCACTGAATTTCCTGCGGAGTTCCTCAATCCGAGCCCCTACAGCGAACAAAGCGACCTCGCGATCCAGCTCCTTGACCTTCTCCCTAGCCTTTCGCTCCCATTCCCTAACCTTAGGCACCGTGGCTTGAAGCTGCGCCTGAAGATCAGCGATGTCCTGCTCAATCCGCTCACGCTCCTCGTCCGGCAGCTTCTGGAATTCATCGGGTCCCAAGATCTCATCATCTCGGATGGGGACGAACGCCAATCCCGCAGGCGTCCGAATCAGCCGGATATTTCTCTCCTGAGCCTGACGCTGAACTTCCTTAAAGGCATCTTCCTGCTGCTCCTTGAACTCCTCCTCGACCTCCTGGCGTCGGGTACGATAATCCTCACTCCCAAAGGCAGCAGGAATGGCTGTGCGCAATTCGTCGATCAGGAGCTTCATATCGTCGCGCAGAACAGTGCCGCGGCCAGCGGGGAGGCGCAGTGCACGTGGCCTGTGGGGTTGCTCGAAGTTGTTGATGTAGCACCAATCGTCGGGCGTCGGTTCGGCAGCTGCCCGCTGATCAAGGAAACGACGGATCGTGGTGCGTTTGCCCGTACCACTGGGGCCGAGAGCAAAGAGATTGTAGCCCTGGCTCTGAATGCCAATCCCAAATTGGATCGCCTCGATAGCTCGCTCCTGTCCAATGATCTCATCAAGGTCTTCCAGCTCATCGGTCGTCTGGAACGAGAACTGCGCAGGATCGCACACGTGGCAGAGTTGATCAGCAGGCACAGGCTGCAAGTTGCTCATCTTGGTAGTCCTTTCCCCGTATGCTTCAAAGGTACACAGCGATGATAAAGTGAAACAGCCTTAGCCAGTCCACCATTGTTCGGCTGGCCGACTCATCATATCACCGCGATGGAATCCATGTGGATACGCTACAGCTTTGTCGATCACAATTACAGATCGTACATAGACCGAATGTTGATGAACTCGGGCACACCAACCTCGAGGTCCAATATGCAGAACGAGCGGTTCTGTCGACGGGTTCCACCCAGGGCACCCGGGTTGATGACTCGCGTCGATCCAAACAACTCATCCCGACGCTGATGCGTGTGGCCATGTAGCACGAACGAGTAACGCCCGGACAGTATCAAGCTGTTCAACAAGCCGATATCATCGCCGTGCAACAAAGCAATCGAATGCCCATCAAATGTCAATGAATGAAACCAGGAGAGGCGCTCCCGCGTCAATGGAAGGGCACTGGCTGTGAACAGACCCAGATTCCGATCCATATTTCCTTGTGCGATCCAGACATCGAATTCGGCCAATCCCTGCATGACTTGAGGGCCACACACATCGCCGCAGTGAAGGACTGTTGTGATACTCTGGTCGCGGAGGAGATCCAGTGCCGTGTAGACGTTGCTGAGATAGTCGTGTGTGTCAGAGATGATGCCAATCTTCATGTAGGTTATCCTCGCGGATCAGATGATAACAGAAAGTGCCCGAATACGCAATCTGCATACGTAGCCAGCTTGCCTTCCGCACGGAGCAAGGTATAGTATCACCCGTATGGCTGGTTGCGCATCTGATGACCGCTTGTGCAAATCGCTTGTTCTCAGACTCCTCGACTGGTTCGAGGGAAACGCTCGGGACCTACCGTGGCGTCACGATCGCACCCCTTATCGGGTCTGGCTGGCTGAAGTGATGCTCCAGCAGACCCAAGTGGACACAGTCATTCCATACTATGAACGATTCCTGACGCGCTTTCCAGAGATTGAGACGCTAGCTGAGGCGTCGCTCGAGGATGTACTGCGAACCTGGGAAGGCCTGGGATACTATGCCCGAGCTCGGAATCTGCATGCGTGCGCAAGGATTGTCGTCAACGACCTCGATGGCAAGTTCCCGAGTGATGCAGCAGCACTGAGAGCATTACCGGGAATCGGGCCCTATATCGCCGGAGCACTTGCGTCGATCGCATTTGGTGAGAACGTCCCAGCAGTGGACGGCAACGTCCGTCGCGTCCTGTGTAGGGTGTTTCGCGTTGAGGGGGATCCAGCCAGCGCGAATGTGCAACATCACCTGGATGACTTGGCGCGAGGACTGTTGCCTCTGGGGCAAGCCGGGCGATTCAACGAGGCCATGATGGAGTTGGGGGCAACGGTCTGCATGCCACGAGCCCCGCGATGCACAGAGTGCCCCTGGTCTGAGGCCTGCGCAGCTCTTGAGTCGGGAACCCCGGAATTGCTGCCGATGCGCCCACAACGCCGGCGGGTACCTCACTATGACGTGGCTGCCGCTGTGACACTGGATGGTACGGGGCGCGTACTGGTTGCCCAGCGTCACCAGAACGATATGCTGGGAGGACTGTGGGAATTCCCTGGAGGCAAACGGGAGGAAGGTGAGACACTGCCCGAGTGTCTGCGACGTGAAATGAAGGAGGAACTAGACATTATAGTTGAGATCGATGAGCTTCTCGCGGTCGTCGATCATGCTTATACGCACTTTCGGATCACGTTATACGCATTTCTGTGTCACGTCGAGTTCGGTGTGCCACAATGTCTAGATTGTGCCGCGTTTCGCTGGGTTCAGACTGATGAACTAGACAGACTACCTATGTCCAGGGTAGATCGACTTGTGGCCCAGGGGCTTCAGGGCGACGCCGGACCGCAAGCCGGCGCCTCAGGCCGGATCATAGCCAGAAAGTCCTCAATCTGTTCAACCTGCTCCGGTTTGGGTCGCACGAAGGGGCGTCTGCTTTGAATCAGCGCCCACGCCTGATCGGGAGTAAGCCCTGTGCTGACCAAGTAGGCAGCCGCGAGCGTTGGTGCTCGACCTACACCGGCACCGCAGTGGATGTAGACAGCACCTCCGCGGCCAACCTCGCGCCGAATGAAGGCGACACCCTCAGCAAGCTGATTAAGCGATGGAGGTGTGTCATCGACTGTAGGCAGGTAGAGGTAGCTGGCCGGGGCAATGCCTTTCTCGGAATCGTCGAACTCGGTTCTCAAATTCACAACGGCCGTGATGCCACGCGCGGCGAGGCGGCACCAGCCCCGCTTCCGGTACTGGCCTCCTACATAGAGATGCGGGGTGATCTCAGTGAGATGTCGAAGCGGCGCCCCCGTGATGATTCTGACTGCGTGGTCTGCAGCCCAAAGAGCTGTCGTCCAGACACCCTGGCACGTGATCCGGCTATACAGTATTTGGATACCCTTGCTGAGCTTCTCCGCCATGAGTGCCTGTGGCGCCTCCTGTTTGGTGTGACGGCATTATACCCTCGGCTAGGCCGGCCGGAAAGCCGCGGCGTCGAAGCCACTCGGCGGATGGTGTGTTCCAGGACAAATACTGTGGGAACTGAGGTCAAGGCCTCTTTGAGGCCAGCTGACACGGAGACAAACCAATCAAACGGGAGCGCACTATGTCAGAGCAGAATCAACCACGGGGTAACTACTTCGAGGATTTGGAGATCGGGTATACAGTGGAGTCCGTAGGGCGCACGATCACTGAAACAGATGTCGTGCTCTTCGCAGGGCTATCTGGAGACTATAACCAGATCCATACCGATGCGGAATTCGCCCAGGAGAACCAGTTCGGCGAGCGAATCGCCCACGGGCTCCTGGGTCTCAGTGTAGCGTCTGGACTGGCAGCTCGTCTGGGCTTCGTCGAGGGAACGGTTCAGGCGTTCACTGGCCTGGAATGGAAATTCCGCGGTCCAATCCGACTGGGTGATACCATCCGCGGATGTTTCACGGTCGTACGGAAGCGGGCAGTGCCTGGGCAGGGGGGCGGTTTCGTGTTCTTCGATGTCGCTGTTCTGAATCAGCGGGACGAGACCGTTCAGAAGGGCACGTGGACTCTGCTGATCAAGGGTAGACCCTCGCCGTCGCAGTAGCGCCCGCCCTTATGGAACCTGCGCGTAGGTCTCGACGTCAATAAGCTAGAGAATCCACATGCATGAAGATCAAGGATCAGCAGGGAATGAATCGTACCCGCCAGAGACGTGGGAGAGTCCCGACTTAACGTGGCGATTGAGCGCGGGTCATTCGCTGGCTGATACGCAGCCTGCGCATAGAGTCTCGTCGAACAATAATTGGACCGGAGAGTCTCCGGGCACACCGTGGGATACAACGGGCGAGACGCGACACGTTCAACCAGGCGCGATATCGACGATGGCCCCGCAACGCTCAGTTCCGCCGCCACAGCGATCTGGCTACGTACCTCACCGCATCCCGACGGCGACATCGAAGGCGCCTGTGACACCGTCGCACGGTGGAAGCCATGATGACGAGCCAACGCAGCGCCGATCCACTAACAAGATTGGGAGAACACTGATGGGCACGTTCTTCGCTCTGGTCGTTGTCGTGGTACTGGTCTTCTTCCTGGGAACAGCCTCTGCGGTAGTTGGGTATGTATACATCGCGAACCAACTGCCATCCCCTCAGGAGCTTCAGTCACACCAGACAGTCTTCGTGAGCAGCAAGATCTATGACCGTGAAGGGAACCTTCTGTATGAGGTGATCGATCCCCATGGTGGAAGGCGCACATACGTGCCTCTCAGTGAGATATCGCCTAGTTTGATTGAGGCCACCATTGCCACGGAGGATCGCGACTTCTATCTGCATCCAGGGTTCGATCCTATTGCAATAGCCCGGGCGTTGTACTATAACTTCTCTGAACAGAGAATCGTCTCGGGCGCGAGCACGATACCTCAGCAATTGGCGCGCAACGTCCTCCTGGAACCTGAGGAACGCGTTCAGCAGACAAGCTGGCGCAAGCTCAAGGAAATCGTACTGGCTACTGAGCTATCCCGTACGTACCCCAAAGACACCATTCTAGAGATCTACCTCAACGAGGCCTTCTACGGCGCCCACGCGTATGGGATTCAAGCGGCAGCAGAGACATATTTCGGGGTGAACGCCGCTGATCTGAATCTGGCTCAGGCATCGTTTCTGGCCGGACTACCGCAAGCACCAGCAGTCTATGATCCCTTCAGCGGCGGACGAGCCCAAGCGCTGTCACGACACAAGAACGTGCTAGATCTGATGATTGAGGCTGGCTACATCGGCCAGGCTGAGGCAGCAGCCGCGGCCTCTGAGATGCAATCGTACGAATTCAGGGCGCCCCAACTGGACTTGAGCGTTGCGCCACATTTCGTCGTCTACGTCCGTCAGGTGGTCGAATCGATGTATGGCCCCGAGGCTCTTTATCGTGGAGCCGGTCTGCGGATCTACACCACTCTGGATCCCCGGTTGCAGGCACTCGCTGAAGAGACTGTGCGGGACGGAGTCACTGCCTTGGCTGCACGAAATGCATCCAATGGAGCACTCGTTGCCATCGATCCAAGCACAGGCCAGATCCGCGCGATGGTTGGCTCAGCAGACTTTCAGAACGAAAGCATCGATGGGCAAGTGAATGTGACTCTGCGTTGCCGCCAACCCGGTTCATCCATCAAGCCGCTGACCTACCTGGCGAGCTTTGAACGCGACTGGACTCCAGCCACGCTCTTCTGGGATCTAGAGACGCAGTTCCCCGATGGCGTCAACCCACCTTACGTTCCACAGAACTACGACAGGGAGTTCCATGGGCCAATGCTAATGCGCGAGGCCCTGGCGAATTCGTACAATGTCCCGGCCGTAGAGGCCTTGCAGTATGTCGGTGTGGACGGACTACTCGACATAGCTGCGCGTCTGGGCGTTGAGTCGCTGGTCCACCCGGAGATAGAGTGTCCAGACTATCCGTATGACCAGCGACCCTCCTACGGACTGGCGCTGACGCTGGGTGGTGGTGAGGCCAAACTTCTGGAGATGACGGGTGCATTTGGAGTCTTTGCCAACTCCGGTGTACTAATGCCGCTCAGTCCAATCCTTCGGATTGAGGATAGTCGCGGCAACGTTGTAATGGACAATACGGCAATGGTTGGAGAGCAAGTGATCCGACAAGAACACGCCTATCTTATCACGAGCATTCTTGCCGATGTGAGGGCGCGTTGCATTGAGTTCTCGTGCCCTGGTGTGCTCGAGCTGGATCGCCCTGCCGCAGCCAAGACAGGCACTACGGATGACTACCGCGACGCATGGACTATCGGCTACACCCCGGACCTTGTTACCGGCGTGTGGGTAGGGAACTCGGACAACTCGCCTATGGATCGTCTACCGGGCGTCGCTGCCGCGGGGCCGATATGGCACGACTTCATGGCAGCGGCACATGCGGATCTCCCAGCACGCGATTTCGCACGGCCCGCCGGCGTTGTCAACATGGAGATTTGTGCTGATTCGGGGGCGCGGGCGAACGAGTTCTGTCCACGCCGGCGAATAGAGCTGTTCGCCCAGGATCAACCGCCGCTCGAAGCGGAGTATGGCTGGTATCAGATGGTACAGATTGATGCACCGACAGGGCTTTTGGCGAACGAATACTGCCCCGACCACATCGTCGAGCAGCTCATGCTAGTCATCAATGACGAGAAAGGGCGTGCCTGGGCTCAAGTTCATCCCGACTTCTTCGGTGGAGTACCAATGGCCCCGCAGGAACGGTGCACTGAACAGACCGTCAGACCGGAGCTACACATCAGCTATCCCGCACAGGGAGCAACGGTTCAGGGCATCGTGCACGTACGAGGCACGATCCAGTTACCCAACTTCGATCGCTACGAAGTCCAGTTCGGCCTGGGTGATAATCCGAGCGGATGGGGCTGGATAAGCGGTCCCCATCTGGCCCAGGTACGGGATGGGACGCTGGCTCAATGGGATGTAAGCGGCCTGACACCGGGCACGTACACGTTACGGA
>JAAZAN010000177.1 GCA_012514315.1 Chloroflexota bacterium
CCCGGGGTTACTGGCGCTCGGATTCGATCCGGTGCTCGTATCAGCGGAACTCATTGTCAGTACCCTGTTGGGCGGAGACCAACGTCCAGGTTCAGCGCGCGCGCTAAACAAACGAAAAATCGTCATTCCAAAAGCCATCGTTGAGTACGTCATGCAGGTGGCCATAATTGCAGGTGCAAATGAGCTGACACAAACGCTGAAGAACTACATGTCCAAGCGTGAGGAGATCACTCTGGAATTGGAGAGAGCCCAGGATTCTCTCCTGGAGACTCTTCGACTGCTTCCGCCCGAATACCTGCTGGGCTTTCGCCGGCAAATTGCCCACGAAGGATTCGAGGATCTGGTGATCTCTGCCTTACGCGAAGAACTTGGCGACCAGCCAGGAGTCACCTTCAACCGAACACCGGGCATTCTTAGCGATGCTTGCGTTAACCTGGATCACTTCTTCACAACTTCGTTTCGTTACCTCGGGCCGCTGCGTGACGAACCTAAGGCCCTCTACCCGCTGGCCCCTACAGCGGATCCATCTGACATCGGTCTTAGGGGCGAGCATACAGCTGCCGTCTTGGACCTACACAAGAATCGATTGATACGGTACATCCCGACCTCGGCCTTTGCCAGAGACGAGGTCGTTCCTGCACCAGTCGTGCGAACGCTTGATGCCGCTGTCGTGGATTGGCTTAAGTATCTTGACGTTGCCGAGAGCATCGAGAGCCACGACAAAGGGAAGTTCGGTCATGAGCTGGTGGTAGGCATCGCCGGCGGCAATCGGCATCACGACCTCACTCACGTTGGGGTCGGAGTGAGCCAGGTCCTGCCGATCCTGGTGACCAGTCTGCTTGCGGAACCGGATACGACCCTGGTGTTCGAGCAGCCGGAATTGCATCTCCACCCAAAGGTCCAAACACTCCTTGCGGACTTATTCTTGTCGATGACGCAACTGGGGAAGCAGTGCATCATTGAGACCCACAGCGAGTACCTGATTAACCGCATTCGCTTTCGAACGGCGGCTGCGCTCAAGCATAACCCCTGGGTTGAGGCGGTCAAGGTGTACTTCGTCGAACGTGGGGCTGAGGGTTCCTCGTTTCGAGAGGTCGAAATCAACGAATACGGAGCCATCCTGGATTGGCCGGAGGGATTCTTCGACCAGAGCTCGCGAGAGGCCGAAGGCATTTTGCGGGCGGCGATGAAAAAGAGGCGCGCAGAGAGAACAGGCGTGGATCAGCATGAGTAGTGTACCGCATCTTTGCATAGATCCCTATCTACTGTCTCTTCCAAGAATGGACACATCGTCTGTGGAGGACGTGGAGGATTTCGTGTCCAGCATTGTCGATTGGCGTAAGACATTCTACGGTAGGGGTAGCAGGGCCTTTGTGTCTAGCACCGTTCTTGATGCCATTGATGAGGATGATGCCTTCCCGTGGCGAGAGAAGCTCCTTAGTATCCTCAAGCACTTCAAAGTCAAATCGGCTGACTTCGATACCGTATCTCGGGCGATTCAGGCCTTTCTCAACTGCGCCAAGATCGAG